>DATEGF010000312.1:0-32402 GCA_035280245.1 Allostellaceae bacterium
TCGCCTTCCGTTGGGAAGGCGAGGGCGCGGCGCGCGCGCCGCACATCGATCGCTCGCTGACGCTCGGCGGGTCACTCGACGCCGAGCAGCGCGCGCGTTGCGCGGAGATCGCCGAGAAGACACCGGTGACGCGCGCCCTCAAGGGCGGTATTCAGATCAAGACGACGCTGGTCTAGGCCAAGGCTGTCTCGCGACACCTTGGGCAGAGGCCACGGACCTCGATGGTCTGGCCGGCGACGGCGAACCCGAGATCGCCGGCGCGGCGGGCGACGGCGGCGGCGATCGCGGGATCATCCAGTTCAGCCGTGGCGTTGCACCGCTCGCAGATCAGGAACTGGCTCACGTGCCGCTGGTCCGGCCGGTCGCAGCCGACGTAGGCATTGAGCGACTCGATGCGGTGGATCAGGCCCTGCTCGCTCAGGAACTCCAGTGCGCGATAGACCGTGGGCGGCGCCGCGCCGGGATGCCGGCGCTTCAGCGCGTCGAGGATGTGATAGGCACCGACGGGCGCGTGCCCCTCCCAGACCAGCGCCAAGACGTCACGGCGTAGATCGGTCAATCGCGCGCCACGCTCGGCGCAGAGCGTCGCCGCGCGATCGAGCGCGGTCTCGACGCAGCTCTCGTGATTGTGCCGGTCGGTATGGAACCGGCCCTGCGCCGCGACCGCCGCTCCGAGGGCACGCTTGCTCATGGTTGCATCGACTCCCGATGACGCCGCACGCTACGGTATTGGCTTGACGATCGCACCGCAAGGCTGACCCCGGATGTCGCGGATTGCTCCATGGCTAGCGCTCATCGGCGCTCTCATTCCAAGCATGGCGGCGCACGCCGCCGGCGACGTGGCACCCTCGGTGACTGTCACGGTGAAGCCGCTCCATTCGCTGGTCGCGGCGGTGATGTCGGGGATTGGCAAGCCCGATCTGCTGATTTCCGGCACGGCACGCGCCCGCGACTACACGCCCGCCGCCGGCGTCGCCCAGCAGCTGGCCAAGGCGCGTCTCGTCTTCTGGATTGGGTCCATGCTCGAGCGGAATCTGGCCCACCCGCTCGCATCGGTGGCGGGCGCGACTGAGGTGGTGGCGGTCTCGGAGGGACCGGGCATCGTGCTCCGGCCCGCACGCACCGGCGGCGCCTGGAGCCTCGAGGATGACGCGCCCGTCGGTTCCGGCACCACCTTCGAGACCGATGGCGATCTCTGGCTCGATCCGCGCAATGCGCGGGCCATCGTGGCGATGGTGACGGCGCGCCTCGGCGCCGCGGACTCGACGCATGCCGCCCGCTATACCGCGAACGCCGCGAAACTCTATGCGCGGCTCGATGCGCTCGACGGGTCCTTTCAGCAGCAGCTCTCGCCGGTCGCGAGCTGGCGCTTCCTGGTCTATCGCGACAACTATCAGTATGTCGAGCAGCACTACCGGCTCTCCGCGGCGGGCGCCGTGCTGGGCGCGAGCGGCGAGGCGCCGGGTCCGCTCCGGATGGAGGCGGTGCGCCATCAGATCAAGCTCAGCCGTGCGCGCTGCGTCTTCGGCGAGCCGGATGCGCCAGAGTCGCTGCTCGATGCCGTCGCCGATGGCCTCGGCGTGCGCACCGGCACCCTCGACCCCGAGGGGAGCGCGCTGAAACCCGGACCCGATCTCTATTTCGACCTCATGAGCGGGCTGGTGGCGTCGCTGCGGAAGTGCCTCCTGGGGCCGGGTTGACCGCGTCGCCCAGCCGTGCGCGGTAGTGATAGCGATAGATCTCGCGGCCGAAGCCGAGGGCGTTGTAGAGCCGGAGCGCCGGCGCGTTGCTTTTCACCACCTGGAGCCAGGCGAGCGTCGCACCGTGAGTCTGGCCCCAGCGCAGGAGGCCACGGGTCAGCGCACGGCCGAAGCCTCGGCCGCGCTGGGTCGGCGCGGTGATGATCGAGTGGAGGCAGAGGAGATCGCCCTGCCGGACCGCGAGACCCGCGGCGACCGCGACGGCGCCCGACCACAGCAGCGCGAAAGCGCTGGGGCGCCGGATGCCGCCGGCGATGGCGGCGAAGGCGCCGCGCCGATCGGGATCGAGGCCGTTCCAGGTCATCTGGTGATTGAGCCACTCGTCGGTGAGCTGCCGCGCGATGTTCACATCGTCGCCGCGCGGCGGCAGCGGCTGATCGAGCGACGCCACGCGGATGCTCGTCTTGTCGGCCTTGACATAGCCCTGGTGCTCCAGCACGCCATCGATCTCGCCGATCTCGGCGGTGCTCGGGAGGCGAAACACCGGCGCGATGTGGCGCGCCTCGTAAGCGGCGACGCAGGCCGCGATCTTGGTCTCGAGCGGTCGCGTGCCGGGCCCGGCGGTGCTGATGGAATTGGCCCGCCGCGTATAGCCGCGCGCGAAGCGCAGCTGCCAACCGTCGTAGTCCCAAGTCTCGATCGCGGGCCAGGTCTCCGCGTGGATTCCCTCGATGCGCTCGGCGAGGCCGGTATCCGTCGCGGCGCTCACGCCTGACCGAGGAAGCGCTGGTAATCCTCGCTGATGTCCTTGACCGCCGCCGCGACGAAGCGCTTGCCGTGCTCGGGCGCCGCGAGCGAGGGATCGGAGCCGATGCGGCCGTCGGGGAACAGGCGGCGATAGTCGTCGGCGTCGGCGAAGTCGCGACCCTTGGGGCCGATCGGTCCCATCTCGCGCTTCTTGATCGCCTCTGGATGGACGTAATAGGTGACCGAGACTTCGCTCGGCGTCGCGTGGCTGCCCTCGCGGTCACCGAACAACTCCTTGGAGAGCGCCTTCACGCCCGGGCCCTCCCACCAGTTCTTGAGCCGGCAGCGCACCGAGGGCGCGTTGGTGCCGGGCCGCATGGAGGCGGTGGCGTAGACCTCGGAAAAAGCCGCGGTTGTGGTCGCGACATTCCCGCCGTGGCCGTTGATGAAATAGAAGCGCTCGAAGCCGTGACGGGCCAGCGACGTGACGTAGTCATGAATCATCGCGATCAGTGTCGAGGGCCGGAGCGTCATCGAGCCCGTGAAGGCGAGATGATGCTGCGCCATGCCGACATTGATGGTAGGGCCGACCAGCGCGCCGGTTTGCTCGGCGACGCCGCGGCTGATCGCCTGCGCGCAAATCCAGTCGGTGCCGATCAGGCCGTTGGGGCCGTGCTGCTCGGTCGAGCCGATCGGCAGGATGACGCCCTTCGAGCGCTTGAGATAAGCCTCGACCTCTTCCCAGGTCGAAAGATGCAGCTCCATCTGGCGGCGCTCAGCCGACGAGCCGGCAACCGCAGATCGGGCAGGTCAGCGAGGAGATCGCTGCCTCGATCTCGGCGTCGCTGATGCCGCTTGGCAGCTGCGCCTTCGCCTCCGCGAGCAGCTCCTGGTGATAGGCCTTCGCCTCGAGTCCGCCGCAGGCGTTCGCGTAGAGCTTGTGCGTCTCGGCATCCATCGCCTTCTGTGTGAAGGCCGTGGCGGGCTTGCCCGCAAGCAACGCGGCACCGGCTCCCAGGCCGGTGAGCGCGGAGGTGGAGAGGAAGCGACGGCGCGAGACGGTCGACATGCAGTGCTCCAAAACCGAGAAGATACAAGAGTTTAGGGCCAATATTCCGACCCGTCAACGGACGCGCTCGAAGCCCTTGCCGGCCGCTCGCCGAGCGGTTACATCGCAGTGCAGCATGATCGCATCAGCGCCTCGAGGGCCGTTACCGACCGTCCGCACGGTCAGCGAGCTTCGCCGCGTGGTGAGCGGGTGGCGGAGCGCCGGTGAGCGCGTGGCGCTGGTGCCGACCATGGGCGCGCTCCATCGCGGCCATCTGGCGCTGGTCGAGCGCGGCCGCACGTTCTGTCCACGCGTCGTGGCGAGCCTCTTCGTCAATCCGACGCAGTTCGGGGCCAACGAGGATTTCTCCCGTTACCCCCGCGACGAGGCCCGTGACGCGGCGCTGCTGGCGGGCGCCAAATGCGACCTGCTCTACGCGCCGGACGTCGCGGAGATGTACCCCGGCGGTTTTGCGGCCTCCGTCGATCCCGGTCCGATCGCCGAGCGCCAATGCGGCCCGTTCCGGCCCGGCCATTTCGCGGGTGTCGCGACCGTGGTCAGCAAGCTGCTGCTCCAGAGCCAGGCCGACGTCGCGCTGTTCGGCGAGAAGGATTTCCAGCAGCTGCAGGTGATCCGCCGCGTGGCGCGCGACCTCGACATCCCCGTCGCGGTCGAGGGCGTCCCCACCGTCCGCGAGAGCGACGGCTTGGCGCTCTCCTCCCGCAACGTCTATCTGACGCCCGGGCAGCGCGCCGTGGCACCCGCGCTCTATCGCACGCTCGCGGAGATGGCGCGACGGATCGAGGCGGGCGAGGGCATCGCCGAGGTGAGCGCCGCCGGTCTCGAGACGGTGCGCGCCGCGGGCTTCACCAGTATCGATTACATCGACGTCGCCGATGCCGAGACCTTGAGGCCGCTCGAGCGCCTCGATCGTCCGGGCCGGATCCTCTGCGCGGTGTGGCTCGGAAAGACCCGGCTCATCGACAATGTCGGGGTTGCGCCGAAGCGATAACACCGTGGCTCCTGTCATCGGGTTTCGGGCGCTGTCCGAGCGAGACTTTCCGATGCTTGCGCGCTGGCTCGCCGAGCCGCATGTGCGGCGCTTCTATCAGAAGACGCCGGTGACGCTCCACGAGATCGCGCGCGAATACGGACCCGCGATCCGCGGCGCCGAGCCGACGCTCTGTCACGTCGCACCCTGCGATGGCGCGCCCTTCGCCTAAGGCACGTACTGCGTCACGCCGTCGACGTCTCTGGCGTCGGCACCGCGGAGCTCGATCACGTTGCGGTCGGGGTCGCGGATGAAGACGGAGACGCCGCCGTCCTCACCGAATTTCACGGGACCCTGTGTGATCTTGATGTCGTGCGCCTCTAGAGCGGCGAGCGTGTCGGCAATCGAAGCGACGCGGAGCGCCACGTGCGTGTAGCCCGCGTATTTCTCCGGCACGTCCATCAAAATGTTCTTCCCGGGGTCGCCGGCGTTGGCGTTGATGATCAGGTTGATCTCGACGCCCGCGCGGTTCTTGATGATGGCGACGGCGTCGAAGGTCACCTTGTGGTGGAGCGCGAAGCCGAGCGCGCCGTAGAAGGCGAGCGCGCGGTCGAGGTCGCGCACGCGGATGCCGATGTGGTCGACGCGCTCGATCGGCACATTCGCCGCCGCGCTCATCGTGCCTTCTCCAGCTTGCCCTTGTGCGATCGCGTGGGAACGTCGCGGAAGAGCGACATATGGGTGTGGTTGGCGACCCACTCGTCGCCGATCTTGCTGCGCGTGAACGCGACGGTGGCTCGGCCGGGCCGCGGATAGGGCGTGCCGTCCGGCGTGTAGCCCGTCGAGTCGAAGATGCCCATGCCGACGGCGGTCAGGCGATCCGCCGAGACGATGGCGCGCATGTCCGGCCGCCAGCGGAACTCGTCGATGTGTGGCCAGACGTTGCGCCACTGCGAGGCTTCCGCCTTGTCGCGGCCGGTCATGAAATCCGTGAAGGTGCCGAAGGCGATCATGTCCTCAGCGAAGATCGGCCGCGCGCCCGCGAAGTCGACCGCGCGCACATGCTCCGCCAGCCGCTCGAACCAGCGGCGCACCGCCGCCGTGTCCTCGTTTTCTGTCATGCCACCCTCGTGCTGATCGATGCAGGACGCGAGAGTGGCACCGCCGCGACGGAGCAGCAAGGCTAACCCCCTCACCCACCCCGGGCTAAGACCCGGGGGTCGCTTGGCTCCGCAACCTTCTCTCCGAAGGAAGAGGGCGGGGTGAGGGGCGCTCTAGATCCGGAAAAACGGCTTGCCTATTCCGCCGCCATTGAGTGCTTGGAGGCTTCCTCGACCTCGGTTTCCATGCGATGCGCGGCGGCACGGCCCGCCGGCGTCTTCGCGGCCTCGTTCTTCCAGCAGGAGAAGGTCTCGGCCATGGCGCGGGAGCCGAGCTCGGCGAGCCTGCCGGTTTCGGCGATGTAGTCCTGCATCATCGAGCGCGCGAAATCCGCCTGAGCCTCGATTGCCTTGTCGAGGCTCGGGGACTCCGTGACCTTGCGGCTCATCTCCATGTTGCGCGTGAGCCGCGCCTTGCCGAATTCCAAGAGCTCCTCGCTTACGACGCGCCAGCTGTCGAGTGCCTTCGTGCCGGCTTGGAAGAACGGTTCCAGATTCGCCGCGAAGCTCGCGGGATCGAGGGCAGGAATCGCATCGAACGAAAATCCGGGACGCTGACCCCGGTCTTGGGTCGTCGTTTTCGCCATGGCTCTCTCCTTGTTCCGGCGGTCCGTGGTCAAGTCGGGGGTGCTTGCCGCGGCCGCTCCCTTGGCTCACTCAGGACATGGTGCGCGTGCACAGAGCGAGCCAGCGTGTGCGATAGAGAACGCAAGATCGTTGCGCGCTTTTCGCCGCAACTCTCGTGTAAGTGACGGTTATCTGACGGTTTCTTCACATCAGCATGACGGCGCTGCCGCGGGGCTGATAGAATCTGCGCGATGAGCGCCCTACGCGAGCCCGGCGAGTCCACGTGCGGGTCCGCCGTGCTGCTGCGGGAGCGGCAGCCGCGATCTCCCGTCGCCGTCGAGGACATGCCGGCACTCGGCCATGCGCTCGCGAAACTCGGCGAGGGCAAGCCGCGCGGCCTGAAGAGGCTTCGCGCGAAACTGCTGCGCTCGGCGCTCCGCTGGAGCCGTCGGCTGGGGCTGTCGGCGCAGGGTCAGCTGGCGCTGCTGATGCCGGACGGTCCTCGGCGCTTCGCGGGCGATTTCAACAACACCGCGCTCATCCAGTACGCGCGTCAGATCGCGCAGGGCGGTTACGAGCCCGCGGTGACGGCGCTCATCGACGCGCTGGCGCCTCGGCTGCGCGAGGTGCACGACATCGGCGCCAACTGGGGTTACTACGTGGCGTTGCTCGCCACCAACCCGGCTTTCGGCGGGCGGGTCGACGCCTTCGAGATCGCGCCCGGCACCTTCCGGCAGCTCGCGGCCATGGTGGAGGCCTGCGGGCTTCAGGACCGCGTCACCTGTCATGCGATCGGCCTCTCCGATCGCGCGGGCACCGTGGGGATCGCGGAAGGGCTTCACAGCGCGCTCACGCACGTGGTGCCCCCGGGCTCCGGACGGGAGGCTCGCGTGACCCGGCTCGACGATCTCGGCATCGCCGACCCCGACCTCGTGAAGATCGACGTCGAGGGCCACGAGGCCGCGGTGCTGCGCGGGAGCGCGGTTCGCCTCGCGCGGGCAAAGCCTGTCGTCGTGCTCGAGAGCTGGTACCTCGAGAGCGAGGTCGAGCGGATGCTCGAGCCGCTGCGCCTGCTCGGCGATCTCGGCTATGGCCTCTATCGGCTCGCCTGGCGCGAGGAGGCGAGTGGCGCCGCGAGTTTCCGCTGGAGCCCGGGCCGGGCCGGGCCGGCGACGCTCGCCCTGCTGCCGCTTCCGATCGAGGAGCGGCCGCTGATCCCGACTGCCCTCGACGTGGTCGCGGTGCACCCGGACCGCTGGTCCCTGCTGACGGGCTTCTAGACCAGCCCCAGTTTCTGCTCGAGCGCGCCGCAGAGCATTTGCCCGAGCGTGATGTGCATCTCCTGGATGCGCGCGGTGGTGCGCGAGGGCACGATCACCAGCGGGTCCGCAAGGCCGGGGAGCGCGCCGCCGTCGTTTCCGGTGAGGGCGGCGGCGCCGAGGCCGAGCTCCCGCGCGACCTCGAGGGCGAGGATCACGTTGCGGCTCTTGCCGGAGGTGGTGATGCCGATCGCGAGGTCGCCGGGCCGGCCGAGGGCGCGCACCTGCCGCGCGAAGAGCTGGTCGAAGCCGAGGTCGTTGCCGATCGCGGTCAGCGCCGAGGTGTCGGTGGTGAGGGCGATTGCGGGGATGGGCACGCGATCGCGGACGTAACGCACCGTGAACTCGGTCGAGAGGTGCTGCGCATCCCCGGCGCTCCCGCCATTGCCGAAGAATAGGAGCTTGCCGCCGCCCTGAAGCGATTTGAATGCGGCCTCGACGAGGCGGAGGAACGGCGCCTCGCACTGCGCGAGCGTGTCTCGGAGCACGGCCGCGTGCTCGTTGAGCTCGGCGCGGTAGAACGCTTTCAGGTCCATCGGTCGCTCGGTCCGCTTACTCGCACCCTCACCCTCCCACGGCTTCGCCGCGGGTCCCTCCCTCTCCCGCCCAATCGCGGGAGAGGGGCCGTTAAGCCCCTCGCCGGGAGAGGGAGGGACCCAGCGCGTCAGCGCTGGGAGGGTGAGGGTTGCGCCGCATTTCAGCAAGGCCTTTGCTCGCTCTTCCGCGTCGCCGCCTTGCCTTCCCGAACGCCCTGCGGTAGGCAGCGCCCGCAAAAGGAGCGTCCTGCCATGGTCGGGACCCGCCGGGGTCTCATTCTGGATCGCGACGGCGTCGTCAACGAGGACGACGGCTACCTGCACCGGATCGAGGCGTGCCGGTTCGTCGGCGGCATCTTCGAGCTGACGGCGGCTTTTGGCGCGCACGGCTTTGTCATCGTCATCGCGACCAACCAGTCCGGCATTGGCCGCGGCTACTACACCGTGGCGGATTTCGACCGGCTGATGGACTGGATGAAGGGCGAGTTTGCGCGCCGTGGCGTAACCATCGCTGGCGTTTACCACTGCCCGGACCACCCGACCGAGGGCGTTGGACCCTATCGCCGCGCCAATCCCTGGCGGAAGCCGGGGCCCGGCATGCTGTTGCAGGCCGCGCGGGACTTGGACCTGGATCTCGCGCGTTCCTGGACCGTGGGCGACAAGATGACCGATATCGAGGCCGGGCGCGCGGCGGGCGTGGGTACGCTCGTGCGCTATGATCCGCTTGCGCCTCAGGTCGCGCGATGCGACGACTTCTGGGTCGTGCCGCGGCTCGCGGCTGTGACGGATCTGTTGGCGAAGGAAACGCGTTGACGAAGATTCTGGTCACGGGTGGGGCGGGGTTCATCGGCACCTCGGTCGTGCGGCATCTGCTGCGCGCGGGGCATTCGGTGGTGAACCTCGACAAGCTCACCTACGCCGGCTCCAACCCGCCGCTGGGCGCACTCGCCGACGCCGCCCGCTACGCGCTCGAGGTCGCTGACGTCGCCGACCGCGCGGCGGTCGAGCGCGTCTTCCGTACGCACGAGCCCGAGGCAGTGATGCACCTCGCGGCCGAGACCCACGTCGACCGCTCGATCGACCGGCCCGACGATTTCATCCGGACCAATCTCGGCGGCACCTTCACGCTGCTCGAGGTCGCGCGCGGCTATTGGGAGGGACTCAAGGGCAAGGCGCGGCAGAACTTCCGTCTGCACCATATCTCGACGGACGAGGTGTTCGGCTCGCTGGGTGCCGAAGGGCACTTCACCGAGGAGACCGCCTACCAGCCCAATAGCCCCTATGCCGCGAGCAAGGCCGGCGCCGATCACCTCGTGCGCGCCTGGCACAAGACCTTCGGACTCCCGGTCGTCACCACGAATTGCTCGAACAACTATGGGCCCTGGCAGTTCCCGGAGAAGCTGATACCCCTGATGATTCTGAGCGCGCTCGAGGGCAAGCCGCTGCCAGTCTATGGCGCCGGCGCCAATGTGCGCGACTGGCTCTATGTCGGCGACCACGCGGCGGCGCTGGCGCTGGTGCTGGAGCGCGGGCGCGTCGGCGAGACCTACAACATCGGCGGCGGCGAGGAGCGCACGAACCTCGAGCTGGTGAAACTGGTCTGCGCGTTGCTCGACGAGGCGCTGCCCCAGTCGCGGCACCGACCGCACGAGAGGCTCATCACCTTCGTGCCGGACCGGCCGGGCCACGACCTCCGCTACGCCATCGATGACAGCAAGCTCCGGCGCGAGCTCGGTTGGCATCCGACCGAGACGCTGGCGACCGGACTCAAGAAGACCGTGCGCTGGTATCTCGACAACCGCGCCTGGTGGGAACCGATCCGCAGCGGGCTCTATCGCGGCGAGCGACTGGGTCGGCCGTTGGAGACCGCAACGCGATGAAGGGCATCATCCTCGCGGGCGGCTCGGGCACGCGGCTCTACCCGCTGACGCGCGCGCTCTCCAAGCAGCTGCTGCCGATCTACGACAAGCCCATGGTCTATTATCCGCTCTCGACGCTGATGCTCGCGGGGTTGCGCGAGATCCTCGTGATCACCACGCCCGGCGATGCGCCGCTGTTCCAGACGCTGCTCGGCGACGGCACGCAGTGGGGCATCCACCTCAGCTATGCGGTGCAGGCGAAGCCAGAGGGCCTCGCCCAGGCCTTCCTGATCGGGAAGGATTTTCTGGCGGGCGCAGGCGCGGCGCTGATCCTCGGCGATAACCTCTTTTACGGCGACAGCCTCACCCAGATGCTGGCGAACGCCACGCACCGACCGAGCGGCGCCACCGTCTTCGCCTACCGCGTGAGCGATCCAGAGCGCTACGGCATCGCCGAGTTCGACGCGCAAGGTCGCGCGCTCTCGATCGAGGAGAAGCCCAATTCGCCGCGGTCGAATTGGGCGGTCACCGGTCTCTATTTCTATGACCGCGACATCGTGAAGGTCGCGAGCGCGATCAAGCCCTCGGCGCGCGGCGAGCTGGAGATCACCGACGTCAACAAGGCCTATCTCAACACTGGAAAGCTCTCGGTCGAGCGGCTCGGGCGCGGCTATGCCTGGTTCGATACCGGGACCCACGACAGCCTGATCGAGGCCTCGGAGTTCGTCCGCACCCTCGAGAAACGCACGGGCCAGAAGATCGGCTGCGTCGAGGAGGTCGCGTTCCGGCAGGGCTTCATCGACGCGGCACAGCTACTGAAGCTCGCCGACAACTATCGCAAGTCCGAGTATGGCGCCTATCTCGACCGGCTCGCGAAAGAAGGGCCGAACGCGTGAGCGAGCGCGGCTTCGCGGTTCTCGGGCTCGGCTATGTCGGCTTGCCGGTAGCGCTTGCCTTCGCGCGGCATTTCTCGCCTGTGATCGGCTTCGATATCTCCAAAGAGCGTGTCGTCGAGCTTCGGAGCGGCGTCGATCGCACCGGAGAGGTCGCGGCGGACGCGCTCCGCCAGAGCGCACTGCGCCTGTCGGACGATCCCGCGCACCTCGCGCAAGCCAGCTTCTTCATCGTAGCGGTGCCGACGCCGATCGATGAGCGGCGGCGGCCCGACCTGCGCGCGCTCCAGAGCGCCTGTCGCGTCATCGGACCGGCGCTGAAGCCGGGTGCGGTGGTTGTCTTCGAATCGACGGTCTACCCCGGGCTCACGCGCGAAGTCTGCGGGCCCGCGCTGGCGGCAGCCTCGGGCCTCGAGCCCGGTGTCGATTTCAAGCTCGGCTACTCGCCCGAGCGGATCAATCCCGGCGACCGGTCGCATCGGCTGGAGAACATCGTCAAGGTGGTCGCGGGCGAGGACCAGGCGACGCTCGAGCGCGTTGCCGATGCCTACGCCAAAGTGGTGCCCGCGGGCATCCATCGCGCGCCCTCGATCGAGGTGGCGGAGGCCGCGAAGGTGCTGGAGAACACCCAGCGCGATATCAATATCGCGCTGATGAACGAGCTTGCGCTGATCCTCGATCGGCTGGGGCTCCGGAGCGCGGACGTGCTGGCGGCTGCCGCCACCAAATGGAACTTCATGCGCTTCACGCCGGGCCTCGTGGGCGGCCACTGCATCGGCGTCGATCCCTTCTATCTGACGGCGAAGGCCGAGGCCGTGGGATATCTCCCGCAGGTGATCCTGTCGGGCCGCCGCATCAACGACAGCATGGGCGGGTTCATCGCGCAGAGGCTGGTGAAGCTGCTGATCGCCGCGGGCCGTCCGGTAGGCCGCGCACGCATCGGGATTCTGGGCCTCGCTTTCAAGGAGAACGTGCCCGATCTCCGCAACAGCCGCGTTCCCGACATCGCCGCGGAGCTCAAGGGGTTCGGCATCGAAGCGCTGGTGCACGATCCGCTCATCGATGCCGCCGAGGCGCGGCGTGAATACGGCATCGAGCTCGCGGCCGAGGGTGCACTCATGGACCTCGATGCGCTTGTCATCGCGGTTCCGCACCGCAGCTTCCTCGACCGCCCGCTCGCGCGCTATCTGGAGGCTCTGGTCCCTGGCGGCGTGGTGGTGGATGTCAAATCCGTGCTCGACCCGCGCGCCGTTCCCGAGGGAATGACGTACTGGAGCCTGTGAGCGCCCTCAGCGCTCGAGCGCGAGCGTGAGCTCGCCGGCGACCGGGGCGTTGCGGGCGAGCTCGTGCTGATAGAGCGCCGAGCGGGCGTGGCGGCCGCGATCCTCGCCGAACACCTGGATCAGGAGATCGGAGGCGCCGTTCAAGACGCTGGGCGCGTCGCGGAAGCCGTCGGCGGAATTGACGAAGCCCAGCAAGCGGATCACGCGCTCGATGCGGTCGAGGTCGCCGATGACCGCCTTGGCCATGGCGAGGTGGTTGATCGCCATGAGCCGCGCCGACTTGTAGCCATCCTCGATCTTGAGGTCGGCGCCGAGCTTGCCGACGATCGGCAGATAGTCGTTGCCGCTCGCATCCACTGCCGTGCCGTAGGTGCCGGAAAGGTAGAGCAAACCGCCGTGCTCGATGCCGTAGAGGAAATTCCCGATCGCTTTCGGTGGCCGCGGCAAGGCGATGCCGAGCTCGGTGAGACGCTGCTCGATCTGGCTGCTCATCGCGGGTCCGCGGGCAGGCGCCCCCCTCCCTAACCCTGCCCCTCAAGGGGGGAGGGCGAGAACACAGCGGCGCCGACCAGTATTTCCCCCTCACCCCTTGAGGGGGACGGTGGGGAGGGGGGTCGAGCCGAGCCCGGATCTTTCCTGAACTCCGGCACCAGGCGCGCCAATATCTCGAGCAGGTGCGCTTCGCGCCGCTCGCGCGCCGCCTGCGCGAGAGCGTCGAGTAGCGGTGCGAGCGCTGGGGCGTCGAGGCTGCGCGGAGCGGCGAGGCGGATGCTGGGGATGCGCGTGGGGGAGAGCGCCTCTTCGGCGTAGAACAGCTCCTCGTGAAGCTTCTCGCCGGGGCGCAGGCCGATGAACTCGATGCGCACGTCCTCCTCGGGCTTCAAGCCCGCGAGGCGGATCATCTGGCGCGCGAGGTCCACGATCTTCACGGGCTCGCCCATGTCGAGGACGAAGATGCGGCCGCGCGCCGCGTCCTCCTGGGCGAGTGCGGCGGCCTGGAGCACCAGTTCCACGGCCTCGCGTACCGTCATGAAGAAGCGCGTGATCTCGGGATCCGTCACGGTGAGCGGTCCGCCATGCGCGAGCTGGCGCTGGAAGAGCGGCACCACCGAGCCCGTCGAGCCCAGCACGTTGCCGAACCGGACCGTCACGTAGCGCGTGCCGTCTCCCCGCGGCGCCTCGGCGAGATCGCGGGTCTGGCAGATCATCTCGGCGATGCGCTTGGTGGCGCCCATGACATTCGTGGGGTTGACCGCCTTGTCGGTGGAGATCAGCACCATGGTGGCGACGCCGTGGGCGTGGCAGGCTTCGGCGACGTTGCGCGTGCCGATCACGTTGGTGAGCGCACCCTCGGTCGGATGCGCCTCGACGATCGGCACGTGCTTCAGGGCGGCGGCATGGAATACAAGCTCCGGCCGGGCCGCGGCGATCGCCTCGTCGACCCGTCGGTTATCGCGGACGTCGCCGATCACCGCCTCGCGCGGCAGGTCCGGGAAATTCTCCAGGATCTCGCGGTCGATGCTGTAGAGCTGATACTCGCTGCTGTCGAAGAGCGTGAGGTTGCGCGGACCTAAGGCCGCGACCTGCCGGACGAGCTCGGCGCCGATCGTGCCACCGGCTCCGGTCACCAGCACGCGCCGACCCGCGATGAGCCGCCGCATGCTCTCGCGGTCGAGCACCGCCTGCGGTCGGCCCAGCAAGTCCTCGATCGCGACGCTCTCGATGCGGGCAACGCCGTCCTTCGGGGCGTCCTTGAAATCGGTGAGGCGCGGCAGGCGCGCGAGCGGTATCGCCAGCCGATCGGCGATATCGAGGAGCTGCCGCACCGCGGCTCCGTCGACGCCGTCGGAGGCGATGATGAGGCGACGCGGCCGTCGCTCGCGCCGGTCGAGCCGCTCGATCACCTGCGGCAGCTCCGCGAGCGTGCCTAGAACCGGTACGCCCGCGACGTCGCGACCGACCCGGCGAGCGCTCGCCGCGATCAGGCCCACGACCTCGTAGGGCGCGGAGCGCTCGCGGGCCATCTCGCGGATGAATGCATGGGTGCTGTCGGTGACGCCGATGAGCAGCACCGGCACCGCCGAGCCGTCGCGGCGCGAAAGGATGTTCGAGAGGCCGCGGTCCTTTATCGCGCGATAGGCGAAACGTGGGCCCCCTAAAAGCGCCAGCATCACGAACCAGCAGATTACCAGCGTCGAGCGCGGCATCAGCTCGAGGCGGGTCACGAAGAAGAACACCATCGCCGCGATGAAGATGGTGAGCGTGGTCGCACGCAGGAGCGCGATCACGTCCGGCAGCGAGGCATAGCGCCAGATGCCGCGATAGAGCCCGGTACCGAGGAAAACAGCAGCGGCGATTGCCGCGAAGCCGATCACGTAGCCGGCGATCAGGCTCGACGGCACCACGACGACCTCGTCGCCGTAGCGAAGATACATGGAGACGAGGAGCGCCAGCGCCGCCATGACGACGTCGTGCGCGAGGGTGCCGAGCGCACGCGCGCTACTGACGAGACTCAGGCGCTTCTGAGGGGCGGCCATGGATCGCCCGGACCTTACGCAAGGCCCTCCGGAGGGGCAACCCGAATTCGCGCCTCGGCGCGGCGCCTTGTTCCGCGCGGCGCGGCGCCGCATAATGCTGCATTCAACGTCATTTTCCTCGACATGACGACATCCGATCGATCCACCGACGGCGACCGCGGCCAGTCAAGGCCCGCCGATTCGGCTTCAGGGCCGCTCCGACGTTTCTCGCTGCAACGGCTCGCGCCCCTGCTGCCGCTGCTCAAGATCTTGCGACCGTACTGGCTCGGCATGCTGGGCGCGACAGCCTCGTTGGTAGTTTCGGCCGCCATGGTGCTGGTGCTCGGCCAGGGCCTCCGGCGCCTGGTGGACCAGGGCTTGCGCAGCGGTGACACCGCGCTCCTCGACCACGCCGTCATCGCAATCCTCGGGATGGTCGTGCTGCTGGCTGTCTCGACCTATGGTCGGTTCTATCTTGTATCGTGGGTCGGCGAGCGGGCGGTGGCGGACCTGCGCCGCTCCGTGTTCGACCGGATCATTGCGCTCAGCCCGGCCTATTTCGAGACCACCAAGACCGGCGAGGTGCTGTCCCGGATCACCACCGACACCGCGCTCCTTCAGACCGTGATCGGTGGCACCTTCTCGCAAGCGCTCCGCAACGTCCTCACGCTCATCGGCGGATGCATCATGATGGTCGTGACCAGCCCGAAGCTGACGGCCCTCATCGTCGTCGTGGTCCCGCTCGTGGTGCTGCCGAGCTTGATTTGCGGCCAGCGCGTGCGCCGACTCTCGCGGCGGACGCAGGACAAGATTGCGGATATCGGCTCCTATGCCGAAGAAGTGGTCAGCGCGATCCGCACCGTTCAGGCCTTCACGCACGAGCCCTTGGACCGCGCGCGCTTCCGCGAGCGTGCGCAGGACGCCTTCGACGTCTCAATGGCGCGCATCCGCATGCGCGCGTTCCTTACCGCGCTCATCATCGTGCTCGCCTTTGGCGCGGTCGGCATCGTGCTGTGGATTGGCGGCTACGACGTAATCGAGGGCCGGCTCACCGCGGGCGATCTCTCAGCCTTCGTGTTCTACGCGCTGCTGGTCGCGATGTTGCTGGCGACCACCTCTGAAATCTACGGTGAGTTCCAGCGCGCTGCGGGCGCCGGCGAGCGGCTGATCGAGATGCTTGCCATCGTGCCGGCGATCGCCTCGCCCGCCAAGCCCACGCCGATGCCGAAGCCACCGCAGGGTCGCGTCGCGTTCGATGGGGTGACCTTCCGTTATCCCGCAAGGCCGGATCAATCGGCGCTGGCCGATTTCTCGCTTCGCGTCGAGCCCGGCGAGACGGTGGCGTTGGTGGGTCCGTCGGGAGCCGGCAAGACCACGGTGTTCCAGCTTCTGCTCCGGTTCTACGATCCTGCTCAGGGGAGCGTGCGCATCGACGGCGTCGACGTCCGGGCCGCGGAGCTCGGCGAGCTGCGCCGGCGCATCGGCCTGGTGGCGCAGGACCCGGTGATCTTCGGCGCATCGGCCTGGGACAACATCCGGTACGGCCGGCCCGAGGCGGGCGACGACGAGGTGCGCGCCGCCGCCGAAGCCGCCGCTGCGACGGAGTTCCTCGACCGCTTGCCCGACGGCTTCGACACCTTCCTCGGCGAGAAGGGCGTGCGGCTCTCGGGCGGGCAGCGACAACGGATCGCGATCGCCCGCGCGGTGCTGCGCAATCCCGCGATCCTGCTGCTGGACGAGGCGACGTCGGCGCTCGATGCCGAGTCCGAGCGCGCCGTGCAGCTGGCGCTCGAGCGGCTTTCGAGTGGCCGCACCACGATCGTGATTGCGCACCGCCTGGCGACGGTGCTCAAGGCGCGGCGTATCCTCGTGCTAAGCGAGGGCCGCGCGATCGCAGAAGGCACGCACCAGGCCCTGATCCGCGAGAACGGTCTCTACGCTCGCTTGGCGGCACTGCAGTTCACCGAGAGTGGCCTGATGGCCGCCGAGACCTCGACTCCATGACGACAGTGTCGGCGGGCGGCGTGTCGAGGTGGTCGCCGACGAGTGCTGTCCTTGGCGCAGTGGCGATCGTGCTTCCAGGGCTTGGCGTCGTCGCGCCCCTGGGATTGGCGCCGCTCCTGGCGGTGGCGGCGGTAGTGCTCCTCGCCATCAACTGGAGACGCGCCGCTGCGGTGCTCCGGGATTTCACTGGGTTCGCGGCTCTGCTGGCCGCACTGAGTGCTTGGGCGACGCTGAGCGCCGCCTGGTCGATCCTGCCGGTCCACAGCTTCCTGGAGGGTTTGCGCCTGCTGGCGATCAGCGCAGCCGGGTTGATCTGCCTCAGCATCGCGAGCGCGCTCGCACCGTGGGAGCGTCGTCAGCTCGGCAGCGCGCTCGTGCTCGGGCTAGCGCTCGCGATCGGGTTCCTGATCATCGTCCGCTTCTTCGCTCTCGACCTGTTTCAGCCGATATTGAGCCGGGCGCCCCCCGATGCGCCGCTCATACGCTTCGATCGCGGCGCGACCGTGCTCGTGCTGGCGCTTTGGCCGGCGCTGATCGCGTCCGGTTCGCGGAAATGGCTCGCCGCGGTTCTGGCGGTGGCCGCCGCCGTCAGTGTGCTCGCGTTGGTCAGCACGGCGGCAAAACTCGCGCTGGTCGGGGGCGGCGTGCTCCTGGGTGCCGCCTATCGGTGGCCCAAGCTCGTGGCGGCGGCTCTCGCTGTCGGCCTGATGGCGTTCAGCGTGGCGCTGCCGATCGCCATGCCGCCGCCGAGCGAGGTGGTGGCGATCCACCAGAACGCCCCATGGCTCAAGCCCTCGGCGATCCACCGCCTCCTCATCTGGCGCTTTGCCGCTAACCGCTTTGCCGAGCGCCCGCTCTTGGGCTGGGGCATGGATGCGTCGCGCGAATTGCCCGGCGCGCACGAGAGTCTGGCGGATACGGTCCCGGGCGCCGATATGCCGCGAGTTGCCGAGCAGTTGTCGCTCCACCCACACAACGCCGTGCTGCAGTGGGAGATCGAGCTCGGCCTGCCCGGCGTTCTCCTGTGTCTCGGGATCGTTGTGCTTTCGCTGGCGAAGGTCGCGCGACGGCAATCGAGCTTGCCGTTTCAGCGTGCAACGGAGCTCGCATGGGCGGGGTCTGCGCTCGCGATCGCGCTGCTGAGCTACGGCGTGTGGCAGGCTTGGTGGCAGTCGGTGCTATGGCTGACCGCGACACTGTGTGCTGCGGTTAGCGGCGGCACCGACGGCGCTTCGCGCGAGAAGACCGCGCCGACCTAGGGCTCTCGCTTGGTCGCGACCACCCGGACCTCGCGCGCCGGCCGCGCCGTGAGGGCGAGACGGCGAAGCAGTCGAAATCCGAGCTCGCCCAAACGGAGCCGGTAGGCCCAGACGGCGGCGATGCGGTCGTAGCCGAATTCACCAAGGCCAGCCGACGTGACGGCGAATCCGCAATCGTGCACGAGATTGCCGAGACTCTGGGGGGTCCAGCTGAAGAGGTGATGATCGGGCTCGTCGGTGGTGTAGCGCCGAAACCGGCGTTCGGTCTCGTAGGGGACGAAGAGAAGCAGGCGGCCGGCGGGCGAAAGAATCCGCCGCAGCTCCGCAAGCGTCTCGGCTGGCTCTGGCACGTGCTCGAGCACGTGGTGGCAGATCAGCACGTCCGCCGATCCGCTTCGGAGCTCTTCCGCGCGCTCGACGAAGGCGATGCCATGGTCTCGTACGATCGGCGCGACATGCGCCCCCACGTCGAAACCGATGCGCGCGTGGCACTCGAGCGCGGCCAGGTTCCACCCATGGCCGACGCCGAACTCGACGACCATGTTGGCCGCGCTCACCTGCGGCGCGATCTTCCGTGACCGCGAGCGCGCCACCCAATCATAGGCCGCATCGGGGATCGCGAACCGACGCTCGTGATAGGACCGCCCGGCCTCGCCGACATAATGCTCGCGCGCGGCGCGCGACGGATTGGACGGCTGATTGACGGACATGGGCGAGGCCGACCGTGCCCGGCAGACATTCCGGCGTCAAGCAGCGGGGAGATTCCTTGCCCGTCCTTGCCCTTGGCGTTAAGCACTCGGCATGGGGGATGCATTGCAAGAGCAAGCGATGCCAGCTGGCGGCGATGGCCTAGCGCCTGCGAGTGACGCGCGCGCCGCCGGTTACGGAACATCGAGCACTGCCGGCTCCCGCGTTGTCTCGATCCAGTACCTGCGAGCCATCGCCGCGAGCCTGGTCGTCCTGCATCACGCCTTCAGCGTGCCGTCGCTGGTCGAGTTCTATCCCAGGCCCTACGGCTCCTATGGGGTCGATCTGTTCTTTGTGATCTCCGGCTACATCATGTGGTCGACCACCGCCGACGGCTCGCGCGGGCCCCGCCGGTTCTGGATTGCACGCATCGTCCGGATCGTGCCGCTCTACTGGATATTCACCTCGCTTTACATCGCAGTCGCGTTGGTCGCGCCAACGGCCCTGTTCAGCGGGGCCCTCGACCCGGTTCACCTCCTGAAATCCTATCTGTTCATTCCCGCCGCGCATCCTGCGACGGGCCTGATCCTGCCCGTCTACATGCTCGGCTGGACCCTGAATTACGAGATGTTCTTCTATCTCGTGTTCGGTCTCTGCCTGCTCATTCCGTCTCAGCGGTGGCGGCTGCTGACGCTCGTGGGCGCGCTCGGCCTTCTGGTCGCGCTGGGCTTGGCCGCTCGGCCGAGCGAAGCCGCAGCGCAGATTTATACGAACCCGCTGCTTCTCGAGTTTGCCGCGGGCGCGGTGCTGGCGCGTCTCGCGATGCGTCTCCAGACCGTCAGCAAATCGGTCGGCTGGGGCCTGATCGGCGGGGCGCTCTGTTGGGTCGTCGTCGCGTACACGCGCGAGGCTCTCCCGAGCCTTATCGTGGCTCACGCCCCTCCCGCGATCGCGACGGTTGCGGGCGCGCTCATTCTCGAGCCGTACGCGCGTCGTCGGCCGAGCCCGCTTGGCCTCTTCCTCGGTGACGCCTCCTATTCACTTTATCTCGCGCACCCGTTCGCTCAGCGAGCCTGGTATTTCGCGGTCGTGAGGATCATGGGGATCGCGTCAGCTGGCTCGGAAGCCTTCCTCCTGGTGACCATGGTGGTGACTGGTCTCGCGGGTGGCGCTCTGACTTACCTCTTCGTGGAGAGGCCGATCCTGCGGGTGGGACGCCGGGTCGGCCATCTCTCGCGGTGACGAGTCATTTGCCGGAAGTTTTCTCCGCTCGCGGCGTCAGCGCATAATTCTCCGCGACCGGCCATCCCCTGACGAAGAAGCCGCCGCCGTCGCTGAGCGAGACCATCTTCTCCGGCTTGTCGCTGAGGTAATCGTCGATGGATTTGGTGGCTCCCGGACAGACCGCGAAGCCGTAGTCGTCGCACACGAGGATCCCTCCCGGGGAGAGCCGCGGGTAGAAGAACGCGATGCTGTCGCGCGTAGGCTCGTAGAGGTCGACGTCGAGGTGCACGAAGGAGAAGGAGACCGTCTCCACGTCGGGAAAGCGGTCGGGGATCCAGCCCTTGTGGTAGCGCACCCGGCTGAAGCGCGCGAGGCGCCGCTGGACCGAGGCAAGATCGACATTGAGATCGTGCTTGCGCCAATGCCGGCCGTCGAGCGCGCCCGGCTCGGATAGGCCCTCGAAGGAATCGAAGGCGTGGTGCGTGCGGGCAAGTCCCGCCTGCTCCGTGAAGGCGCAGATCATGTAGGACATGGCGCCGTGGAAGACGCCGCATTCCGCGGTGTCGCCTGGCACGTCCTTCGTCGCGCGCAGGAGCTGGTACACCATCCAGCGGCGACCGCTGTCGATGCCGCGCGCCTCGCCGAAGAGCCGGAGATACTCGTTGAAGGCCTCGTTCTCGTACCAGTCGAGATTGTTCCGGCGCAGCCGCGACTTGGGATCGATGATCCCTGCGAGAACGCGGACCGCCGCAAAGCGCAGACCATTGCCCGCGGCGAGCCGGATTCTCTGCCTTATGCCCATAAGCTCCCGAGCCTCGATCCACCCGCGCGCCGCTCCACGGACGCTCGAAGCGGCGCGTGTTTCTAGCGGTTAACTCCGGGCCGGTGCAACTGCTCGGCAGAGCGGCGACTAGGCCCCCGCAAAGGAATTGGTGTATAGGGCGCGGCGCATTCCGGGGGTGCGATGGCCGAGCCCAAGCCCAAGCTCATTTTTGTCGTGACCGACGATTGGTTCTTCTGGTCGCACCGCCGCCCGATGGCGCAGGCCGCGCTCTGGGCGGGATTCGACGTGGCGCTCGCGACGCGCGTCATGGCGCACGGAGATCGTATCCGCGCGCTCGGGATCCGGCTGCTGCCGCTCAGCTGGCGGCGCGGCGATCTCGGTCCGTGGGCGAGCCTCAAGGCGATCATCACGCTCTATCGGCTCTATCGGCGCGAGCGCCCCCTGATCGTGCAGCATGTATCGCTGAAGACAGTGCTGCTCGGCGGGATCGCCGCGGCACTGGCGCGCGTGCCGGCGGTGGTCAGCGTCGTCACCGGCACCGGTTATCTCGGCGGCTGGCAAAGTCTCACCGCACGACTGGTCCGCATGGCCGCCCGGGCTGTGTGGCGTGTCCTGCTCCTGCGCGGCAATCGCTGGGTCGTCGTCGAGAACGACGACGACCGCCGCAACATCGTGACGCTACGACCAGGGGCGTCCGGTCGCGTTGTTGTGATCGCGGGATCGGGCGTCGACCTCGAGCATTTCAAGCCGATCGCGATGCCGCCCGCGCCGCCGGTTGTTTGCGCGTATGTCGGCCGGATGATCGCTATCAAGGGCATCGCCACGCTGGTCGAGGCGCAGCAACGCGCGCGCCGCGGCGCCATGGACCTTCGCCTCGTCCTGGCGGGCGCGCCCGATCCCGAGAATCCTACATCGATCGACGAGGCGACGCTCCTGGGGTGGCAGACCTTGCCTGGCGTGAGCTGGCTTGGCCGGCAAGAGGACGTGCGGACAGTCTACGCTCAAGCTCACATCGCCGCGCTCACCTCGCTGGGCGGCGAGGGCTTGCCGATGAGCCTTGTCGAGGCGGCCGCGGTCGGACGGCCGATCGTCGCGACCGCGGTGCCGGGCAACCGCGTCATCGCCCAAGCCGGCGTCAATGCGTTGCTGGTGCCGCCGAACGACCCTGCGGCGCTTGCCGCGGCCTTGACCGCGCTTGCGAACGATCCCGGGCGCCGCCAGCGCTTCGCCGAGGCGGGCCGCCGCATCGCCGAGGGGAGTTTGTCGGCCGAGGCGGTGACCGCGGCGATGGGCGCCGTCTACGGCGACGTGATGACCACGCTCGCACGCGAGGGCGCCTGACATGACGGTGCTTGTGAGTCAGCTCTTCTGGATCGTTGCCGCACCTGGAAATTTCCTGCTGCTGCTGCTGGTTCTCGGCGTGCTGCGGCTCGCCCTCACGCGGCGCCGGCGTGGCCACGCGCTGGTCGCCATCGCGATGGTGGGCCTGCTCGCCGTCACGCTGCTGCCGGTCGGGGACTGGCTGCTGCTTCCCTTGGAGAATCGTTTCGTGGTCCCCGCCGACCCAATCGAGCGGGTCGATGGGATCGTGGTCCTCGGTGGCGCCATCGATGGGGTCGTGAGCACCGCGCGTAAGCGGGTGGCGTTCAACGCCGCGGGCGCGCGCCTGACTGACGCGGTGGCGATTGCCCGCCGATACCCTGCCGCGCGAATCCTGCTGACCGGCGGAGACAATCACATCGTCGCGGAAGCCGACTCGGAAGCCGGAATTATGAAGGCCTTCTTCGTCGCGGAGGGCATCGATCCCTCCCGCATCACGCTGGAGCCGAATTCGCGCACGACTCACGAGAATGCCGTGTTCAGCCGTGCCGTCGCGCAGCCGCAGCCCGGCGACACGTGGCTGCTGGTCACTTCGGCGTCGCACATGCCGCGCGCCGTCGGCTGCTTCCGCGCGGCCGGATGGACGGTGCGGCCCTATCCCGTGGATTTCCGCACGACGGGGACCTTCTCGCTCGTGTCTGAGCTCTCGCTCTCCAGTGAGCTCGCGCGGGTGAATGCCGCGGCCAAGGAGTGGATGGGGCTCCTCATCTATTGGATCCTCGGTCGTACCGACGCGCTCTTTCCAGGTTGACCCTGGATCGTGGCGGAGCCTGGACGTATCGTTTGCCATCATGATCCTGCGGCCGGCCAAACACATGATGCGGCGGGTGTCGCTCGGTGCGGCTGCAGTGCTCGTGCTCGCGGCTCTGGTCATGCTCGCGCTGCCGGCGCCGGTGCGCGCAGACCGCTACAAGGTCTACGACGGCGATACGCTGGAGGTCGTGCGGGCGACGTGTCTGCTGGCGCATTTCCGGCTGCCCTGTCCGGCGCAGCGGCTTCGCCTTCTCGGCGTCGACGCCTTCGAGCGGCTGCAGACTTGCCGCGACGCCAGCGGCGGCCTTCTCTATTGCGGCGCGATCGCCACGAGCCGGCTCCGTCAATTGGTGGCGATGCCGGGCTTCGGCTGTCAGGTCGACGAGGAGTTCGTCGACCGGCATGCGCGTGAATTCGCGGTCTGCTTCGTCGGCGGCAAGGACGTGGCCGCCGTCCTGGTATCCGAGGGCCTCGCCTTCGCCTATGGGCGGCGCACCCGCTACGTCGCGATCGAGGAGGAGGCAAAGAGCGAGAAGCGCGGCGCCTGGGGCTACGGGGGCTTCGTCCGGCCGCAATTCTGGCGCAGCGGGGCGAGGGACTAGAGCAACAGCGCTTGTTTAAGAGCGCCGCCCGTGTCGCCTGCCATCCGCCGCAATGCCCGATTCTCGGGTGCCGCTTGCCTGTGGTGGGTCGACTGTGCCTAGAGCTATTCATTGTTTTTCAATGATTTAGATCCGACAAAGCTGAGCTTGCTAATTAAAAGCCTGCTCATCATATTGGAGCCATGACCCCTCGCCCGGAACACGGTTTCGGCTTTCTGCTGCACGACATCGCGAGGCTCCTTCGGAAGCGCTTCGATCAGGGCGCGGCGGCGCTCGGGCTGAGCCGCGCGCAATGGCAGGTGCTGGCGCACCTGCATCGCCACGAGGGTATCAATCAGAGCGGGCTGGCGGACATCCTGGAGATCAAGGGCGTGACGCTCGGCCGCCTGGTCGATCGGCTGGAAGCCGACGGCTGGGTCGAGCGGCGCGCCGACGCGAGCGACCGGCGGGCGCGCCGGCTCTACACCACCGCGAAAGTGGCACCCGTGCTGGAGCGCATGTGGGCGCTGGGCGAGCGGAAGCGCGAGGAGGCGCTCGCCGGCTTGGGCGATGCCGATCGCCGGACGCTCGTCGACTCGCTCCTCAAGATTCGCGCGAACCTCTCGGAGCGCGGCGGCGCCCACGCGCCGCTTGCGTTCTTTCCGGAGCCCGAGCCTCGCCGGAGAGCCCGCCATGGCTAGGTCCGGCCGATCCAAGGGGCTCCTCGAGCGCCGCGGTGTGCGTCTCGTGCTGCTGGGCTTGGGGCCGCTCGTGCTGCTGGCGGGCGCGGCCTACTACTACGTGACCGGCGGCCGCTACGTCTCCACCGACGACGCCTATGTGGAGGCGGACAAGGTGCAGATCAGCAGCGATGTCCCCGGCCGCGTCATCGAGGTCGACGTTAACGACCATCAGAGCGTCGCCAAGGGCGCGCTGCTGTTCCGGATCGACGACGAGCCCTACAAGATCGCGCTGGCGCGCGCCGAGGCGCAGCTGGTCAACGCGCGCAACAACATCGAGGCGATGAAGGCGACATATCGCCAGAAGCAAGCGCAGCTCCAGCAGGCCCGGGACTCCCTCGACTTCTACAAGCGCGAGCTCGACCGGCAACAGAAGCTGGTGAGCAACAGCTTCGTCTCCGTCTCGCAATACGACACGGCCCGCCACAACTATGACGGCGCTCACGCCCAGCTGAGCGCGGTCGAGCAGGACCTGGCGCAGACCCTCGCGAACCTCGGCGGCGATCCCGACATCAAGGTGGACGACCACCCGATGGTGCGCCAGGCCAGGGCGCAGCGCGACCAGGCGGCGCTCGATCTCTCTCACACGCGGATCGTGGCGCCGGAGGACGGCACCACCGCCAAGGTCGACCTGCGGCCCGGCCAGTACATGCAGGCGGGGCAAGCGGCGTTTCCGCTGGTCGAGATGCACCGGCTCTATATCGAGGCGAACGTGAAGGAGACCGACCTCACGCACCTCAAGGCCGGCCAGCAGGCGACGATCCTGGTCGACAGCTATCCCGACCGTCAGTGGCGCGCTGTGGTGAGCAGCCTCAGCCCCGGTACCGGCTCGGAGTTCTCGATCCTGCCGCCGCAGAACGCGACCGGAAACTGGGTCAAGGTCGTGCAGCGCGTGCCGGTCCGCCTGGTGCTGGCGCCGGGCGAGGCGACCAACGGGCTCCGCACGGGCATGAGCGTCTCGGTCGAGATCGACACGCACCACCAGAACCCGCTGCCTGAGCCGGTCGCCAAGGCGCTCGGCCGGGTACCCGATCCGCAGACCAGCGACACGCAATGAGCGCCGCCGTGGCCGGCGGCAACCGCGCCATGATCACGATCTCCGTCATGCTGGCGACGGTGATGCAGGTGATCGACACCACGATCGCGAACGTGGCGCTGCCGCACATGCAGGGCGGCCTCTCCACCACGCAGGACCAGATCGCGTGGGTGCTGACCTCCTACATCATCGCGGCCGCCATCATGACGCCGATGACCGGGTGGCTCGCGGGACGCTTCGGGCGCAAGCGGCTGTTCCTGCTCTCGGTCGTGGGATTCACGGTCGCGTCGCTGCTATGTGGCGCCGCTCAGACCTTGCCCCAGATCGTGGTATTCCGGCTGTTCCAGGGTCTGTTCGGTGCCGCGCTGGTGCCGCTCTCGCAAGCGGTGCTGCTCGACGTCTATCCGCGCGAGCGCCACGGCTACGCGATGGCGCTCTGGGGCGTCGGCGTGATGATCGGTCCAATCTTCGGTCCGGTGCTCGGCGGCTGGCTCACCGAGAGCTACAGCTGGCGCTGGGTGTTCTACATCAACCTGCCGGTCGGCATCCTCGCCTACTTCGGCATCCTCGCCTTCGTCGATGAGCACCGCGTAGAGAACACGCGGCCGTTCGACTTCTTCGGCTTTGCCATGCTGAGCCTGGCGATCGGCGCTTGCCAGCTGGTGCTCGACCGCGGCGAGCACAAGGACTGGTTCGCGTCCAGTGAGATCGTGATCGCGACGGCGATGTCGGCGCTCGGCCTCTACATCTTCATCGTGCACTCCGCAACGTCGGAGCATCCGTTCATCGATCCGCGCCTGTTGCGAGACCGGAATTTCGTATCCGGCATTCTCTGCATCGCCGTGATCGGCGTCGTGCTGTTCGCCAACCTGGCGCTTCTGCCACCGCTGATGCAGGACCTGCTCGACTATCCCGTGGTGACCACGGGCCTGATCCTGGCGCCGCGCGGCATCGGCACCATGCTCTCGATGATGGTCGTGGGACGCCTGCTCACGCGCATGGATCCGCGCTTGCCGGTCCTCGCCGGCCTCATGCTGACCGCGCTCTCGCTCTATCAGATGACGGGTTTCTCGCTCGGCATGGATGAGTGGATGGTGATCCGCACGGGGATCGTGCAGGGGCTCGGCATCGGCTTCGTCTTCCCGCCGCTGAGCACGCTCACCTTCGCGACGCTGCCGCCGCAGCTGCGCACGGAGGCGGCGGGTCTCTTCAGCCTGATGCGCAACATCGGCGCGAGCGTTGGGATCTCCGTGGTGGAGACGTTGCTGGCGCGCAGCATCCAGATCAACCACCAGGAAATCGCCGAGCACGTGAATCCCTATAACGCCATGCTCAAGATCCTGCCGCACGACAGTCTCTGGAGCATACACACGCTCCTGGGCCAAGCGATGCTCGACGACGAGATCAACCGCCAAGCCTCGATGATCGCCTACATCGGCGACTTCAAATTCATGATGATGGTGACGCTGTCGGTGGTGCCGCTGCTGTTCCTGCTGCGCAACCCGCACCGGCACCCGTCAAGGGAGGCGCAGCTCGAGGGGGCCGTCGAGGCGGCGCTGGACTAGTTTCTCGGCGGATTTCCAGCCGCCACGCCAACCCTGGAAGTCCCGCATAGCTTAGGGTTTCAGGGCCAATGGGCGGCGACCCAGACGGCGCCGCCTAATCCGGTCTCCTCGCGGCACAAGCTCACGGATTGCACCACGATGTCGTCCGCGCGCGCGAGCGCCTGACGGACGTCGCGGCAGAGCGCGCCATGGCTCGAGCGATAGGGATCGGAGATCGGCGCGGCCCAACCGCCCACACCCGGAGGAGCAGCTGCAGGCGCGGGCGTCGGAGCCGCGGCCCTGGCGGGCGGTTTCTGATCGGCGTCCGAGGGCGGCGCTGGCTGCGGACCCCAAGCCACCTTGGTGTTGCGCTCGGCGACGGCCGCCTGCTGGCTCGCTTCCGCAAGCGCCATGCGATCAGCCGGCGAGAGCCAACGGCGGAGTTCGCTCCCAACAACGGAATCGGCGAGCTCCTGGGGCACCGGCGATTGATTGGACCCGCCGATAAGGTCGCCGTGCAGGCCGCCCGACGTGGTGGCCTGAGTTTCGGGGGGCCGCGGGTTGACCTGCCGGCCGAGGAAGCCCGCGGACGGCACCCAGTCGCTGGGGACTTGGCCGCAGGCGCTCAACAGGAGGGCGCCGCCAAGCGCCAATCCGAACCGCGCGTGGAGGAGCGGTCTGGTATCATGGCGCCCATGACGCGGGCGATGGCGGTGCTGGTGATCATTGGCGTAGCCGCGCTGGGCTCGCCGGCTCGTGCGCAATTCTACGATCTCGACGGCGCTTACCGCTGCCTCAAGACGCCGGATCCCGCCTGCGAGAAGGAGCTGCGGGACCGGCCGGCTCCGGCCACGCCCCCGTCTGCTGCGCCCAAGCCCAACGAGCCGAGCTTCAAGCAGGTGCTCGCCCATGTCCGCGACGGATCCGCGGGCCAGGGCGATATCGACATGCTGACGCGCCTCGCCAAAGCGGACGATCCCCGCGCCGTCGAGGTGCTGGCCTGGTGCAAGCTCAACGGCATCGGTGGAGGCCGCGATCCCATCGCCGCATACTGGCTTTATCGCCAGGCCGCGGGGCTCAATGTCTCGCACGCCCGCGACAATCAGATCGCGGTTTTCGAGCGGCAGCTCACGTCCGAGCAACGCCAGCAGGTGCTGACGGAAGAGAACAAGCGCTGAGGGCTGAGGGCGCATAGGGGATCTCCGGGCCGAGGGCGGCGGCTCGAATCCTGCCAGGAAGCACTAAAGCGATTCTTAACCACGCCGGGGCGATGCTAACGGCCCTTCCCGGAGCCGTCATGGCCGTTGCCCTCGCCGAGCCACTCGCCCCGTCCGCCGCCCGTGCGAGCCTTGCCGTGCGCTGTGCGACCGAGCGCGACGCCCCCGGCCTAGTCGGGTTGATCAACCAGCTCGCGGTCGAGGCGACCCTGTTGTTCGTCGTGCCGATCGACCCCGTGAACGGCGCCGACGACCTGCGGCAGTTCGTCCATGCGACGGCCGCCAGCGGCAACAACGGGGTGTTCGTGGCTGCCTTGGGTGACCGGCTCGTGGGGCTCGCCACCGCGACCGGCGGCGTCCATCCGGCCAAACGCGCCACCGTCGAGATCGGGATCGGCATCCTCGAGGCCTACCGGGCCCGCGGCATCGGCCGCGCTCTGATGGCCGGGGTCGAGGATTGGGCGCGGATCGCCGGCATCCACCGCCTGCAGCTCCCGGTGGTCTGCACCAACGAGCCCGCGATCGGCCTTTATCGGAAATCCGGCTTCACCATCGAGGGCACGCTCCGCCAGAGCGCGCGAGTTAATGGCCGCGACGTCGACCAATACATGATGTCGAAGCTGCTGGGCTGAGCGGCGCGCCTTCACGACTCCAATGCCGACACTGTCTGTCCAGGGCGAGCGACGCGCACCCGAACGGGCGCCTCCTTGCCGCGCAGTGTCAGGGTGCGGCATTCGAGGTCGGCGCACTGCGCGGCGATAGCGCCGAAGACGGCTTCGCTCAGCAGCACCTCGCCCGCGGCCGCGACCGAGGCAAGCCGTGCCGCCGTGTTGACGGTATCGCCCAGCGCGGTGAAGTCGACAACGCCCTCGCCGCCGACATTTCCCACATAGGCGATGCCGGAGTGCACAGCGGCTCCGATCGGAACATCTCCCACTGCTTGCACCAGCGCGAACGCGGCCTCGGCCGCGCGACGGCGATAGTGCGGACCGCAGATGCCCGGGATGAAGAGGGCCATCACCTCGTCGCCCACGAGCTTGTCGATGATTGCATCGTACCGGACGAGCACCTCGGTCGCATTGTGGTAGAAGCCGTTCATCAAGACCGCATAGGAGCTAGGGCCCAGGCGCTCGGCGAGAGCGGTCGAGCCGCGGACGTCCGCGAACAGCACGGCGATGTCGACCTCGGCGCCGCCCGGCGGAAGCCTGTCGCAGCAGCGCGTGCAGAGCGAGGGGTTCTTGCGCGAGCGCGCGTACCCGAGGAGGCGGATCAACCGGCCCCCTACGCCGTCGAACGGGTTGTGACAGACCTTGCAGCGCGGCGGGCTCGGCAGGTGACGGAACACCAGGTGGGCAATCCGCAGCCTCCGATGCCCGTCGATCAGCAGCCGGCGCCAGCGCTCTTCGCTCGCTGTCGAAATATCGGATCGAATCGGCATTCGAGCTCCAGTCCCGCGCGGAAGCGATGGCGCAAACGTCGTGATGAAAAATCTATCACACTGGTGTCGCGACGCGAGGTCCGTGGATTTCCCGTGGACATGGTGCCGGCTGAGGGGATCGAACCCCCGACCTTTGGTTTACAAAACCACTGCTCTACCGCTGAGCTAAGCCGGCACTGACGCCGCGCGGACACGCGCCGGTAGATACTGCGGTAGGCGTCTTCGGGCAAGCCGAAGCGATCAGCGCGGAAAGAGCGCGCGTCGGCGCGCGTGCATGAGGACCGCCGCCAAGTCCCAGGGCGCGACGCGCCGCTCGGCGGCGAGCGCCTCGGGGGTGAAGGGCGCCTTGCCCTGGCCTTCATGCAGCACCATGCGGCCGAGGTCGCCGGCGAGGATCGGCACAGCGAAGAAATACATGTGGTCCCAGCGCGGCGGGTCGAGCGGGAACAACACCTGCATCTCGGTAAAGGCGCTGACCTCGCGGGCCCGGAACTCGATCTCCTCCAGGAGCTCGCGGCGCATGGCCGCCTCCGGGCTCTCGCCGGGCTCGATCGCGCCGCCGAAGCACGCCCAGTGACCCGGCAGCAGAATGCGCGGGACATCGTCGCGGTGCTGCATGAGGTAGCGCCCGTCGGGCGTCACCAGGAGTGCCGCCGCGACGGAGCGGCCTTTCGCGGGCGCGCCCGCGCTCATGACGAGCGCCGCCGTGCCACCTCGTAGAGCGCCACGGCGGCGGCATTGGAGACGTTGAGGGAGGCGAGGGGATCGCGGGTCGGGAGCCGCGCCAGGAAATCGCAGCGCTCGCGGGTGAGGCGCCGGAGCCCCTCGCCCTCGGCGCCCAGCACGAGAGCCACGCGACCGGAGAGATCCAGCTCCGTCAGAAGCTTCTCGCCGCCCTCCTCGAGGCCGATGCACCAGAAGCCGGCCTTTTTCAGCTTGTCGAGCGCGCGGGCGAGATTGGTGACCCGCACCAGCGGAACCAGCTCGAGCGCGCCTGACGCGGCCTTCGCCAGTGTGGCAGTGCTGGAGGGCGTGCCGTGCTCGGGCAGCACCAGGGCGCGGGCACCGAAGGCCGCGGCTGAGCGCAGGACCGCGCCGACATTATGGGGATCACTCACCTGGTCGAGCACCACGACGACGGCGGCGCCGCCGTCGGGCGCGGGGGGAATCTCCGCCAGCACGTCTTCGAGAAACGTGGGCGGCAGTGGCTCGGCTTGAAGCGCGAGGCCCTGATGCACCGCACCCTCGGGCAGCAGCACCTCGAGCCCGCCGCGGTCCATCGTCTCGACCTCGACGTCGCCGAGCGGCCGAGCCTTCGCCTCGGCGAGCCAGGCCTTGGCGTCGTCGGCGAGATCGGCGGTCGCCACGAGGCGGTGCAGACGCCGCGTGGGATTGCTCAATGCGGCATGGACCGCGTGGCGACCATAGATCCAGCCGCCGCTTTCCCGGCGGGGTTGCGCCAGGGGCTGGGCCGCGGGCTCGCGGCGCGGCGGCGGCGATGTTTTTTGGGGCGAGCGTGGTGCCGGATGCCGCTCGCGGCGATGTCGTCGGGCCATGGCCGCTATAAGCCGTCAATGGGCGTCGCCCGGCAACGCTAGAATTGCCGCGCCGCCCGCCACGGAAGTGCCCGATGCTGTTGACAATCCACGGGTGAAACCGTAAGACGCGCACTCCGCTGCGCCGGGCGGGCACGCGCCCCAACGGAGGGGTAGCCAAGTGGTCAACGGCAGCAGACTGTAAATCTGCCCTCTACGGAGTTCGAAGGTTCGAATCCTTCCCCCTCCACCAGCCGCGGCGGAATGAGACAAATGCCGGTGGACATTGAACGGGGTTGGCGCGAGAAGACGAGGTGATCGGCGGGTGTAGCTCAATGGTAGAGCTCCAGCCTTCCAAGCTGGCTACGCGGGTTCGATTCCCGTCACCCGCTCCAGCCCTCGGGCATCCCCACTAGACCAACGGACCATCATCGACGGGCGACAGGAAACTTACCCATGGCGAAGGCGAAATTCGAGCGGACGAAGCCGCACTGCAACATCGGGACGATTGGTCACGTGGACCATGGGAAGACGTCGCTGACGGCGGCGATCACGAAGGTGCTGGCGGAGACGGGTGGGGCGACCTACACGGCCTACGACCAGATCGACAAGGCGCCTGAGGAGAAGGCGCGGGGCATCACGATCTCGACGGCGCATGTGGAGTACCAGACGGCGAACCGGCACTACGCGCACGTGGACTGCCCGGGCCATGCGGACTACGTGAAGAACATGATCACGGGTGCCGCCCAGATGGATGGCGCGATCCTGGTGGTCTCGGCGGCCGACGGCCCGATGCCGCAGACGCGCGAGCACATCCTGCTGGCGCGCCAGGTGGGCGTGCCGGCGATCGTGGTGTTCCTCAACAAGGTGGACATGGTGGACGACCCCGAGCTCCTGGATCTGGTGGAGCTGGAGGTCAGGGAGCTGCTCTCGAAGTACCAGTTCCCCGGGGACACGATCCCGATCGTGCGGGGCTCGGCGCTGATGGCGCTGGAGGATAAGAACAAGGAGCTGGGTCACGACGCGATCCTGAAGCTGATGGAGGCGGTGGATAAGAGCATCCCGCAGCCGAAGCGGGACAAGGACCAGCCGTTCCTGATGCCGATCGAGGACGTGTTCACGATCTCGGGCCGTGGCACGGTGGTGACGGGCCGTGTGGAGCGCGGGATCGTGAAGGTGAACGACGAGGTCGAGATCGTGGGTCTGAAGCCCACGATGAAGACGGTCGTGACGGGCGTGGAGATGTTCCGGAAGCTCCTGGACCAGGGCGAGGCGGGCGACAACATCGGGGCGCTGCTCCGGGGTACCAAGCGCGAGGAGGTGGAGCGCGGGCAGGTCCTGGCGGCGCCGGGGTCGATCACGCCGCACACGAACTTCAAGTGCGAGGCCTACGTCTTGACCAAGGAGGAGGGCGGGCGGCACACGCCGTTCTTCTCGAACTACCGGCCGCAGTTCTACTTCCGGACGACCGATGTCACCGGCACGATCAAGCTCCCTGAGGGCACGGAGATGGTGATGCCGGGCGACAACATCTCGATGGAGGTGGAGCTGATCGCGCCCATCGCGATGGAGAAGGGCCTGCGCTTCGCGATCCGCGAGGG
>DATEGF010000313.1:0-8795 GCA_035280245.1 Allostellaceae bacterium
CCGAAATCTGCGAGGTACTGCGGTTGAGTCCCAAGAGCTCAATCAAGCGCGACGCATACGGCTACGCCGCATTCTCACGGGCTAGTGACGCGACGCGATACGCGGCGGCCTTGCGCAAGGCCGGTTTGCCCGAGGAATGACTGCCAGCCGCCATCTCACCGGATACTCGCTGCGGACGTAGCGGGCTACTCGCGCCTCATGGGCGCGGACGAGGGCACACTCGACCGCCTCAAGTCGCACCGCCAACGATACGCCCGCGACGCTCGGCGATTTTCGGGGCGATCAGCTCCCCACCCTCTCCCTCAAGGGAAGAGGGTATTAATCTCACCGCGAGCTCCCCTGATCAGAACGGATTGACGATGTCGAGGAGCTGCTGCCCGTAGCGGGGCTGCTGCATGTCGGTCTGCTGGCCCCGGCCGCCGTAGGAGATGCGAGCCTCCGCGAGCTTGTTGTAGCTGATCGTGTTGGTGGAGCTGATGTCCTGCGGGCGGATCACGCCGGCGATCTGCAGCTCGCGCACCTCGTAGTTGACCCGGATCTCCTGGCGGCCGTTGATCACGAGGTTGCCGTTCGGCAGGACCTGGGTCACCTCGGTGGCGACGCTCAAATTGAGCTGCTCCTCGCGCTTCACCTCGGTGGTGGCGTTCTGCGCGCTCTTGCCGCTGGTGTCGACGAGGTCCGCCACGTTCGCGGCCTTGGGCAGGATCTTGGCGATCTGGCTCTGCAGCCCATAGAGCTGCGGGATCGTCATGTTCGTGCTGCCCGCGCGCTGCAGCTGTGTGTTGTTGTCGAACTGCGCCTTCTCGTCGAAGGTCACGAGCACCGTCAAGATGTCGCCCACGTTGGAGGCGCGCTGGTCCTTGAAGAAGGCGCGGCTGCCTGACTGCCAGAGCGAGCTCGGTCGCCGCTCGCCCGTGATCGGCTGCGGCATCGGCAGCGAGACCGGCCGGTAGCCCGGCTGCTGCTGCGGATCCTGGATCGTGGTCATCGGCGGCGTCTCGCCGATCTGCTGCATTTTGGTCACGGTGCCGCAGGCGGCGAGGCTCAGCGCCATCAGCGGGGCGAGATAGAGGATCCGGGAAGGGCGGTTGCGCATGATCCAAGCTCCTCAGGGTGTGGCGGAGGCCACCGTGACGCTGCCGGGCCCGGCGACCACGGCGTCGATGACGCGGCTCGATTTGGTGTTGGCGACCCGGATCACCACGCCCATGCCGCCGTCGTCGAGGGCCTTGCCCTCGGCGCTCAGGTGGAGCGACGGCGTATCCAGGATGATCGTGACGAGGGTTCCGCGGTGAACCACCAACGGCACCTCGACCTCGCTGGCGCGCACGGGCTCGCCGGGCCGGAGCTGGCGACGCGGAGACTTGCCGACGAGGTCGCTCACCTGCAGCAGCATGTCGGGGCTCACGCGGTCGGTGCGGATGGTCGTGGTGGTGACGTCGCCGGCGGCGATGACCTCGCCCGGTGCCAGGAGGCGCGTCAGGACGGCGACGTCGGCCGTCCGGACGAGGCGGCCGGCGACGCGCACCGGTGCCGCGCCGTCAGCGGCGGAGACCAACGCGGTGAACCGCCCGCCGCGGGTATCGAAGGTGAGGCGATCGATCGTGAGGACGCGCGTGTCGTCGGCCGCGACCACGAGGCGCGGACTCGGCGCGTCGAGCTTGACCTCGGCGCTGGTCACGGAGGTGCGATCGGCGAGCGCGTCCAGCAGGCGCTGGGAGATCTCGTCGGCGCCGATCTCGCGGCTGGCGCGGTCGACCACGACCTGGTCGAAGCGCGAGGTCGGGTGCCAATCGACGTGCTGGGATTCCGCGAGCGCCGCGAGCCAGGTCGAGCTCAGCACCATGTGGCTGCCCGGCGGCGGCGCCGAGGCCACCGCAACCTGCGCGCGCTCGCCGACGCCGTCGAACAGGTCGCCGAGACGGATCACCGGCTCGCGCACGGTGACGTCCGGCTTGAGGATCGGGGACGCTGCCGCCGAGATCGGCAGCATCAGCAGAAGAGCCAGTGTCGCGAGGCCGCGCGTCATTATCGGGGTCCTTACTGGATCTGGGCCAGGGTCTGCGACATGCTGTCGACGGTGGAAATCACCTTCGAGTTCATCTCATAGGCGCGCTGCGCCGTGATCAGATTGGTGATCTCCGAGACCACGTTGACGTTCGAGGTCTCGAGGAAGCCCTGCTGGATCTGGCCGAAGCCGGTCGAGCCGGGGTTGCCCGTCGTCGGCGAGCCCGAGGCCTGCGTCTCCTTGAGGAGGTTGCTGCCGAGCTGCTCGAGACCGCCCTCGTTCGCGAAGTTGGCGAGCTGGAGCTGACCGACCGTCTGCGGGGTCGTCTGACCCGCGATCTGGGCCAGCACCTGGCCGCTGCCGTTGATGGTGACCGCGACGGTGTTGTTGGGGAGCGTGATGCCGGGATCGACGATGAACCCGTCGGCGGTGACGATCTCGCCGGTGGGGCTCAGCTGGAACGAGCCGGAGCGCGTGTAAGCGGTGGTGCCGTCGGGCGTCTGAATCTGGAAATAGCCGCGGCCCTGGATCGCGATGTCGAGCGGGTTGTTCGTGTTGAGCATGGTGCCCTGCTCGGTGATGCGGTAGACCGCCGCGGCCTTGACGCCGGAGCCGACCTGGACGCCCACCGGCACGATCGTGCCGTTGTCCGAGGACGACGCGCCCACAGGGCGCTGATCCTGGTAGAGCAGATCCTGGAACTCCGCGCGCTGGCGCTTGAAGGCGGTGGTGTTGAGGTTCGCGATGTTGTTCGAGATGACCTCGACGTTGAGCTGCTGGGCCAGCATGCCGGTCGCGGCGATATTGAGGGCGCGCATGGGTTCGGTTCTCGCTTTGGGTTAGACGGACTTGCCGAGGCGGTCGATGGCGTTGCTGGTCTGGGTCGCCAGCGTTTGCACGAATGTCTTGGTGTAGTCGACGCTGCGCTGGGCATTGAGGAGACGCGTGATCTCGATGATGGGCTCGATGTTCGAGCCCTCGAGCGAGCCCTGCATGAGCTTGGTCTGGTCGGGCGCCGGCTGCGTTGCCTGGCTGGTCGTGTAATAGCCGCCGGTGGTCTCGGTCATCGCCTGCTGGTCGGCGAAGGTCACGACGCCGAGCTTGCCGACCTGGCCTCCCTTGGGCGTGCTGACGCTGCCGTCGGCGCCGATGGTGATCTCGCCGGTGCCCTGCGGAATGATGATCGGTGCGCCATTGTCGGTCAGCACGGGGTAGCCCTGGTTGGTGACGATCTGGTCCGTGCTGTCGAGCTGGAAATGGCCGTTGCGGGTGTAGCGGTCGCCGAGCGGGGTCTGGACCGTGAAATAGCCCTCACCGCGAATCGCGACGTCGAGCCGATTGTTGGTGGTGGTGAGCGTGCCTTGGCTCGGGTCGCGCGCGATCGCCTGCTCCTGGACATAGGCGATGGGCGTGCCGTCGCTGGTCTGGCTCAGGTACTGCGAGAACGCGAGATGCTGGCCCTTGTAGCCCGTGGTCGAGATGTTCGCGAGGTTGTTCGCGATCACATCGCTCTCGTGCAGGACCGCCAATTGGGCGGAAAGGGCGACTGAGCTGGCGTCGTTCATGTTGGTAATCGGTCAGGCAGTTGCGGTCATCAGGGCCGCCCCATGCACGGGCCATGCCAGGGGCGGAATGCCCGATCCGACGAGGTTTATCGAGGCGCAAGCTCGAGATCGGGGCCTGGCCAAGGGGCGGGTTGGCCGGGCTGCTCGGCAGTTCTTGCCCCGGAGGCTTCCGTTCCGGCGCGATCGGCGGCGTCCGCTCAACCACTTCTTAACTAGAAAGGCCTAGGGTCCGGCACAGGAACTCGCCGCTTGCGAAACACTTCTCGATCCCGGGGACCAATGACCGACCGCGCGCTCGACGACGAAACCGAAGCGGAATCGGAAGAGGCTCAAGAGGAAGCTCCGAAATCCGGTCTCGGCGGGAAGCGGCGGCTCATCATCTTTGGCGGCGCCGCCCTGCTGCTGCTCGCGGGTACCGGCGGCGTGCTCTATTTCACCGGGCTCGCCGGGAAGCTCATGGGGAGCAAGCCCGCGGAGACCGCGGATGCCGGGGCACCACCCGCGCCGTCGCCCAAGCCGAGCGTGTTCCTCGACCTGCCGGACCTGCTGGTGAACCTCAACTCGACCGGCCGCAAGGCGAGCTTCCTCAAGATCTCCGTCAGCCTCGATCTCGAGGATCAGGCCGACACCGCGCGCATCCAGGCCGTGATGCCGCGCATCATCGACAATTTCCAGGTCTATCTGCGCGAGCTCCGGGTCGAGGACCTGCGCGGCTCCGGCGGCATCTATCGCTTGCGCGAGGAGCTGCTCGCGCGCGTCAACGCCGCCGCCGCGCCGGTCAAGGTGAAAGACGTTCTGTTCAAGGAAATGCTGGTGCAGTAGGCGCCGGTAACAACAAGCCGAGGGCGAGCATCGTCGTGGCAGAGACCAAGCAGGAAGAGGAAGACAAGGTCGCGGCCGAATGGGCCGCGATGGCGGAGGGCGACGGCGCTGACGCGGCCGCGGCCGCAGGCGGCGAGGGCGCCGAGGGTGGCGGGCCTCAGGCGCGCGTCCTCAATCAGAACGAGATCGACAGCCTTCTGGGCGTCGACGATTCCGAGGGCCCGAACCGCGACAATTCCGGCATTCGCGCGATCATCGATTCGGCACTGGTCTCCTACGAGCGCCTGCCCATGCTCGAGGTGGTCTTCGACCGCCTCGTGCGCATGATGTCGACGAGCCTGCGCAATTTCACCTCCGACAATGTCGAGGTGTCGATCGACAACATCACCTCGATCCGCTTCGGCGATTACCTGAACTCGATCCCGTTGCCGGCGATGCTCGCCGTGCTCAAGGCCGAGGAATGGGATAATTATGGCCTGATCACCATCGACAGCGCGCTGATCTACTCGATCGTGGACGTGCTCCTGGGCGGCCGGCGTGGCACCGCCGCGATGCGCATCGAGGGCCGGCCCTACACCACCATCGAGCGCAACCTGGTCGAGCGCCTGATCGCCGTGGTGCTCTCCGATCTCTCCGGCGCCTTCGATCCGCTGAGCCCCGTCAACTTCCGCTTCGAGCGGCTGGAGACCAATCCGCGATTCGCCACCATCGGGCGGCCCGCCAACGCCGCCGTCCTGGCGCGGCTTCGGGTCGACATGGAGGACCGCGGCGGCCGGCTCGAGGTGCTGCTGCCGTATGCCACCCTGGAGCCCGTGCGCGAAATCCTGCTGCAGGGCTTCCTCGGGGAGAAGTTCGGCCGCGATTCGATCTGGGAAGCGCACCTCGCGGGTGAGCTCTGGAACACCAACATCGCGATCGAGGCGGTGCTCGACACCTTCGAGATCTCGCTGCAGGACGTACTCAACTGGAAGGTCGGCTCGCGCTTGCTGCTCAACGCCGACCCGCAATCCGACGTGGGCCTGGTCTGCGGCGATATGTCGATGTTCACCGGCAAGATGGGCCGCAAGGGCGGCAACATCGCGGTCCGAATCTTCGAGAAACATGACCGGAAACAACAGGGCGTGACATGACAGCGACATTGATCTGCGACATCACGGTCGCCATCCTCCTGATCGCCACCATCGGCTACGCCGCGGTGCTGAATCGGCGCCTGGGCGTTCTGCGCGAGGACCGGGCGAAGCTCGAGGAGCTGATCCAAGGCCTGACCGTCGCCTCGGTCAACGCGCAGAACGGTATCGCCGGGCTCCGCAAGGCGACCGAGGAGGTCGGCCGCGACCTCGAGAAGGAGCTCGCCTCCAGCCGCTCGCTCCGCGACGACTTGCATTACCTGATCGAGCGCGGCGGTGCCGTGGCCGATCGGCTCGAAGGCGCGATCCGCTCCCGGCGCGACGAGACCCCGCGCATCACCGAGGTGGCGGCGGCTCCGCGCCCCGCGACCGGTGGCAAGGTGGCGCAGCTCCGCACCGAGACGCCGGAAGCGCCGGCGCAGATTTCCCGGGCGGAGCGTGAGCTGCTCCGCGCATTGGGCGGACGTCGCTAGCGGACGCCCGAGCGATGAAGCTTCGCCTCGTTCCCGTGCTGCTCGCGGCGGCGGTGCTGCTGCTGTGCCTCAAGGTCACCGACGTCTGGGACGTGGTCCGAGCGCAGACCGCCGCGCAACCCCCGACCTCGCCTGCCACTCCGGCCGCCGGCGCGACCGATGCGAGCGGCAATGCGGACGCGGTCGACACCAAGAGTGCCGAAAGCGCGGTCCCGGCCGCCGATCCCCTGATGATGAGCCCCTCGGAGATCGAGGTGCTGCAGAAGCTCTCCGACCGGCGCGCCGCGCTCGACCGCCGCGCGCAAGACATGGCGCAGCAGGAGGTCGTGCTCAAGGCCGCCGAGCAGCGCGTCGACGAGAAGCTCGCCAAGCTCACGTCGATGGAGACCGAGATCGGCGGCATCGTCGACCAGAAGGAGAAAGAGGGCGACGAGCGCATGAAGGGCTTGGTCAAGATCTACGAGACCATGAAGCCGCGCGAGGCCGCGCGGATCTTCGAGGAGCTCGACACACAGGCGGTGCTCGGCGTGCTCGGCCAGATGAAAGAGCAGAAGGCCGCCCCCATCCTCGCCGCGATGGATCCCGCGAAGGCCAAGACCGTCACCGCCGCCCTGATCGCGCGCCGCGAGCAGCAGGCCGCGCGGTTCTCAAGTAAACCAGCAACCCCTTGATATAGCGTCACTTAACGCGACTTTAACCGGTTCGCCCTAGAACGCTTTGGTGCCCTCCGGGAGTAGGAAACATGGCATTCGATCTCAGCACCAACGTCCTCATCGTCGACGACTACAAGACGATGCTCCGCATCATTCGCAATCTCCTGAAGCAGCTCGGCATCGAGAATGTCGACGAGGCGACCGACGGCGGCACCGCGCTCATGAAGATGCACGAGCGGAACTACGGCCTGGTGATCTCCGACTGGAACATGGAGCCGATGACGGGCCTGCAGCTCCTCAAGGAGGTTCGCGCGGACAACAAGCTGAAGCAGACCCCCTTCATCATGATCACGGCCGAGAGCAAGACCGAGAACGTCGTCGCCGCCAAGGAGGCGGGCGTCACGAACTACATCGTGAAGCCCTTCAACGCCGCCACGCTGAAGCAGAAGCTCGCGGCGATCTGGGGCGATTTCTAGGCCATCGAAGCCCTCGTCAGGAGCGCGCGCGCCATGACCAAGATGACCAAGGAGGCCGCGCTCAAGCGGACCCTGGAGACGATCGATACGTCTGAGACGGAGGCGAGCGCCGCCGACATCGCCGCCGTCGTCGAGGCCGTGATGAGAAGTCTCTCGGGCGACGTCTCGGTCGCCGAGTTCCAGCTCTATCACGAGCTGCAGAAGCTCGCGGACTATATCCAGTCCGCAAAGCGCGAGATCGCGGCGATCCGGCCGGACGAGATCCGCGCGACGCACATCCCGATGGCGACCGACGAGCTCGACGCCGTCGTGGGCGCCACCGCCGAGGCCACCGGCACCATCCTCGACTCCGCCGAGCATCTCGAGAAGATCGCGGGCACTCTGGCGCCCGCGCCCGCGGACGAGGTCCGGAACGTCGCGACCCGGATCTACGAGGCCTGCAACTTCCAGGACATCACGGGACAGCGCATCACCAAGGTCGTGCGCGCGCTCAAGCACATCGAGGAGAAGATCGATGCGCTGCTGAGCGTCTTCGGCGACGGCGCCAAGGTCCCGGCGGCGGCACCTGCTCCGGCCGACGAGAGTCATCTCCTGAACGGACCGTCGATGCCCAGCGAGGCCAACAAGCAGGACGACATCGACGCCATCCTGGCGAACCTGAAATAAGCGCATGCGCGCCCTCGGCCACCCTCAAGAACTGAGGTGATGATGAAGCGATTGTGCGCCGTCCTCGGCCTCGCCCTTCTGGCAGCGGCTCCGCTCGCCGCGGCGCGCGCGGCCGACGCCGTCAAGACCCGCGCCGCCGAGCATGAGCACTATGGGCGCATCGCCTTCGACTGGCCCGCGCCGGTCACCTTCGACGCCAAGGTCGATGGCGGCACGCTCACCATCCACTTCGACCGCGCGCTCGAGACCAGCCTCGGCCCGATCACCGGCAACATCGGCGCCTATGTCGCGAGCGTGAGCCTCGATGCCGACGGCACCACGCTGACCGCGCAGCTGAAGCGGTCGGTGACGCTCAAGACGTTCACCGAGGGCAACACCGTCGCGATCGACTTGGTCGATGCCGCGAGCCCCGCGACCTCCACCTCGCGCAAGACGGCGCAGAAGCACGCCGCCAAATCCGACGCAGAGCCCGCCCAGGCGGGCGGCACGCCGCCGGCCTCGGAGCCGGCCGCCACCGACAAACCGACGATGGGCCTGCGCGCGGGCGAGCACCAGGGCTATCACCGCCTGGTCCTGGAATGGAAGCAGACCTACACCTTGACCGAGCTCGCGAACGGCGCGCGCCTGCACTTCCCGCGCGCGATCGCGATCGATACCGACCGCATCGCAGGCGCACTTCCGGGCACCCACGCGGACCTCGCTGATGACGAGGGCGGGACCACGCTCACGCTGCAGCTTCCGGAGGGCGGCAGGCTCCGCCACTTCCGGAGCGACGAAGGCAATATCGTGCTCGATCTCGTCGCCGGCGCGGCGACGATAGCGAAGGCGGACTCGCCGAAGCCCCATGGGAAGGCCGCCCCGGCCAAGCCCGGGGCGGCACCCGCTGCCTCTGCTCCCGCCGCCACCGCGTCGACCGTCGTGCCGCCGCCCGAGCTCATCGAGCCGTCGGCTGGCGTGACGGCACCGCTGCCGGCGACGCCCGCTCAGCCCACCGTCGGCGCGCCA
>DATEGF010000314.1:0-4733 GCA_035280245.1 Allostellaceae bacterium
CGCGGCCGCGCCGGAGCGCGCGTCATGAGCGGCCGCGACATGCGCCGCGAAGGTTCGATGCCGTCGCCCAGCGGCGACACCGCGGCCGAGCTCCGCTCGCTCGCGCGCCTCTTCCCCTATCTTTGGCCCAAGAACGCGCCGGACTTGCGGTTTCGCGTCCTCCTGGCGCTCGGCTTCCTGGCCCTGGCGAAGCTGATCAACGTCGGCGTGCCCGTCCTTTACAAGCGCGCGGTCGACGCATTGACGCCGGGCGTGGCGGCGGTGGTGGTCGTGCCGGTGATGCTGGTGATCGCCTATGGCGTGGCGCGCGTGCTGGCGCAGGTGTTCGGCGAGCTCCGCGATGCCGTCTTCGCCAAGGTCGGCCAGCGCGCGGTCCGGCAGATCGCGCTCCGCACCTTCCGGCACCTGCACGCCCTCTCGCTGCGCTTCCATCTGGAGCGGCAAACCGGCGGGCTCTCGCGCGCGATCGAGCGCGGCATCCGCGGCATGGATTTCCTGCTCTCCTACATGCTCTTCAGCGCCATCCCGACCGCGCTGGAGATCGCGCTGGTCGCGGGTATCCTCTGGTACAATTTCGACTGGAGCTTCGCGGCGGTGACGCTGGTCACCGTCGTGCTCTACGTGATCTTCACCTTCGCGATCACGGATTGGCGCGTGCGCTTTCGGCGCGAGATGAATGATCGCGACAGCGAGGCCAACACCAAGGCGATCGACAGCCTGCTCAACTTCGAGACCGTCAAGTATTTCGCCAACGAGGAGCATGAGGCCGGCCGCTTCGATGTGGCCTTGCAGGCTTACGAGAAGGCGGCGGTGAAGAGCCAGACCACGCTCGCGTTCCTCAACGTGGGCCAAGGCATCATCATCGCGATCGGGCTCATCGCGGTGATGCTGCTCGCGGGCGCGGGTGTGGCGGCCGGCCGCCTCACCGTCGGCGCCTTCGTGATGGTGAACGCCTACCTCGTCCAGCTTTACATGCCGCTCAATTTCCTCGGCGTGGTCTACCGCAATATCAAACAGTCGTTGATCGATCTCGAGTCGATGTTCCGGCTGCTCGACGTCAATGCGGAAGTGACGGACCGGCCGGACGCGGAGGCGCTCGTGGTGAGCCACGGCGAGATCGTGTTCGATCACGTCTCGTTCCGCTACGACGAGCGCCGGCCGATCCTGGAGGACGTGTCGTTCCGCGTGGCACCCGGCGGCACCATCGCCATCGTGGGCTCGAGCGGCGCCGGCAAGTCGACGATCTCGCGGCTGCTGTTCCGCTTCTACGACGTGGACGCGGGACGGATCCTGATCGACGGCCAGGACGTCCGCGACGTCACTCAAGAGAGCCTCCGCCGCGCCATCGGCGTGGTGCCGCAGGACACGGTGCTGTTCAACGACAGCATCCGCTACAACATCGCCTATGGCCGGCCCGGTGCCGACACCGGGGCGATCGAGGAGGCGGCGCGGCTCGCGCACATTCACGAGTTCGTGGCGAAGCTGCCGGACGGCTACAAGACACCGGTCGGCGAGCGTGGCCTCAAGCTCTCGGGCGGCGAGAAGCAGCGCGTCGCGATCGCGCGCGTGGTGCTGAAGGCGCCAAGCATCCTGGTCTTCGACGAGGCGACCTCGGCGCTCGATACCAAGACCGAGCGCGAGATCCAGAAGAACCTGGAAGAGGTCTCCCACGACCGCACCACGCTCATGATCGCGCATCGGCTCTCGACCGTGATCCACGCTGACGAGATCCTGGTCCTCGAGCAGGGCCGCGTCGTCGAGCGCGGTGGCCATGCAGCGCTCCTCGCCAAAGGCGGCCTCTACGCCCAGATGTGGTCGCGCCAGCAAGAGGCTTTGCGGGCGGCGGAGCTCGCGGACGTGGCGGATTGACGCTGGCGAGCGCAGAGCGCGTCCATGCCCTCACCCCTCACCCGGCCGACGCTATCGCGTCGTCCACCCTCTCCCACTCTCCCCTTCGGGGAGAGTGGCGAGGAAAGTCAAGTTCGCCGACGGCGAGTCGCCATGATTTCCCCCTCTCCCCTTGAGGGAGAGGGTTGCGTAGGCTTAGCGAGCGTAGCGACCCCCGGGTCGAAGAGCCCGGGGGTGGGTGAGGGGTGCCTGTCTTGAGCGCGGAAACTCGAAAGAAACACATCAACCTCGCGCTCCAGGGCGGCGGTGCCCACGGCGCTTTCACTTGGGGCGTGCTCGATCGCATTCTCGAGGACGAGCGTCTGCACATCGACGGCGTGAGCGGCACAAGCGCGGGCGCCATGAACGGCGCTATCCTGGTCTCTGGCCACATTGCCGGCGGCAACGATGGTGCGCGCAAAGCGCTCGATCGCTTCTGGGAGTCGGTGAGCGCGCTGGGCGTACTGAGCCCGATCCACGCCACATGGGTTGACCGCGCCACCGGCAATTGGGACCTCGACAGCAGCCCGGCCTCGGTCTGGCTCGACACGCTCTCGCGCGTGGTCTCGCCCTATCAGACCAATCCGCTCAATATCTCGCCGCTCAGCGACCTGCTGACGGAGCTCATCGACTTCGAGGGTCTACGCAAGGGTGACGGCGTGCGGCTCTTCGTCTCCGCGACCAACGTCAACACCGGCAAGATCCACGTGTTCGAGCGCAAGGAGATGACCCTCGAAAAGCTGCTGGCCTCGGCGGCATTGCCCACAGTCTTTCAGGCGGTCGAGATCGACGGCGAGGCTTACTGGGACGGCGGCTACATGGGTAATCCGGCAATTTTTCCGCTGATCTACGGCTGCGACTCTCGCGATATCGTGATCGTTCAGGTGAACCCGCTGACCCGCGAGGGCGTACCGAAGACCGCGGGCGAGATCATGAATCGCCTCAACGAGATCACCTTCAACACATCGCTGACGCACGAGATGCGCGCGATCGCCTTCGTGCTCAAGCTGCTCGATGAGGTACCGGGCGACGTGCCGGCTTTGAGTGGCCTGAAGCGCATGCACATCCATATGATCGAGGACGAGCCCGCGATGGAATCGCTGGGCGTCGCGAGCAAGCTCAATACCGACATGGATTTCCTGCTCTACCTGAAAAATCTCGGCCGCGAGACCGCGGCGCGCTGGCTCGAGGAGAATTTCGACGCGCTCGGCCACCGCTCGACCGTGGACATCCGCAAGAAGTTCCTGTGAGCGACGTCCGCGTGGTGCAGGCGGGCGCGGAGGACGCGGCCGCCATCTCCGAGCTCGAATGTCGGCCTGAGAACCGGCCTTTCGTCCGCGGCCATGCCGAGGCGGAGCATCGTGCGCGGATGGTGGATCCCAGCGTGCGCTATCTGCGGATCGAGGACGCCGGCGCGTTCATCGGATTCGCGCTCGTGACCGAACTCGGAGGCAGCGACCGCAGTGCGCGGTTGCTCCGCATCGTGATGGACACACCGGGGCGCGGCCTCGGTCGTCCCGCCATGCGCGCGATCTGCGATCTTGTCTTCGACGCCTGGGGCGCCGAGCGGCTCTGGCTCGATGTGTTCGAGGACAATCCGCGGGCGCGGCATCTCTACGAGAGCCTCGGCTTCCACGCGACCGGGCACACCCATCATCCGAGCCACCCGCGCGGCGACGGCGGTACCGCGCCGCTCATGCGCATGGAGCTCTTGGCAGATCGCGCCAAGCCATAGGCTTTCAAAGAGTTCACAAGACTAGCATCACGATTTTTCGGCGTTTCCCTTTAGATTTCCGGCGCGAGTCTTCGCGGCAAGCCCGGTTTTAACGATGTTTTAAGTCTGAGTCCTTAGGTTCCCCTTTGTTCCGTGAGGGGATCCAAGGGGATTCAGTCGCTTGTGGGCGTGGGCCGATGGATCGGCCGGGGGTTCAGGAGTGCTCTTCGTTTCAATTTTGGCGGCCCAGCGGGCTCGGATCTCCGAGCACAGCCTGCGCCGTCCATTCTGCGGTCGAGTGTGACACATGTGGAATTCGTTTTTCGGCAAATGGCAACCGCAATCTCCGCCGCCCTCCGGGCAGGGCTCGCTGTCCACGACTGGTGGCAGCACGGGCTCGCCGAGTGCCAGCGTGAACGCGACGACGGCAATCGTCTTTCCGAGCGCGCCGCCCCAGCTGCCCACGAGTCCCACGCCGAACTACACGCTCTCGACATCGACAGCCGGTGCGACGCTCACCGGCAAGACGACGAAGAACAACCAACTGGCCGCAAACGCGGCGAACGTCAGGTTGGTGGGCGGTCCCGGCAGCGACACGTTCATCGTGCATAGCTCCACCGACGTGGTGGTCGGCAACGGCGGTGTCGACACGGTGGACAGCTACGTCAGTTACACGCTCCCCGCCGGCATAGACAATCTCTATCTCCAGGCCAGCGGCAACGCGACCGCCATCGGCAATTCCGGCAACAACATCATCAAAGGCAACGCCGGCTCCGACACGCTCGCCACCGGCGGCGGCAGCGACATTCTGATCGCGGGAACCGGTGCCGACACCTACGTGGTGGCGAAGCAAGCGAACACCACGACGTGGATCGAGGGGTTCAAGACCTCGGGGGCGGCGATCGACAAACTCGACCTTACCGCCTACGGGTTCACCAGCTTTGCGGCCGTCCAGGCCGCGATGACGCAGTCGGGCTCGAACGTCGCGCTCAATCTGGGGAACGGCGAGCTGCTGTTGCTGCAGAACAAGCAGGTCTCCAGCATCTCGGCCAGCAACATCATCGGCCTGCCGGCGGCATCTCCCGCGCCGCCGCCTCCGCCGCCGCCACCGCCTCCGCCGGTGGTCTCCCCG
>DATEGF010000315.1:0-5455 GCA_035280245.1 Allostellaceae bacterium
ATCGATCCACCGGTGTCGGTACCGGTGGCACCCATCGCCGCGCGCGCCGCTACCACCGCGGCCGAGCCGCCCGACGAGCCGCCGGGCACCAGCGGCCGGTTGTCGCCGCGCCGCCGCCAGGGGTTCTCTACGGGACCAAAAGCGCTGGTGATGTTGGAGGAGCCCATGGCGAACTCGTCCATGTTCGCCTTGCCGAGCATCGTCGCGCCGGCCTTCCAGAGATTCGCCGTCACCGTCGATTCATAGGGCGGCTTGAAGCCCTCGAGGATCTTCGAGCCCGCGGTGGTCTGGATCCCCTCGGTGCAGAAGAGGTCCTTGATGGCGAGCGGAATGCCCTCGAGCGGACGCGCGTCGCCGCGCGCCAGGCGAGCGTCGCACTCCTTGGCCATCTCGAGCGCCCGCTCCGGCGTCTCCACGAGATAGGCGTTGAGCGGACGCGCTTCCTTGACCGCGGCGATGTGCGCCTCGGCGAGATCTCGCGCTGAGAATTCCTTCTTGCGGAGCGCTGCCCGTGCGTCCGCGATGGTGAGATCGGTCAGCGCCGTCATCACTCCACCACCTTCGGCACCAAAAAGAAGCCATGCGCCTGCTGCGGAGCATTCGTGAGGATCTTGTCACGCGCGCCGCCGTCGGTGACGCGATCCTCGCGCATCGGCAGCGTCATCTCCGCGACGCTTGCCATGGGCTCGACGCCGTCGGTATTCACTTCGCCCAGTTGCTCGATCCAGGTGAGAATGTTCGAGAGCTCGCTGGCGAGCCGCTCGAGCTCGGTTTCGGGCACCTTGATCCGCGCCAGCGCGGCGATGCGCGCCACTGTGGCCTTGTCCAAAGCCATGATGTAGATGTCTCCGCTGCGCCGAATATTGGCGCGCCGCCCTACCTAGCATCCGATATGGCGATCTGCAACCCCGCCGACCTCCCGCAAATCCTCAAGAAGGGCCAACGCGTGCTCGGTCTCGACGTCGGCACCAAGACGATCGGGCTCGCGCTCTCGGACACGCTGCTCATGGTGGCGACGCCGCTCCGCACCGTTCGCCGCACGCGCTTCAAGGCCGACGCCGCCGAGGTGCTCCGCGAGGTGGATGCGCATGGCGTCGGCGCGCTCGCGATCGGTCTCCCGATCTCGCTCGAGGGCCGCGAGAGTCCGCGCTCGCAATCGGTACGCCAGTTCGTGCGCAACCTGCTCGAGGTCCGCGACCTCCCCGTAGTGTTCTGGGACGAGCGCCTCTCCACCGCCGCCGTCGAGCGCACCATGATCGAGGCCGACCTCACCCGCCGTCGCCGCAGCGAGATCATCGACCGCACCGCCGCCGCCTATATCCTGCAGGGCTTGCTCGATCGGCTGGCGCACGACCGAGGTAGCGAGACAGCAAGGAGCACCTGAGCATGCCCGGCCCCCTCACCGGAATCCGCGTCTTCGACATGAGCCGCGTGCTCGCGGGGCCGAGCTGCGCGCAGCTGCTGGGTGATCTCGGCGCCGACGTGATCAAGGTCGAGCGGCCCGGCGAGGGCGACGACACGCGGAAGTGGGGTCCGCCTTATCTCAAGGACGCCCAGGGTCGCGACACCACCGAGAGTGCCTATTACCTTGCGGCGAACCGCGCCAAGCGCTCGCTGACGCTCGACTTCACCAAGCCCGCCGGCCGCGACCTCGCGCGCCGGCTGATCGAGCGCTCCGACGTGCTGCTCGAGAACTACAAGGTCGGCACGCTCGCGAAGTACGGCCTCGGCTACGCCGAGCTCCACGCAGCGTTTCCCCACCTGGTCTATTGCTCCATCACCGGCTTCGGCCAGACCGGCCCCTATGCACCGCGCGCGGGCTACGACTATCTGATCCAGGCCATGGGCGGGATCATGAGCGTCACCGGCGAGCCCGCGGGCGAGCCCATGAAGGTGGCGGTAGCGATCGCCGATCTCATGACGGGCATGTACAGCACAGTGGCGATCCTGGCGGCGCTGCGGCACCGCGACGCCACCGGCCAAGGCCAGCACATCGACATGGCGCTCCTCGACACGCAGGTGGCCTGGCTCGCCAACCTCGGGCAGGGCTATCTCACCTCCGGCGATCTCCCCGCCCGCCTCGGCAATGCCCACGCGACGGTCGTGCCCTATCAGGTCTTCAAGACCGCGGACAGCCACATCGTGCTAGCGATCGGCAACGACGGGCAGTTCCGCAAGTTCTGCGACTTCGCGGGCGCGCTCGGGCTCGCCACCGATCCCCGCTTCGCGACCAATCCCGCCCGCATCCGCAATCGGGCGGATCTCATCCCGGAAATGAGCGCCCTCCTCGCCCGGCAGACTTCCGCCTATTGGATCGGCGAGCTCGAGCGTGTTGGCGTGCCCTGCGGCCCGATCAACAATCTCGCCGAGGTCTTCGCCGATCCGCATGTGCGGGCGCGTGGCATGACCGTCGCGCTACCGCATCCCGCGGCCGCCGAGAAACCGACGCCCCTCATTGCCAATCCCATAAAATTCTCGGAAACGCCCGTCTCGTACGATCGCGCACCGCCGACGATTGGCCAGCACACCGACGAGATCCTGAATGAGCTGCTCGACCTCTCCGCCCACGAGATCGCGACGCTGCGCGACGACGGCGCGATCTAGCGCCTTCTGGCGGCAAACGCCCCAGTTGCGTTATTCTGGCGCATCGGCCGAGGTTTCCATGACCAACCGCGAGACTCCCGCGACACGGCGCAAGACCAGTCTCTGGCCCAGCCGCCTGTGGATCGCCGCCGGCCTGTTCGTCCTGGCCGGCTTCATCCTGCGTCCCCTCGGCTCCTACTTCGGCCGCGAATTTCGCTTCACCGGCATTGCCTTGATCGCCATCGGCGCGATCGTCGCGGTGATCGCCTGGGCGGACGAGCGCTGGAGCGGACCCCGGAACGGCGACTAGCGCGGTCGCGACTCGCCGCGCGTCTTGCGAGCGGCGGCGCATCTCCCTATAGTCCGCGCTTTAATGACTGGTACCCTCGACTCGCGCGTGTTCCCGCACCGGCATCTTCTGGGAATCGAGGGGCTTTCGCCGGACGATATCACTCTTCTCCTCGATAAATCCGACGGCTACGTCGAGCAGAGCCGGCAGGCCGACAAGAAGCGCACGCTGCTGCGCGGTCGCACCATCATGAACGTGTTCTTCGAGAATTCGACGCGCACCCGCACATCCTTCGAGGTCGCGGGTAAGCGACTCGGGGGCGACGTCATCAACATGGCCGTCGCCGCGAGCTCGATCAAAAAGGGCGAGACCCTGATCGACACTGCAATGACTCTCAACGCCATGCACCCGGATGTGCTGGTGGTCCGCCACCACGAGTCGGGCGCGGTCCACCTGCTGGCGCAGAAGGTCAATTGCGCGGTGATCAATGCTGGGGACGGCAGCCACGAGCACCCGACGCAGGCGTTGCTCGATGCGCTGACGATTCGGCGCCGCAAAGGCAAGCTCCAAGGCTTGGTGGTCGCGATCTGCGGCGACATCCTGCACAGCCGCGTCGCGCGCTCGAACATCCATCTGCTGAACACGATGGGCGCTCGGGTCCGCCTGGTGGCGCCGCGCACGCTGCTGCCCTCCGAAATCGACCGCATGGGCGTCGAGGTCTTTCACGACATGGCCCAGGGCCTGAAGGACGTCGACATCGTCATGATGCTGCGGCTCCAGACCGAGCGCATGCACGGGAGCTTCGTGCCCTCGATCCGCGAGTACTTCCACTTCTTCGGCCTCGACGCGCGCAAGCTCGCAGCCGCCAAGCCCGACGCGCTCATCATGCATCCCGGCCCGATGAACCGCGGCGTGGAGATCGACAGCGAGGTCGCCGACGACATCGACCGCAGTCTGATCCGCCAGCAGGTGGAGATGGGCGTTGCGGTGCGGATGGCGTGCCTCGAGGTACTGAGCCGCGAGCTCGGCAACATGCCGCCGGTGAAATGACCCCATGACCGCGCGCACGCTCTTCAAGAACGCGCGCCTCCTCGATCCCGCCTCCGGACTCGACCAGAGGGGGGACCTCCTGGTTGCCGACGGGAGGATCGCCGCGATCGGCCCGCGCGCCGGCACCGATGCCTCAGGCGCGACCATCGTCGATTGCCACGGCCATTGCCTGGCGCCGGGCCTGGTGGACATGCGGGTCGAGCTTCGCGAGCCTGGCCGCGAGCACGAGGAGACCATGGAGAGCGGCAGCGCCGCCGCCGCCGCGGGCGGCGTCACCACCATGGTCGCACTCCCCAACACCGAGCCCGCGATCGACGACGTGGCGCTGGTCGAGTTCGTGGCCCGGCGCTCCCGCGAGATCGGCGGCGTCCACATCCGGACCTATGCCGCGGGGACCCGCGGCCTGAAGGGCCGGGAGATCACCGAGCTCGGCCTGCTGGGCGCTGCCGGCGCCGTCGCCTTCACCGACGCCCATACCGCGATTGCCGACGCGCTTGTCCTTCGCCGAGCGTTCTCCTACGCACGCACCTTCGACGCGCTCATCGTGCAGCATCCGGAGGAGCCGAGCCTCGCCGCCGGTGGGCACATGACCGAGGGCGAGACCGCGACCCGCCTCGGCCTCGCCGGAATCACCCCCGCTGCCGAGGTGATGATGGTCGAGCGCGACCTCCGGCTGGTCGAGATCACCGGCGCCCGCTACCACGTGGCCCATGTCTCGACCGGCGCCGCCATCGAGGCGATCCGCGCCGCGAAGGCGCGCCGCCTGCCCGTCACTTGCGACACCGCCCCGCCCTATTTCGCCCTCAACGAGACGGCGGTCGGTGAGTACCGCACTTTCGCGAAGCTCTCGCCGCCGCTCCGGAGCGAGAGCGACCGGCGCGCGGTGGTGACGGGCCTCAAGGACGGGACCATCGACGCCATCGCCAGCGATCACTCGCCCCACCCGCAGGATTCGAAGCGCCTGCCCTTCGCCTCCGCCGAGGCCGGCGTCATCGGCCTCGAGACTTTGCTGCCGCTCACGCTCGAGCTCGTACACAACGGCCATCTGACGCTGCTTCAGGCCCTGCGTGCGTTGAGCACGCGCCCAGCCGAGATTCTCCGCCTGCCCGCGGGCCGGCTTGCGGAGGGAGTCCCAGCCGACCTCGTGCTGTTCGATCTCGATCGACCCGGGCGTATTGAAATCGACAGCTTCCGTTCCAAATCCAAGAACTCGCCGTTCGACGGTCGGCCCGTGCAGGGGTGCGTGCTCAAGACCGTCGTTGACGGACGAGTCATCTTTGGCGGGGATAACTAGGTCCTCATGAAACGGGTTCATCTTATCGGCGCCGGCTCAGGCTGGGGCGCGGGCGTGCGCGAGGCCGAAGACGGACCCCGCGGCCTCCGAGAGTTCGGGCTCGCCGAACGCCTGGCGACATCGGGCGTGCGAGCATGCTGGGCCCAGATGGTCGAGCCCGAAAAGCGCTGGCACGAGCACGGCGCGCTCCCGCGGGCCGAGGTGTTCGATCTGGTGGCGCGCCACAACGCCGCGCTCGC
>DATEGF010000316.1:0-7645 GCA_035280245.1 Allostellaceae bacterium
GGACGTCGTCGGTGTGCACCCAGTCGAGCGGGTGGACCAGCGTGTCGGCGACCGGCTGCTTGCCGCCATACATCGTCTCGTTGATGCCGGCGCGGTCGAGGCCGTAAAGCAGCGCCTGGCGTACGCGGAGATCGGCGAGGATGGGGTTGTCCAGGTTCGGCGCCAGGTGCTCGTAGAAGAGGCCAGGCTTGGTCAGCACGACGAACCGATCGCCGTGGCGCCGCTCGAAGGCGAGCGCCTGGTCGACCGAGATCTGACCGACCTCGCCGGGGATCATGTCGATGGAGCCCGCGAGCAGATTGGCCTCGAGCGCCGCCGTGTTCTCGACCACGGACACGACCACGCGGTCAAAGGCGGGCGGACGGCCCCACCATGTCGGGTTCCGCTCCAACACCACGCGCGAGCCCGGCACGAGCTCGGTCACGCGATAGGGCCCGAAATAGAGGCCGGGGTTGGTAGGATCGGTGTCGTAGCGGGTGCGGAAGCGATAGTTCGCGGGATCGGCGAAGGCCGCGCGCTCGATGTGGGCCGGCAGCACCTCGAAATCGCCGAGCGCCTGGTACTCGTAGTCGATGCGATCCTGAGTCACGCTGAATGTCTTGGCGTCGATGGCGTGGATGTCGAGGATGCGACGATAGAGCTCGCCGTTGGAGACGCCGCTCTTGTTGTTCTTGCCGACCTCGTAGGTGAAGAGGACGTCCTCGGTGCTGACGGGCACGCCGTCACCCCAGGTGGCGCCGGGCTGGAGCGTGTAGGTGAGGCGCACGCCTTCCTTGCCGCTCGGCAGCGCCACGCGCTCGGCAAGCCCATTCTCGAAACTTGGCAGCGTCACGCAGAGCATGCAGACGAGCTGCCAGCGCGCGTCATAGGCCGTGATCGGCCGCCGCGCCATGCCGAGGATGTAGCTCTTCGCCAACACCGCATCGATCGAGGGATTGAGCGTCGGCGGAAACTGACTCACCCCGATCACGAGCTGCTCGCGGGCCAGTGCTTGCGTGGCCACCAGGACGAGGGCGGCCGCAGTGAGAATAGCTCGAACACTCATCGGCATCGTGCGTCCTTCGACGCGGGCCTATCGGCCCTTGCTCAGGACGAGGGGACTTGGTCCGTGTACAAAGAAAAGCACCTCATCCTGAGCAAGCGAGCATTGCGAGCGCGTCGAAGGACGCGCCGTCGCTAATCCTCCGCCCGCGCAAATCGCGGGATCACCTTTTCGCTGAAGAGCCGCACCGAGTGCGCGGCGTGCTCGTAGTCGACGGTGTTGAAATTCACCTGCAGCGAGGCGCTCTCGAAGCCCCCGACTTTGCGGTGATACTCGTGCGCCTGCTCGACGATGTCGGCGGGTGTCCCGACCCAGGCGCCGCCGGAGGCGCGCTGGGTCTCGAAGGTCTCGCGGCTCAGCCCCTCGATGATCTTGTCGTAGCCGGGGTAGTCCGCCGAGGATATGCCGGTGGTCCAGTCGGAGGCCGCCTCCACCAGAGAGCGGAGATAGCGGTTGAGCGGCTCGCGCGCGATCGCGGCGGCCGCCTCGCGGCTCTCGTGGCAGAGCATGTGGAAGGCGAGCATGACCCGGCCCTTGCCCTTGTGGCCGGCGGAGCGCCAGGCCTCGCGATAGCGGCCGATCAGCTCCGCCATTTTCCCGCCGGCCATGGGGATCGCCATGATCCAGTGGCCGAGCTTGCCGGCATTCTCGAAGCTCTCCGGTGTCGCGATGGCGGCGATCCAGAATTGCGGCCGCGGCCGCTGCGTCGGGCGGGGCAGCGACGTCGTCGGCGGGAATTTGTGGAACTGGCCGTCCGAGGCGACCTTCTCCTGCTCCAGGAGCTGGCGCACCTGCTCCATGCCCTCGGCGAAGCGCGCCTTGCTCTCGTTGACGCTGACGCCGAAGCGCGCGAACTCGTGGGGCAGGAAGGCGCGCGCGAAGCCCACCTCGATCCGCCCACCCGAGATCGCATCGAGCATGCCGATCTCGCCCGCGAGCTTGAGCGGGCTGTTGAAGATCGGCAGCACCGCGCCCGTGATGAGCCGCGCCTTCTTCGTGCGCTGCGAGGCCGCGGTCAGGAACACGATCGGGTTCGGCGAGTAGCCGCCGTAGGGATGGAAATAATGCTCGACCGTGCGGACATGCCCCCAGCCGTAGGGATCGCAGAAATCGATGAGGCGGAGGGACTCGTCGAAATACTGCACCGCCGATTTCTGCTCCGGCCCGATATCCGGGAAGAATTGCATGCCGAATTCGAGCGCGATGTCCGTCATGACCCAAGCCTTCGAGCGCGTTGAAAACCGCGGGTACTCTAGCAACCGCGGACGGCGCTTGCCTATGGCTTCCCGCCCGCCAGCTGCGGCAGGATGCCGGCATGATCGTGCACACCATCGGACATTCCACGCGCACCACGGCGGAGCTCGTGGCGATCCTGCGTGAGGGCCGCGTCGATCTCGTGGCCGATGTCCGGCGTTTCCCACGCTCGCGCACGAACCCGCAATTCAACGCGGAGGCGCTGGGGCCCGCGTTGCAGAAGGAGGGTATCGGCTATCGGCACTTGGCGGCGCTCGGCGGCCGGCGCAGCGCTGGGGGCGCGAAGGAGCCCTCGCGCAACACGCTCTGGCGCGAGGCGGCGTTCCGCGCCTATTCGGACTATGCCGAGACCGACGAGTTTCGGGCGGGACTTGAGGCGCTACTCGGGCTCGCGCGTGAGCGCAGCGTCGCGATCATGTGCGCGGAAGCGGTGTGGTGGCGCTGCCACCGGCGGATCGTCACGGACTATCTGCTGGCGCGCGGCGTCGAGGTCCGGCACATCCTCGGGCCCGGCAAGATCGAGCCCGCCAAGCTGACGCCCGGCGCGGTGGTGGAGGCGGAGGGGAAGCTCAGCTACCGCGACCCGCAAGAGGGGCCGCGGCTGCCGGGACTTTAGGAGGCTTGCTTTGCTTGGCTGCGGGCAAGGCGCTCGGTGTCGGCGAGCGTCTCGCGCAGAACCTTGTCGGCCTGGTGCGCCATCTTGGCGAAGGTGCGCAGGAAGCTGTCGCTGCGCGGCAGCTGGAACAGCGTCTCCTCGGCGCCCTCGGCGTTCGTCATGGAGATCAGCAGCACCTGGTCCTGGGGCGAGATCAGCAGCTCCGTGAGCGGCACGCCGGGGCCGGTCACGTACTCGACGACGCGGCAGCGCGCCTTCTCGTCGTTGACCGGGCGGATCAGCATGCGGAAAGCGGCGCGGGTGGTCGCCGCCTCGATCAGCGAGCGCGTGAAGGGGCGCAGGAAGCTCTCGTCGAAGCCGAGCACCGCCGTCGCCTCGTCGTTGGTGGCGCCGGAGCGGATCTCGAGCGTCGCCCAAAGCGAGGCGCGGCCGCCGAAGTAGTCGACCGAGGCGAGATCGAGGTTCAGGGAGTCGATGGGGAGCGGCGCGCTGACCGCGTTGGCACTCAGGAACGCGAAGCACGCGGGCTCACGGCGGAGCGAGATGACGGTCGCGGCCTCAAGGTTCCGATCGATGAGCAGATTGGGCGTGTCGGTCATCGGCGTGCTCTCCTAAGCGCGTCCTACCCGCACAGGATCGCCCGCCGCGAGTTAACCAATCCATAATTTCGGGCTCGACCGAGTAAGGATTTCTCCTGACTGGGCCCGCTTGTGACAACCGCGCAGTCTGTGGCCTTGGTCACAGACAAACAGGCTCCAAGGCAAAGATTCTTTTAAGGAAATCGCACGATAGTGGCCACCGTTCTTCAGGGGACTAAACATGCCTTCCTTGGCCGAGACCATCGATACCGCGCTTGCCGCCGTCGGGCGGGAGACGGAGGACCAGCTCCGCGACGTCAGCGGGGAGTTCGAGGCGCTGAAGCTCGCGGACGAGGAGCGGGTCTCGGCCCTCGCCACGGCCATCGCGACGATCGCCGTGCAGTATCATAAGCGCCATGTTTCCGCCTACCTGGAGGCGGTACGGACCTGGTCCATCGAGATGGCCGAGGTGCTGCAGCCGGCGCCGACGGAGCTTCGCTATATCCCGGATGCGTCCACAATCGAGGCTGCGGCCCAGCGGCTCTGCTCGGGTCTCGACGGCGTCATCGACCGCATGCGCCAAGGCGGGGTCGACATCCGCGACCGGCTCATCGCCGAGCTCGCGCTGGTCACCCGGTTCCTGGGCCAGCACGACCCCAACACCATCACCATCGCCGTCATGGCGGTGAACCGAGCGCTGAGCGACCCGCAGTACCGCAGCGGTGCCGTCGTGCGGGTGCCGCTCCGCGAGATCGCCTCTACTGCCACGGCCGAGTCCAGCCTCGCGACCATGGAGCCCCACGGCACCGCCTGAGGCGAGGCCGCTCTCTTACGCCCTAGTCTGTGAGTGTCCGCCGGCATTGACACCGGCGGCGCCGAGCCGCTTCACTCCCGCGAGCCATTCGCCAGGGAGGACGCGCCGGCATGACCGAGTCTCGCCGCAAAACCTATGACCAGCTCCGCAGCGCCCGCTGGATGGGCGCCAAGGACCTGCGCTCGTTCGGTCATCGCTCGCGCACCAAGCAGATGGGCTTCGCCGCGGAGGATTACGCGGGGAAGCCCGTGATCGGCATCATCAATACTTGGAGCGAGATGAACCCCTGCCACTATCATTTCCGCGAGCGCGCGGCGGAGGTGAAGCGGGGCGTTTGGCAGGCCGGCGGCTTCCCCGTGGAGATGCCGGCGATCTCGCTGGGCGAGCCCTATATGAAACCATCGACCATGCTCTACCGGAACCTCCTCGCCATGGAGACGGAGGAGCTGCTGCGCGCCAACCCGATCGACGGCGTGATCCTGCTGGGGGGCTGCGACAAGACCACGCCGGCGCTCGTGATGGGCGCCCTCAGCATGAACCTGCCCGCGATCTTCGTGCCGGCAGGGCCGATGCTGCGCGGCAACTGGCACAACCAGCCACTCGGCAGCGGCAGCGACGTCTGGAAATACTGGGCGGAGCTCCGCGCCGGAAATATCGACGAGGAGGATTGGCAGGGCATCGAGGACGGCATCGCGCGCTCCTACGGCACCTGCATGACCATGGGGACTGCCTCGACCATGGCGGCGGTGACGGAGGCGTTGGGGCTGACGCTGCCCGGCGCGTCGTCGATCCCCGCCGCGGACTCCTCCCATGCGCGCATGGCGAGCGCCAGCGGCCGGCGCATCGTCGAGATGGTCTGGGAGGACCTGAAACCGCGGGACATCGCGACCGATAAGGCCTTCGACAACGCGGTCGCGACACTGATGGCCCTGAGCGGGTCCACCAACGGGATCATCCACCTGACGGCCATGGCGGGCCGCGCCGGCGTCACCCTCTCACTCGATCGCTTCGACGAGATCTCGCGCCGCACCCCGGTGCTCGCGAACATTCGGCCGTCCGGCAAGTACCTGATGGAGGATTTCTACTACGCGGGCGGGCTGCGCGCGCTCTTGCGCCAGCTCGGCACCGGGCTCGATCAGGAGTGCCCGACCGTCAACGGCAAGACCCTCGGCGCCAACATCGCCCGTGGCGAGGTCTACAACGACGACGTGATCCGCTCGTCCAACAACGCGCTCACGGGCGCCGGCGGTCTCGCGGTCCTGCGCGGCAACCTCGCGCCCGATGGCGCCGTCATCAAGCCGCCCGCCATGGAGGCGCGGCTCCAGAAGCACCGCGGCCCCGCAATGGTGTTCCGCGACTACAACGACATGAGCGCGCGGATCGACGATCCCGATTTGGACGTGAGCGCGGATTCGGTCCTGGTGCTGCAGAACGGCGGACCCCAGGGCGGGCCCGGCATGCCCGAATGGGGCCAGCTGCCGATCCCCAAGAAGCTGCTGGCCAAGGGCGTGCGCGACATGGTGCGCATCTCCGACGCGCGCATGAGCGGCACCAGCTACGGCGCCTGCGTGCTCCACGTCTCGCCCGAGGCCTTCGTGGGCGGACCGCTCGCGCTGGTCAAGACCGGCGACATCATCGAGCTCGACGTGCCCGGAAGAAAGCTCAATCTGGCGGTCGCCGACGACGAGCTCAAGCGCCGGCGCGCGCAGTGGACACCGGCGAAGCCGCACTATCCCCGCGGCTATGGCGCGCTCTATACGCAGCACATCGCCCAGGCGCATCTCGGCTGCGATTTCGACTTCCTCGCGGGCACCGCGCCCGTACCCGAGCCGGAGATCCACTGATGGCCGCGCCCGCTCCCAACCGCTTCAAGCGCGCGCTCGCCGCTCACACTCAGCAGGTCGGCTTCTGGCTCAACTTCGCGAGCCCGACCGTGACCGAGGTCTGCGCCGGCGCGGGTTTCGACTGGCTCCTCATCGACATGGAGCATTCGCCCAACGAGCTCCCGGACGTCGTGCAGAACCTCCGCGCCTGCGTCGGCGGCACGGCGGAGCCCGTGGTGCGCGTGCCCTGGAACGAGCCCGTGATGGTGAAGCGTCTCCTCGACCAGGGCGCCCGCAGCTTTCTCTTTCCGTTCGTGCAATCGGCCGACGAGGCGCGGCGCGCGGTGGCGGCGACGCGCTACCCGCCCAAGGGCATCCGCGGCTTCGCCGGCACCACCCGCGCCAATGATTACGCCCGCGTGCCCGGCTATTCCCAGCACGCCGAGGACGACATCGTCGTCCTGGTCCAGGCCGAGACCCTGAAAGCTGTCTCGGAGATCGAGGCGATCGCCAAGGTCGAGGGCGTCGACGGCATCTTCATCGGCCCCGCCGACCTCGCGGCCGATCTCGGCCACATCGGCAACACCCAGCACCCTGACGTGCAGTCCGCGATCATCGCGGCGGGCGAGCGCATCAAGCGCGCGGGCAAGGCGCCGGGGTTCCTGAGCCTCCGCGAGGATGAGACGCGCAAAGTGCTCGCCGCCGGCTTCGTCTTCGTCGCCGTCGGCACCGACGTCGCACTCTTCGCCCGCCAGGTCGACGCCCTCGCGCAGAGATTTAGGAGCGGATGAGCGGCGGGACTATCCACGTCGTCGTCGGTGAGTCCGCAGGCGGCGTCTTGCGGCAAGCGCTGCGCTCGATCGGGCGCGACGATCGCATCGTAGCTCTGGCCGATGACCTGAGCGTCGGTCCGATCAATCCGGCGGAGCCTCGGGCGCGCGCAGCGTGGGCGACCCGAGAGCTCGGCTTCAACAGCGGCGAGGCAATCGTACGTCGCGTCGAGAATTCGTGGTCGGAGGCTCTTGTGCCGGCAAGCCGGCGTGTCGTCTGGACCTCGCGACGCTCGGGATGCGACTACGCCGGCTTCCTCGAATGGCTCTGGCGGCTCCGCGATGACCCCTGCGAGGTCATCGACCTCACCGACCTGCGGTTTCCAGATCGATGCGCGGAGGGACCGGCAGGATACCTGAGCTTGGTGATCAGTCTCGGCACCATGAATCCCGATCAGATCATGGCGATGGGCTTGCTCGATCGCGCGGTGCCGCTGACTCCGGCCACGCGCTCCCAGTATCGAGAGATTTGGCGCAAGCTGCGCGTCGAAAATGCGCCCCTCCGGGTCGTCTCGGAAGCAGGCCTCACTTCGGCCCCGATCACATTCTACGACGGGGAGCTGCTGTCATTCGCGGTTGGCCACTGGCGCAAGGTGGCTCGGATCGTTGGGGAGGCGTTGAGTAACCAGGAGGGGTTCGCTCGCTGCGGCGATCTGTTGCTAGCCGCGCGCGTTCGTGCCCTCGGAAA
>DATEGF010000317.1:0-18227 GCA_035280245.1 Allostellaceae bacterium
CCTCGGATCGCCGCGCTTGTCCTCGCCGCTGGTCAGTCCCGGCGCATGGGTACGCTCAACAAGCTGCTGATCGAGATCGACGGCGTGCCGATGGTCCGCCGGGTGGTGGAGATGCTGCGCCATTCGGCGGCCGGTCCGATCGTTGTCGTAACCGGTCACGAGCGTGAGCGGGTCGCGGCGGCGCTGAAGGATCTGGACGTGAGGGTGGTGCACAATCTCGACTACGCGCAGGGCCTCTCGACCTCACTCCGGGCCGGCATCGCGGCGCTCCCCAGCGATACCGACGGCGCGCTCGTCTGCCTCGGCGACATGCCGCGCGTGAGTGCCTCCGAGGTCAATCGCCTGATCGGTGCCTTCAACCCCGTGGAAGGCCGCGGCATCGTCGTGCCTACGCTCAACGGCAAGCGCGGCAATCCCGTGCTGTGGTCGAGGCAGTTCTTCGCGGAGATGACCCAGGTCGCGGGGGACGTTGGCGCCCGTCACCTGATCGGCATTTATCCTGAGATGGTGGCGGAGGTCGAGATGGCGGGCGATGGCGTGCTCACCGACATCGATACGCCGCAGGCGCTCGCCAAGCTCGCGGCGTCCGGCGTGAAAGTGACCGCCTGAGCCTCAGGAGGCTCCGGGCATGTAGCGCTTGTCGACGATTTCATCCTGAGCCTGGCGCTCAGGGATCAGCTCCACGACGAAGGTATCGTGAAACCCGATATGGCCGGGGCCTCTGCCCGTGTACCAGCTCGCGAGCGACTCGATCTTGACGTACCGGACGTCGCCAGCGCGCAGGACAAGCTCCTTGAACTGGTGCGCATAGACTCCCGGGCTGTCCACGCTGACGTGGTACTGCCCCGGCGGCAGGTCGCGATACGAAATCCCGCCCGGCTCGGAGATCTGCGCCGGCGCGTCGTTCAAATAAATCAGCGGCCGAGACAGGCTCTCATAGGGTTCCCAGTCCCGGTAGAAATAGATCCGGGCCAGGCCGGAGGCAGCGGGCGCAACGCTTGCCGAGGCCATGGAGGGCTCACTGACATGGCCCTGACACGCCGATAAGACGAGGCTCAGCGTGATTGCGGAAATGCATGTGACATTACGCATGACGTTCCTGCCGAGGTCGTTTCCGGCCGGCAAAACCATAGGCGCCTCCGCCGGCTGTCGCAACCGACACCCTCGCCTGTTCCGCGCCCACGTGGGCGCGAACCCAGCATTGGTCAGAGGGTAGCGGAAGACCAGTCCGAGGGGATCACGTTCGCGTGCGGTCGGGGCGCGCGGTGAGCGCGCGCCCCGACCGACCGAGCCGCCTACTTCGAGCTCAGGTTCAATGCGTGAGTCAGGTTGTTGGTTTTGGCGTCGCGCGTGCCGAGCGGTGCCAGGCCGTAACGCGTCTCGATCAGCTTCAGGATCGAGGTGGTGTCGTAAACGGTGTGGTCCACATAGTGCTTGCGCGCCAACGGCGAGATGATCAGCGTCGGCACCCGCGAGCCCGGACCCCAACGGTCGATCTTGGGCGGCGCCACGTGGTCCCAGAACCCGCCGTTCTCGTCATAGGTCACGATGATCACCGTGCCCTTCCAGAGCGGGCTCTTGCGGATCTTCTCGATCACGCCCATCGCGTGCTTGTCGCCCGAGAGCGTGTCGGTGTAGCCGGGGTGCTCGTTGTAGTCACCATAAGGCTTCCAGAACACGACCGAGGGCAGCGAGCCGTCGTCGACCGCCGCCAGCATGTCGGTCTCGTCCTTGAGGTGCTGCTTCTTGGCTTCGGTGCCGTCGGCGTAGTTCTGGAAATAGGCGAAGACCTGATGGTGGTACTGGAAGTTCGGCCCCGGCTTGCCCGCGAGCGCGTCGTTCCAGCCGCCGGAGTACCAGGCCCAGGTAATGTTCTTCTCCGAGAGCGCATCGCCGATCGTCCGCATGGTCTGCGGCGGTAGCAGGTTCGACTTGTCGATGTCGGCTGGATGCGGTGTGAAGACCGTGAAGGTCGTGTTGATGCCGTAGCCATCCGGCGTCACTTGCAAATCCTTGATGAAATGGCCCTTGTCATCGAGGGTCGACTTCATCGAGTCCGGCGCGTTATCGAAGCGCGGCGTGCACGCGCAGATCGTCCAGAAATGATTGAGGAACGAGCCGCCGAACGCCGCGTGGAAGAAGTGATCGGCGAGGGTGAACTCCTTCGCATACTGCCAGAGCGGCAGCTTGCTGCCGTCCTCATAGCCCATCACCATGCCCGCGGCGTCGCTCTCGAGCGCGAACCGGTCCATCTTGCCGCCGTCGATCTGCGCTTGCTCGTGATAGTACTTGTGCACGAGATCGCCGAACTTGGTGCCGGGCGGCACGTATTGATTGATCGGGAACGGCTTGTTCGGGAGGTCGCTGGGGAAGCGCGGATCCGTTGCCGGCGGTTTCTTGGTCGTGTCGATCACGGTCGGCAGGGTCTTGTAGGGCTTGCCGTCCTTGTCGACCTGGATCGAGTGCTTGCCGGCGTTGGCGAGACCGTCCGCGCCGGGGAAATGCCCGAACAGCTCGTCGAAGCTGTGGTTCTCCAGATAGATCACGACGATGTGGTCGATCTTCTGGATGCCCTTGGGCGCGGGCGCGGCTTTCTGCGCCTGAGCGGGTGCCAAGGCGAGCGCCAATCCAATCGCGGTTAGCGGCAAGAGGCGAGCCCAGTTCTTCATTCTTTCCCCCATCGGTTTGATCAGGCCAGTGGCGGACACCCTGCCGCCGCGGCTCGGCGAGTGCCAGTCACGAGCGCGAGAATTCGCGCCTCGCGCTGATAGCGGCTCTTGGTGACAGTTCGATGACGGCGCGTCTCATACTGCCGCCGCTCGCAGTGGGCGCCAGCTCTCGGCAAGCATGAGTGGCGGCTCGGTGAGTGCCTGCAGGTCGCCGAGCGTCATGCCCTCGATCAGCTCGATCACCGTCAACCCCTGCGGCGTGACGTCGATGACGGCGAGGTTCGTGTAGATCCGCCTCACGCAGCGAGGCGCGGTCAGCGGATAGGTGCAGCGGTGGCGCAGCCGTGGCTCGCCTTCCTTGGTCGTATGCTCAAGCAGCACGCGCACCTCGCGCGCGCCGGCGGCGAGATCCATGGCCCCACCGACGCCGGGCGCGAAATGTGGGTCGTTCGTGGTCCAGTTCGCGAGGTCGCCATCGACCGATACCTCGAATGCGCCCATGAGTGACAGGTCCACATGGCCGCCGCGGATCATCAGGAACGCGTCGGTGTGGTGGAAGAACGACCCGCCTGGCAGCAGGGTGGCGGCACCTTTGCCCGCATTGATGAGATCGGGATCGATCTCGCCCGGCCCGGGCGCTTTGCCAAGACCCAAGATGCCATTCTCGCTGTGGAACACGATCTCCCGATCCGCCGGGATGAAATCGGCGACCAGGGTCGGGAGGCCGATACCCAGATTGACGTAAGCGCCATCGGGGATGTCCTGGGCGGCGCGCCAGGCGATCTGTCGGCGGCTGAGCGATTTCACCGGTACGGTCATCTGGCGTTGGGCACGTGCACGACGCGATCGACGAAGATGCCGGGCGTCACGATCATCTCGGGATCGAGCTCGCCCAGACCAACGATCTCCTTCACCTGCACCACCGTGATGTCGGCCGCCATGGCGACGGTCGGGTTGAAGTTCCGCGCGGCCTTGCGATAGACGAGATTGCCCCAGCGGTCAGATTTTTGCGCTTTGCAGAAGGCGATGTCGCCCCTGAGCGGCTTCTCCAGCACATAGGTGCGGCCGTCGATCTCACGGACCTCCTTGCCCTCGGCAAGCCGAGTGCCGACGCCAACCGGCGAGTAGAACCCGCCGAGGCCTGCGGCGGCGCAGCGCATGCGCTCGCTAAGCGTCCCCTGCGGCACCAGCTCGAGTTCGAGCCTGCCGGCCTTGTAGGCGGCTTCGAACGCGTGCGGCTTGTCGGTGCGCGGATAGGAGCAGATCACCTTTCTGACGCGGCCATTCGCGATTAGCGCCGCGAGGCCGCGGTCTCCGCTCCCGGCATTGTTCGCGACCGCGATCAGGTCCTTGGCGCCTTGCTCCAGCAACGCCTCCAGCAGCTCGTCCGCCATGCCAACGGCACCGAAGCCTGCGCAGAGGATAGTGGCGCCGTCCTTCACATCCGCTACGGCGGCGGCGAGGCTTTGGACGCGCTTGTCGATCATCGCGGCCTAGAAGGTCACGCGGTCGCCGCCCTTGAGGTGCAGCATCTCGCGGGCGTCTTGCGGGCTCGCGATCTCCAGCGACAGGTTCTCGAGGATGCTGCGGATGCGGCGCACCTGATCGGCGTTCGACTTCGCGAGCTGTCCTTTGCCGACGTAGAGCGAGTCCTCGAGGCCCACACGCACATTGCCGCCCATGATTGCGCCCATGGTGACGAAGGGCAGCTGGTGCCGGCCCGCCGCCAGGATCGACCAGTAGTAATCCGTGCCAAAGAGTTTGTCGGCGATGTTCTTCATGTGGTTGAGGTTGTCGGGGTCGGCGCCGATGCCCCCGAGGATCCCGAAGATCGTCTGTACGAAGAGCGGCGGCTTGACCAGCTTCCGATCCAAAAAGTGAGCCAGCGTATAGAGATGGCCGACGTCGTAGCATTCGAACTCGAAGCGCGTGCCGTGTCCTTCGCCAAGCTCTTTAAGAATGCGCTCGATATCTTTGAAGGTATTACGGAATATGAAGTCTCGCGAGCCCTCGAGGTGCTTTGGCTCCCAGTCGTACTTCCATTCCTTGTAGCGGGCGAGCATCGGGTAGAGCCCGAAGTTCATCGAGCCCATGTTGAGCGAGGTCATCTCGGGCGAGGCCTTGAGGGGCGCCGCCAGACGTTCCTCGACGGTCATGCCGTGGCCGCCGCCGGTGGTGATATTCACCACCGCCGCGGTCGCCTGCTTGATTCGTGGCAGGAACTGCATGAAGACCGCGGGATCGGGCGTCGGGCGACCGTCCTTGGGGTCGCGCGCGTGGAGATGGAGGATCGACGCCCCCGCCTCCGCCGCGTCGATCGCCTGGGTCGCGACCTCGTCGGGCGTTAGCGGCAGATGCGGACTCATCGTCGGGGTGTGGATCGACCCCGTGACCGCGCAGGTGATGATCACTTTCTTGGCCACGGCTGCCATGACGCTTCCTCCCGAGATGTCGCACAGAGCGAGGGCCTAAGCCCCAGCACCCACGCTTATTTCACCCGTTCGCGCGGATGAAGTCACGCACCTTCGGGAAGATCTCCTCGCGCCAGCGCCGGCCATTGAACACGCCGTAATGTCCCACCCGCGGTTGCAGGTGATGGCCTTTGCGCGCCGCGGGAATACCGGTGCAGAGCTCGAGCGCCGCCCGGGTTTGGCCGGGTGCGCAGATGTCGTCGTTCTCGCCCTCGACACAGAGCAGCGCCGTCTTGGTGATGGCCGCGAGCTCTACTTTGCGACCTCGCGAGATGAAGCGACCGCTCGCGAGCGCATGCTCCCGGAACACGCGCCGCACGGTCTGCAGATAGAAGTCCGCCGGCAGGTCCATCACGCTGAGGTATTCGTCGTAGAACGCCTTGGTCGCCTGCGCGCTCTCGCCGTCGCCACGCACGAGATTGCGGAAGAGCTCCGTGTGCGCGGAGACGTGCCGATCGAGGTTCATGCTGACGAAGCCGATCAGCTGCAGGAAGCCGGGATAGACGCGTCGGAAGGCGCCGGGATAGCGTGCCGGGACCGGAGAGATCACATGCCGCTCGAACCAGTCGAGCGAGTGGCTCTCGCCGAACCGGCTGACCGAGGTCGGATTGACGCGGGTATCGATCGGTCCGCCCATCAGCACCATGCTCGCGGGTGCCGCGGGATCACCTTCGGCCGCCATCAGCGAGACCGCGGCCAAGACCGGCACCGAGGGCTGACAGACCGCAATGACGTGCGCGCCCGGTCGCAGAACGCGGAGATCGTCGATCACGAGATCGATGTAGTCGTCGAGATCGAAGCGTCCATGCAGCAGCGGGACGTTCCGGGCATTGATCCAGTCGGTGATGTAGACGTCATGCTCGGGGAGCAGCGCTTCCACGGTCCCGCGCAGCAATGTCGGAAAATGTCCCGAGAGCGGCGCCACCACCAAGACGCGCGGCTGCTCGATCGCGATGTCCTTGCGGAAATGCAGCAGCGTGCAGAAGGGATGCCGCCGCACCGTCTCCTCATGGACCGAGACAGCACGGCCGGCGACCACAGTCTCGCGCAAGCCGAAGGCTGGGGGCTCATGAGATACGCCCGCGCGCGACATCAGCTCGCACGCCGCCGCGAGCGAGCGCACCATCGGGTGGCCGCCGAGTACCGGCCAAGGCTGGGCGAGCCACCCGCGCGCCGCCTCAGCGATCAAGCGCACGGGCGCAAGCGCGTCGGCCTGAGCCTGATAAGCGGCGTAGAGCATGGCGGGTTTAGAAGCGGGAGGCGCGCGCGATGTGCGGGCGCGAGAGAGAGGCGGAAGGAATGTGCGAATCGCCTACGAAATCCACACTCTCGGTGTAGTGCGCTGCATCAAGCGCGTCAAGCGCTGACCTAGTGCGCTTGGCTACTCCTGCGACACGTACTTGAAGTACCGGCGGTCCGTGAGCACGCTGGCGGAGACGGTCTTGGTGTCTTGCGGCGCGCCGACGCGGGCGAGGCGCACGTGAGGGATCGGCTCGTCTCCGAAGTGCGAGACGTCGACGACTTCCCACAGCACCTTGCGGCGGTCGGTCGAAAGGAAGCGCTGCCCCACCTCGATGCCGTTCACATCCGGTCGGCCAAGCCAACTCATGCGGTGCGACCCCTTGCGCGCCAACGACCCACCTTCTGTCGAGCCCCCGCTCCGCTCAGACTCGCGCCGCCGGCCGCACCCGTACGAGTGTCAAGATTGAGCTTCCGCGCGCTCACGTGACTTTTGCCCGTCGCATGAATTCGGCGCGATCCCAATGCCGATGCCGAAGGATGTCCGTGAGGATCGCGACCGCGTCGAAGACATCCACATACCGCAGATAGAGTGGCGTGAGGCCAAAGCGAATCAAATCGGGCGCGCGGTAATCGCCGATCACGCCGCGCGCGATCAAGGCTTGCATCACCGCGTAACCCTCGGGATGTGCGAACGAGACCTGGCTGCCGCGCTGCTCGGCATCGCGCGTGGTCGCGAGTGTGAGCCCGAGGCCGGAGCCTTCCCCTTCGACCAGCGAGATCATCAGATCGGCAAGCGCCACGCTCTTCGCGCGCAAACCCGCGAGATCGACCTCGGACCAGATATCGAGCGCCTGGTCGAGCGCCGCCATCGCCAACACCGGCGGCGTGCCGCAGAGATTGCGCAGGATGCCCTCTGCCGGCGCGTAGTCCGGGACGAAGGCGAAGGGCTCGCGATGCCCCATCCAGCCCGCAAGCGGCGGGTGGATGCGGCCCTGGAGATCGCGGCGCACATAGAGGAACGCCGGCGCCCCGGGACCGCCGTTCAGATACTTGTAGCCGCAGCCGATCGCCAGATCGGCCTGCGCCGCGCCAAGAGACAGAGGCATCGCGCCCACGGAATGCGATAGATCCCAGAGCGTAAGTGCGCCCTTGGCGTGCGCCGCGCGTGTGATCGCCGCCATGTCGTGCCGCGAGCCGTTGCGGAAATTGACGTGCGTCAGCATCACCACGGCGGTGTGCTTGTCGATCGCATCTCGGATCCCGACGGCATCGACCAGCTTGAGCTCGTGCCGGCCGCCGAGCTGATCGCGCACGCCCTGTGCGACGTAGAGATCGGTCGGGAAGTTGTCGTGCTCAGACAGGATCACGCTACGGCCGCGCTGGAGTGCGAGCGCCGCCGAGAGCAGCTTGAAGAGATTGACCGACGTGCTGTCCGCCGCCACGACCTCGCCAGGCTCGGCGCCGATGAGCGGCGCGATCTTGTCGCCGACCCGCTGCGGCAGGTCGATCCAGCGCGCGGCGTTCCAGCTGCGGATCAACCCTTCGCCCCATTCGCGCTCGACGACCTGGCGAATGCGCTCGGGCACCACCTTGAGCACCGGGCCGAGCGAATTGCCGTCGAGATAGATCACGCCCTCGGGCAGCACGAAGCGCTCGCGGAAGCGCGCCAAGGGATCGTGGCGGTCGAGGTCCTCGCAATGCTTACGGTCGATCATGGGTGCGCGCCCATCATGGCGGCTCGCCGGTCGCGAGCCAAGCGCGCACCGCTCGCGCCCAGCGATGCGCGCCATCGCCGAGGTCGAGGCTCATCTCGAAGTGATCTTTGCCGGGGAACTCCATCTCGCGCGTGGTGGCGCCGGCGCTCGTCAATGCCGTCACCATCTCGCGGCTCGTGCGCTGGGCGCGCTCGAAATCGGCGCCACCCCAGGCGATGAGGAACGGCACGCGATTGCCCTCGACATAGGCGACCGGGCTTGCCGCGGCGGCGTCCTCCATCCGCGCGAGGAAGCTGCCGGCATCCTCTGCGATGCCGCGGTAGTCGAAGGTGGTGCTGACCGGGAAGCAGGCTCGCACGGCACCCTCGGCGAGACCGTGCCCCGGCCAGAGGTCGCGTCGCAGGCACGCGAGCGCCGCCAGATGCCCGCCCGCGGAGTGCCCGCCGATGAAGACGCGGCGACGGTCGCCGCCGTGATTCCCTACGTTGGCTGACGTCCAGGTGAGAATGGCGAGCGTATCCTCGAGCTGGGCGGGAAACCGATGCGTCGGTGCCAACCGATAATTCGCGGCGATGAAGATCGCAGGCAGGTCGACGAGGGCGGGCGCCATGAAACCCATCCACTCCTTGTAGCCGTGGGTCCAGCTGCCGCCGTGCAGGAAGATCAGCACCGGTGCGCCCGACACGCGAGCCGGCGGCAGGTAGAGATCGAGCCGATGCTTCGGATCGGGCCCATAGGGCACGTCCAGAACCGTGCGCGAGCTTGCCGCCGCCGCGCGAGAGCGCGCCAGCGCCGTCGCGGCATAAGCATTTGCTGCCGGCATCCGCATGGGTATCTGCGGGTCCAAATGGTCGAAACTCATGCCTGGCCTCTATCCCTCTCTCACCCCTATGGGACACTCTAATACCGGTGCCCAAGGAGGACTGTGACACCGATGACACGTCCTGGCCAAAGCGCGACACTCCTGCGTGGGAGGGGTTAACCGTGAACATCGCCGCCTGGGTCGAGCGCAATGGTCGGGCCTTCGCCGACCGCCCTGGCATTTCCGTCGGCCTGCAGGTCCATGCGACCTATGCCCAGTGGGCGGCACGGGTGCGCTCGATCGCGGGCGGCTTGGCGGCGCTTCCTGGCATGACTCCGGGCGAGCGCGTCGCGATCGCCATGACCAATCGTGCGGAGTACCTCGAGACGCTGTTCGGGATCTGGCACGCCGGTCTCTTCGCCGTGCCGATCAACGCGAAGCTGCACCGGGCGGAGTTCCGCTACATTCTCGAGCATTCCGGCGCGCGGCTCTGCTTCGTGAGCCCCGACCTCGCAGAGACCATCGCGCCGCTCGCGGGTGACCTTCCCGGCCTCGAGCGCATGATCATCGCCGGCGACGGCGACTGGCGCCGCATGGTCAAGCACGATGGCATCGACCTCGTCCCGCGCGCGCCTGACGACCCCGCCTGGCTCTTCTACACCAGCGGCACTACCGGACGACCCAAGGGCGCCGTCCTTACGCACCGCAATCTCCTCATGGCGAGCCTCAGCTATTTCGCCGATGTCGATTGGGTCTCGCCCGGCGATGCGATCCTGCATGCCGCGCCGCTCAGCCACGGCTCCGGCCTCTATGCGCTGCCGCACATCGCCAAAGGTGCCAACAACCTGATTCCCGAGGCGGGGCACTTCGACCCCGCCGATATCGCGGCGCTGCTGCGCCATTGGCCGAGCGTCAGCTTCTTTGCCGCGCCCACGATGGTGACGCGGCTCATCGCGAGCCCCGACTTCACCGGCGCCGACCATCGGAACCTCAAGACCATCATCTACGGCGGCGGGCCCATGTACGTGGCCGATCTCATGAAGGCGCTTGACCTTCTGGGACCCAAGCTCGCGCAGATCTACGGCCAGGGCGAGGCGCCCATGACCATCACCGCGCTCTCCAAGGAGATGCACGCCGACCGCGCCCATCCGCGCTGGCTAGAACGGCTGGGCTCGGCGGGCGTCGCGCGGACCGACGTCGAGGTCCGCGTGGTCGACGGCGAGGATCGCGACCTTCCCGTCGGTGAGAGCGGCGAGATCATCTGCCGTGGCGATGTCGTCATGCGGGGCTATTGGCACGACGAGGCCGCGAGCCGCGAGACGCTGCGAGGCGGTTGGCTGCACACCGGCGATATCGGCAGCTTCGACGCCGACGGGTTCCTCACGCTCAAGGACCGCTCCAAGGACCTGATCATCTCGGGCGGCAGCAACATCTATCCGCGCGAGATCGAGGAGGTGCTGCTGCGGCATCCCGGTGTGCGCGAGGTCTCGGTGGTCGGCCGCCCGCATCGGGACTGGGGCGAGGAAGTCGTGGCCTTCGTGGTCTCCGCCGAGGGTGCGCAGGTGAGCGAAAGCGAGCTGGATCAGCTCTGCCTCGGCACCATCGCCCGCTTCAAGCGGCCGCGCGCCTATGTGCTCGTGGATGCACTGCCCAAGAACAATTATGGCAAGGTGCTGAAGACCGAGCTGAGGAAGCGGTTGTCGAGCACGACGAGCTAAGCGGTCAGCACGATCTCTCGAGCTTCCGCGATTGCGCGCCTCAACAGATCCCGCTGGATCCCGCGCCGCCACGTTCGTGTCGCTCGAGCGCACCGTCGTCTCAAAGTCATGCCAGTTTGTCTCATGAGGGAAACAACCGGTGATGTACGGAGATTTGTGTCAGCGCTGTGAGAGGGGGTACTCCGCGGATTGCTGAGGTCCGCAAGAATGGAGCACCCCCAATGTCGACAGCTGTGACGATAAGGAGCTTAGCGAGGGCGTTTGAGGTTGTGAAGGGCATGCAAGCGCAAGGGCTGGACTGGGGCGAGGGCTATCGGGCGCTGAGCCGGGATGCGATCGCCGCGATCGTGCGCGGGCAGATGAGCCAATCGCGATCGGGGCAAAACGGCGCGTGCGCGGCACCGAAAGCTCGATGTCGCCCAGCTCGGTCAGCAGATGACGCCGGTAGGAGCCGTTGCGCCGGTCGGCTTCATCGAGCACAGCCATCCGATCGAGATGCTCGTCAATCCTCAGGGATGGCCGACAGGCGAAACCTACGCCGGGTTCGAGATTTCTCGGGCCTGTGCGACAGCCTGCTTCAACAGGTTTCGCTGGATCTTGCCGCCGTGATTTCGTGGGATCGCGGGAAGCCTGACGATGTGCAAGCGCACGAATTGCAGTGAAATGCTCGAAAGGCTCGGTTGGATGCGCTCCCAAAGCTCTTTGTCGTCAACCAGCGTATGCGCAACCGCGACCCATATTTCCTCGATTCCGTTCGGGTTCGAGGCCGAGAACACACCGACGTCTCGGGCATCGACCGCACTCTGCACGCGGCTCTCGATCACCTCCGGCGGAAACTTTCGGCCGCCGATATTGAGAGCCTCGTCACTCCGGCCCATGATCTGCAATCGACGTGGGCCATGCAGGACCGCTAGATCGCTGGAAATAAACCAGTCGTCCTGAAAGGCTCTACTGGTCGCTTCGGGATCATCCAAATACACCGTACGCATCATTGGCGACCTGATCCGCAATTTGCCGACCTGTCCGAACGGAAGAGCAACGCCCCGATCGTCCACGACCTCGACTTGAACATTGGGTGACACGACACCGATCCCGCCGCTCGACGCCACGCGAGAGACGAAGCCGACTTCGCGCGCGCCATAGTCGTCGTAGAGAGTGTTCGCCAATTTCGCGCTCACCTCTGTCCGCAGGTCGTCGGATAGAACCGCACCGAACGATGTGATCGCGAGATTGGGCGGCTTCACGTAGCCCGGTGGAAGCGTATCCAGCACAGCTTTCAGGTCGATCGGAAACAGGCAGACGTCCGTGATGCCGTGCCGGGAAAACGCTTCCGCGAGATGGATGCGTGTCTCGAACACGACCATCGCTCCGGCACGCAGAGCCGCGGTCGCCAGGCCATAGATGGTGTTCACCTCCAACGCAATCGTAAGCATGTACCGCGAGTGGCGGGACAGGCCGAGCTTCCACGCCCAGCAATCGGCCGCACATTCGAGCTCTCGGCGAGCCGAAAGGAGTATTTTGGGCCGACCGGTGGTACCGGTGGTGCGCAGGACCCGCACGATGTCGTCGCCCGATTCCACCGGGAGCGCATCGTCGCCGATCTCCGGAAGCGCGAGCACCTTCTCGAGCCATGCCGGGGTGATGGCGTGGTGCCGCTTGATCGGAGCGCCAGGATACTCCCATTCGGAGATAACGAGGCTCAATCGATCCAATATGCGATAGGCCTCAGGAGCCTCTTTTGGGAAGAGCGACACGGTCGCGATGCCGAGGCGATCCAGCGCCAGCAGGATGACCCAGTGGAGATATTGGTGGGCATTCCCGACCCCAACCCCAACCCACGCTCCACGGGTAAGTCCAAATTCTTGCAACGCTGTGATCATCTTTCTGACGTCGCGACCGAAGTGCCGGTAAGTGATTGCGCCGCCGTTGTCGACGAAGGCGACGGCGTCCGGACGCTCCGCTGCGTGGAACTCGATGTAGTCCAGCGTCATGGATGCTTCGTTCGTTGCGATATTGGCTTAATTCCGGTCAATCCGCAGAGGCATAGGCGCGCCTCTTGTACGTCTCTCCGAGTGACGCAACGCAGACGAACGCGACGGCAGCCAAGGCTATGAGGTAGAGGCTGATCGGCCACGTCTCGCCTCCGGACTGCTTCAACAAGGCGGTCGCGACCAAGGGTGCCAAGCCGCCGCCAAATACGGAGCCAATCTGATAACCCAGCGACGTGCCAGAGTATCGCACGCGTGTGCCAAAGAGCTCGGTGACGAAAACTGCAATCGGACCCCAGACGGCCGAGAGGCCGATACTCGCCAAGGCCATGCCAAGGGTAACCAGAATTGGGTCCTTCGTTTGCACCAGCCAGAATAACGGAAACGCATTCAGTACCAAGAATACGGCGCCGCCCAGCACGACCGGCACGCGCCCGACGCGGTCAGAAAGCGCACCGAACGCGATGCAAGCAAAGATACGGATAATGGACGCGACCAGCATTGCATTCAGCATCGTGCCGATGCCCACGCCGAGTGTCACTCCCACGTAGGTGAGCAGGAACACGGAACTCAAATAGAAAGTGCCGTTGCTCAGTGCGAATGGACCGGCGGTCAAGAGAATCTCCCGGTAGTTTCCGCGTATCACCTCGAGGACCGGGCGCTTGCTCTCGCGGCCCTCTCGCTTGAGTGCAAGAAATTCCGGGGTCTCCAGGGTCTTTGTGCGAACATAGAGGCCGACGGCGATCATCGCGAGGCTGAACAGAAACGGAATGCGCCAGCCCCAGACAAGAAACCCGGCGCCCGATATGTAGCCGGACAAGCCGAGCAGGATGTAAGCCAGCACGTCGCCGATTGCGGTGGCGCCGTTCGCGCACCCACCATAAAGTCCCCGCCGATCCGCCGGTGCGTGTTCGACGACCAGAAGAATGGCACCACCCCACTCGCCCCCATAAGCGATGCCTTGGATGAAACGCAGCAGAGTCAGCAAAATTGGCGCGAAGACGCCGATCTGTGCATAGGTCGGCAGGAGGCCAATCAGCGCGGTGACGAGACCCATCAGGCCCAGCGTCAGGAGCAGCATCGGTTTGCGACCGATCTTGTCGCCGTAATTGCCGATGATGATTCCGCCGATCGGCCGAGCGATAAACCCGACCGCGAAGGCGCCGAATGCAAGCAAGGTGCCGGCGAGCGGATCTGCGCTCGGGAAGAACAGCTTCGCGAACACCAGGCCCGCGACGCTCCCGAACAGCAAGAAGTCGTAGCCCTCTAGCGCGGTCCCGAACGCACTCCCGATCAAAGCCCTGCGCGCGGCCTCGTTGCTGAATATCCCGCGCGAAACAGTATCAATATTTGTAGCCATCTCTCCCCCAATTGCGCTGCAACAGCCGCCGCCCAAAACTCCCCCCGCGACCCGGGGCTCTCCAGTCGATTATCGCAGCCTACACAGGCCGCGGAATTTCCGGAACCTGTGCGACAGCTTGCTTCAACAGGTTTCGCTGGACCTTGCCGCCGTGATTCCGCGGGATCGCGGGAAGCCTGACGATGTGCAAGCGCACGAATTGCAGTGAAAGGCTCGGTTCGATGCGCGCCCAAAGCTCTTTGTCGTCAACCGGCGTATCCGCAACCGCGACCCATATTTCTTCGCTTCCGTTCGGGTTCGAGACCGAAAACACGCCGACGTCGCGCGCGTTGATGGCACTCTGCAGGCCGCTCTCGATCACCTCCGGAGCCCACTTTCGGCCGCCGATATTGAGAGCCTCGTCACTCCGGCCCATGATCTGCAATCGACGCGGGCCATGCAGGACCGCTAGATCGCTGGAAACGAACCAGCCGCCCTGGAAGGCCTCTCTGCTCGTTTCCGGATCCTCGAAATACTCGGTATGCATGAATGGCGACTTGATTTTGAGCCTCCCGACCTGGCCGAACGGGAGGACAGCACCGCGTTCGTCGATCACCTCAACCTGGACATTCGGCGACACCATTCCGAACAGACGGCCTCCGCAGGCAATGCGGGACACATAGCCGACTTCGCGCGTGCCGTAGTCGTCATAGAGAGTGCTCGCCAGTCTCGCGGTCACGTCCGCTCGAAGATCATCCGACACAATTGCGCCGAACGTGGTGATCGCGAGATTTCTTGGCTTCACGTAACCCTGCGGAAGCGTATCCAGCACGGCCTTCAGGTCGATCGGAAACAGGCAGACGTCGGTGATGGCGTGCTCCGACATTGCCACCGCGAGATGGACGCGCGTCTCGAATATGACCGTTGATCCCGCGCGCAGGGCTCCAATCGCGAGGGTGTAAATCGTGTTCACTTCGAGTGGCAACGTGAGCAAGAATCGGGAACGCTCGGATAATCCGAGCTTCCACGCCCAGCAGTCCGCCCAAGCCTCCAGGGTTCGACGCGGCGAGCGGATCACCTTCGGCTCGCCGGTCGTACCGGTGGTGCGCAGAATTCGCACGATATCGTTGCCAGATTTTGCCGGCAGCCCGTTGTCGTCGATCTCCGGAAGCGCGTGCACCTCCTTGAGCCACTCCGGGGTGATGGCGTGGTGCCGCGTGATCGGAGCGTGAGGAAACTCCCACCCGGAGATCACCAAGCTCAATCGAGCGAATATGCGGTATGCGTCGGGACTCTCCTTCGCAAACAGCGACACGGACGCGATGCCGAGGCGGTCCAGTGCCAGTAGCATGACCCAGTGGAGATATTGGTGGGCGTGCGCAACTCCAACCCCAACCCACGCTCCATGGGTAAGCCCAAATCCTTGCAACGCCGTCATCATCTTTCTGACGTCGCGACCAAAGCGCCGGTAAGTGATCGCGCGGCCGTTGTCCACGAACGCGACGGCGTCCGGACGTTCCGCTGCGTGGAGCTCGATGTAATCCAGCGTCATGGATGCTTCGCTCGCCCCGGCTGCCTCGCCCGCCTCTACCGCAAAAGCCCGACTCTGCCGCTCAGTACGTACCCGGGTACATCCCGCCGTCGCAGAGCCAGTTTTGACCCGTGATATAGCTGGCCTGCTGGCTGCAGAGGAAGGCGCACATGGCGCCGAAATCCTCGATGGTGCCGACGCGGCCGGCGGGAATGCTGGCAACGCGCTCGGCGCGCGCCTGCTCCACCGAGATGTTCCGGTTCCGCGCCGTCGCCTCGAAATTCGCTTTGAGGCGATCCGTATCGATCGCGCCGGGCAGCAGGTTGTTGATGGTGACGTTGAACTTCACGGTCTTGCGCGAAAGGCCCGCGATGAAGCCGGTCAGGCCCGAGCGCGCGCCGTTCGAGAGACCGAGGATATCGAGCGGCGCCTTCACCGCGCTCGAGGTGATGTTCACGATCCGGCCAAAGCGCCGCTCGATCATGCCGTCGACGGTCCGCCGGATCAGCTCGATCGGCGTCAGCATGTTGGCGTCGAGCGCCTTGATCCAGATGTCGCGGTCCCACTCCCGGAAATCGCCGGGCGGCGGACCGCCAGCGTTGTTCACGAGGATATCGGGATTGGGACAGGCTGCGAGCGCCGCCGCTTTGCCTTCATCGGTGGTGATGTCCGCCGCGAGCGCGGTGACCTTGACCCCGGTCTTGCGCCGGATCTCGTCCGCGGTCGCCTCGAGAGCGGGCTTCCCGCGGGCGAGAATGACGAGGTTGGCGCCTTCCGTGGCGAGCGCCATGGCACAGCCCTTGCCGAGCCCCTTGCTCGCCGCGCAGACCAGCGCGGTCTTCCCTTTGATGCCGAAATCCATGGCCGCTCTCCCTCGCCGAAAATCGAGCGGGCCATCATAGTGTAGAGGCGAGGTGCGGGGCTACGATCCCGGCACAGGCTTCAGCGATTTGAGGTAGACCGCGATCGCGTGGCGGTCCTCATCCGTGAGCTGGCTCGTGCCTTTCACGACCTCCGCCATGCCCGAGCCCACCTGGTCGAAATAGGGCAGCTGCCCGGTCTTGAGCACGGTCTCGATGTCCTCGTGGCTCCACTTCCCGATGCCCTTCTCGGGGTCCGGCGTGATGTTGGGTGCGCGCTGGCCGTCGGGACCCTGGGGATTGCCGGAATAGGCGAGGCTGGTCTTCAGGGCGCCCATGAAGTTCCGGGGCGTGTGGCACTCGCCGCAATGGGCGACGGCGTTGGCGAGATAGCTGCCTCGGTTCCAGACCGCGTCGTGCGCAGGGTCGGGCTGCCAGGGTCCTTCACTGAAGAAGAGCAGGCGCCAGAACACCAGGCCGAAACGGAAGCCAAAAGGCGGCGTCACATCATGGGGCTTGTCGGGCTCCGCGACCGCCGGCTGCGTCTTGAGATAGGCATAGAGGTCCGCGATGTCGCCGTCGGTCAGGCCCGTGAAGGACGCGAACGGGAATACCGGGAACAGGTGCGTACGCCCGGGCGCGATCCCCTCGCGGAGCGCACGATGGAACTCGGCCTCGGTCCACTTGCCGATACCGTATTGCGGATCCGGCGTGATGTTGGGTCCGTAGAAAGTCCCGAACGGCGTCGCGAGTGCACGGCCGCCCGCAAGCGGCTTGCCGTTGTTCTTGACGTCGGTGTGGCAGCTCGCGCAGTCCGCCGCCGAGAAGAGATAGGCGCCGCGCTTCACCGCCTCGTCGTCCGCCTGCGCCATCGGCGCGGCGGCGATCAAAAGAAGGGCGGCGAAGAATCCGCTTCGCGTGGTTCCCGCCGCCCTCGTCACAGGCTCCTACACTTTCTCTCGATAGGCACCGTGGCACGTGCTGCAGTTCTTGCCGACCTCGCTCACGGCGCCTTGTACGCCTGCCTTGTCGCCCTTCTGAATGGCCTCCAGCAGCTTCTGCTCACCGCTCTTCTGGGTCGCGTAAAGCGCCTTGAACTTACCGAGATCCTGCCAGATCTCCGGCTTGGCGTTGCTCTTCCCGGGTAGGTCCTTGGAACTCGTGCCGTCCACGAATAGCGTCGGCAGCTTGTCTGCCACCGCAAGCAGATCCTGCGCCTTTGCGAGCGCGGTCGCCTGGTCCGTGCCCTTGTCGCCGGCATAGTCCAGGATCGCCTTGAGGTTCGGGCCCTCCCCTTTCATCGCGGACTGGCGCTCCTGGACGATCGCGGCCTTGTCCTGGGCGAGGCTGATCGCCGCGCCGATGCTCATGACCGTCATCACCGCGATGCCTGCGGCAGCCCACCGTGCGTACTGGCTCATTGGGTTTTCCGTTCTTTGAGTTTGTGAGGGCGCAATGATACCGGCTCGGTTCCGCAGGGTCGGATCACGAAAACTTTATGCTACGGGCACGTCGAGGTGCCCACGACAACCTCAAAGACTCGCTGCTGCCGCCACTTATTCCACGTGGCTAGGAGCCCGGAGCATAAAATGGACCTAGGCTTGCCACGCCCCGCCCGATCGGTACCATCCCACGTGAGGAGGCGCCCATGAGATTGCTTGCCTTTATCGGCGTGCTCGCCATCCTCGGCGCGATCGGCGCCGGGTTCTATTTCTTCGGCGGCTATTACAGCGTGGCAGGCACGCAGCCCGATCCGGCGCCCGTGAAATGGGCACTCGTCCGCGTGCGGAGTGCCTCGATCGAGCGGCATGCGACGGACCGCCCCACCATCCAGCTCGGCGACCCCGAGGTGGTGAAGGCAGGCGCCCGCGGTTTCGCCGAGCTCGGCTGTG
>DATEGF010000318.1:0-12131 GCA_035280245.1 Allostellaceae bacterium
CCTCCCATCGCCTTGCGGCGATGGGAGGGTGAGGGGTGAGGGTCTCCGAAAGAATTCGCACAGCAATAGGAAGCGGGTGGTATGACCGAAAGCATTTCCAACATGAAGCTGCTTGCCCACGACGCGCTCGCGGGCTTCGGCAATGTCGGCGAGGGCATGAGCCTGCAGCTCGCGAAAGGTGGGCGGCGCATTCTGTGGCTCGCGCATGAGTCCGCGCCGAAGAACTTCACCGCGGTCGAGGTGACCGATCCTCGGAAGCCCAAGGTCATCCTGCAGCAAGACCTGCCGCATCGGCAGATGCGCTCGAACTCGCTCGAGATCTGCGGCAACGTGATGGCGGTCGCCTACCAGACCGCGACCGTCGGCGAGACGCCGGCGGGCATCGAGCTCTTCGACATCGCGGAGCCGGAGCAGCCGCGCTCGATCGGCTTCTTCGACTGCTCCGGCCCGCATTCGCGGGGCGTGCACCAAGTCTGGTTCGTCGACGGCGAGACCATCCACTGCGCCGGCGGTGCCGCCGATTTCCAGCCGCGCAATCCTCGCGACGACCAGCCCTACCGGATCATCGACGTGCGCAACCCCGCGAAGCCCGTGGAGCTCGGGCGCTGGTGGGTGCCGGGCACCCGCGAGGGCGACACCGCCCCGCCGCCGCCGCGGCATCCGCAGTTCGATACGGGCATTCGTGCCCACAACACCAACATCTATCCGGAGCGGCCCGACCGCGCCTACATCGGCATGATCGACGGCGGCGCCTGGATCCTCGACATCTCCGACAAGTCGAAGCCCAAGCCGGTCGGTCACTGGAACCCGCACCCGCCCTATCCCGGCTTCACGCACACGGTGATGCCGCTCGTCGACCGCGACCTCCTGGTGGTGAGCGACGAGGCGATCGCCGATCGCGGCAAGGACTGGCCGAAGCTGGTCTGGATCGTCGACGCGCGCCGCGAGGACAATCTGGTGCCGATCAGCACCCTGCCGCTGCCGGCGATCGAGACCCAGCGCCAGGTGCCCGGCCGCTACGGCGCCCACAATCTGCACGAGAACCGGCCGGGCCCCGCCTTCCGATCGAGCACCCTCGTGTTCGGCACCTATTTCAACGGCGGCATCCGTGTCCATGACATCACCGACCCCTTCCAACCCAAGGAGGTCGCGCACTACGTGCCGCCGACACCCAACGGCTCGACCGTGGGGTCCGCCAACATCAACGACGTCTACGTGGACGAGAACGAGATCGTCTACGCCGTCGACCGCTTCTCCGGCGGCCTCTACGTGCTGGAGATGACGCTGTAGCGCCGACTAGGCGGGCAGGATCTCGTCGAGCGCGCCGATCCGGAACGGGCTCGAGGGCAGGGAGACGCCTTCCCAAAATTTGCTGAGCGCCGCCGGCAGGCGTGCGATCAGATCGCCGGCCGCTGCGTGTTGGAGTTCAGCGCCCGGAATCTCCGTGACATGAACGCCCCTGTCTCGAAGGCGCGTGCGCCCCTCGCGTTGAGTGCGGTTCTGTGAGGCCGGGCCTAGGACAAAGACCGTTTCAAGCTCCGCGCCGTTCCAGAACGCGAAGTCGACGACCGCATCCGGCACAGCCGGCAACCGCGATTGGGGCAGGGGACAGAGTGCCGAATAGGCCCAATCCTCCGGCTGGAAGAGTCGGCCATGGGCGACGGCGAGGGCCTCGAGGTCGCGACGGTTGCGCCGAATGCACTCGCGGATGTCGCGGAAGTAGGCGTCGAGGAACGCGCGCGGCGCCTTGTCCCAGAGACCGCAGAGCGATTTCAGATGATCGCACAGGAAGTCCAGGCGCCCGTCGCGCTCCGCGAGCGCGATCAGGTCCGGCCGTTCCGGAAAATCCCATGTCATTGTGCTGAGCCGCAGCGGCTGCGCTGGCTCCAGGGTGACGCTCAATCCGCTGCCGTAGGGAATGACGAGGGGCGCGCGCGGCATGGCGCGCACTTTATCAATGCCCGACCAGCCGCACCATCCAGAGCGAGAGATCGGGGATGTAGGTCACCATCATCAGCACACCGAACATGACCGCGTAGAACGGCCAGATCTGCCGCATCACCTGCTCCATGGTGACCTTGCCGACGGCGCAGCCCACGAACAGGATCGAGCCTACCGGCGGATGGCAGAGGCCGATGCCGAGGTTCAGCATCATGATCATGCCGAAATGCACGGGATTGACGCCGAAGTTCTGCATCACCGGCAGGAGGATCGGCGTGCAGATCAGGATCGAGGGCGCCATATCCATGAGGCAGCCGAGCACCAGAAGCATGACGTTGACCAGCATCAGGATCACGTACTTGTCGTGCGAGATCGTGAGGAAGGCCGCGGTCACTTTCGCCGGCACCTGCATCAACGCCATGATGTAGCCGACGCTCGCAGCCATCGCGATCAAGGTCATGACCATGGCGACCGTGCGGAGCGTGCGGTGGATCAGCGCCGGCAGGTCGCCCCAGCGGTAGTCGCGGTAGATGAACATGGTGACGCAGAAGGCCCAGAGGCAGGCGACCGCGCCGGCTTCGATCGCGGTGAACACGCCGCCGAGGATGCCGCCGAGGATGATCACCAGAGTGACTAGGCCCCAGAGTGCCTCGCGCGCCATGCCGACTGCCTGGCGGAACGGCACCGGCTCGCCGCGCGGATGGCCGTGTCGATAGGCGAGGACGATGCAGAGGATCATGAGGGAGAAGCCGAGCAGCAGGCCCGGCACCACGCCCGCCATGAAGAGATCGATGACCGAGATCACGCCGCCGGTCGCGAGCGAGTAGATCACGGCATTGTGGCTCGGCGGCACCAGCAACGCCTGCACGGAGGCGGTGATGGTGACATTGGTCGCGAAGACGCGCGGATACCCGTTCTTCTCCATCTGCGGGATCATGACGGACCCAATTGCAGAGGTGTCGGCGACCGCGGAGCCCGAGATGCCCGAGAGGAAGGTGGTGGCGACGATGTTCACCACCGAGAGCCCACCCCGGACACGCAAGACGCCCACGAGCACGTTGGCGAGCGCCACCAGCCGGCGCGCCATGCCGCCCTCGGCCATGATGGCCCCCGCCAGCACGAAGAACGGGATGGTCAGCATGGCGAATTTGCTGACGCCGCTGGAGATCTGCAGCATCACCGCCTCGAGCGGGATGTCGATCCAGAACGCGCCCACGATGGCGGCGACACCGAGCGAATAGGCGATCGGCACGCCCATCGCGAAGCAGAGGAACATGGCGCCGATGGGGATCAGGATGTCCACGCGACCGGCCTCAATGCAGCGCCTGCGCGTCGCGCGCGGGCGGGCCGATCAGGACGCGCTCGATGATGAAGAGCAGCGTGATCACGCCGCCGATCGGAATCGGCAGGTATGTGATGCCGACCGACAAGGACGGGAACTCCGCGATCGACTGGTACCAGGTGGTCGCGACCAGCCGCTCGCCCCAGACCGTCATGAAGACGCACATCGCCGCCATCACGCCTTCGGCGAGCAGGTTCATCGCGACCTGCCCCACGCGCGGCAGCAGGCTGACCGCGACGGTGACCCGCATATGCATCCGCGCCCGATAGCAGGCGGCGGCGCCGATGAACGTCAGCACGATCGCCATCAGGATGGCAGCAGGCTCGGGCCACGAGGCCGCGCTGTTCAACACGTAGCGCGTGAACACGCCGTAGGGGATCACCGCGGAGATCAGCACCAGCGCCCCGCCCGCGACGAAGACGCAGGCGGTGTAAAGGGCGCCCATGGCGGCGCGGAGCGCGGCGGCGGCGGCGCTATCGCCGTTTAGAAAGCCCGGTTCCGGTACATCCCGCAACTGGTTCTCACGATCGCCTGGTGTGGAAGCGTCTACCGAAGTCCCCCTCACACCTCACCCTCCCACCGCCGCTTCGCGTCGGCGGGTCCCTCTCCCCTCTCCCCAAGGGGGGAGCGGAGAGGGGCTCTGAATCCTCCGCCGCTTCTTGATAGTCCCTCTCCTCTCGCCCCTTCGGGGAGAGAGGAGAGGCAAGGTGAGGAGTGAGGGGGCACCTCGAACTCGCCACGTGCGCGGACTTACGTGACCGCCTGGATGCGCTTGACGAGGTCGGCGTATTTGGCGCCGTACTTGTCCCAGACCGGCTTCACGTCGTCCTGCAGCTTCTTCTTGTCCGCGTCGGAGATGGTGTCGATCTCGATCCCCGCGGCCTTCATCTTGTCCATCGCGTCTTTTTCCTTCGCGATCCACAGCTGGCGCTCGTCGAGCTGCGCCTCGTGGCCGACCTTCGTGATCAGCTCCTGGTCGGGCTTGCTGAGCTTCGCCCAGCCGGGGCCCGAGAACACCAGGATCTCCGGCACGATCAGGTGCTCGGTGATCGTGTAGTACTTCGCCACCTGATAGTGGTTGTCGAAGTAGAAGCTCGGCGGGTTGTTCTCGGCGCCGTCCACCACGCCGGTCTGCAGCGCGCTGAACACCTGGTCGTAGCCCATGGCGACGCCGTTGCCGCCGATCGCGTTCATCATGTCGACGAACATCGGGTTGCCCATCACGCGGACCTTCAGGCCCTTGATGTCGTCGACGCTTTTGATCGGGTGCTTGGTGTCGTACATGTTGCGCGCACCGGCATCCATCCAGCAGAGCCCGACCAGATGCGTGTTCGGGTTGTTCGTAACCTTGTCCAGGAGCTCCTGGCCGACCGGGCCGTCGATCACCTTCTCCATGTGCGCGGTGTTGCGGAACAGGAAAGGCAGGTTGAAGACGTTGAGGTCGTCGACCACGGGCCCGAGCGCACCGACGCTGACGCGGCCCAGCTGGATCGCGCCGACCTGGCACTGCTCGATGGTCTCCTTCTCTCCGCCGAGCTGCATGGAGCCGAACATCTGGACGCTGAGGCGGCCGTTGGTCGCCTGCTCGAGCTTCTTGCCCATGTTCTCGACTGCGACCACGGTCGGGTAGCCCGCGGGGTGCACGTCCGCGGCCTTGAGCACCATCTTGTCCTCGGCGGCGCTCGGCCGGGCATAGCCCAAGCCGGTGGCGCCCACGACAGCGGCCGCGCCCAGCTTCAGCACATCACGTCTCTTCATGGAGTCCTCCCTGTCTCGGAGCGGAGGCGCCCTTGCGTGCGTCCCCGCCCACTTGTACGATGAGCATACAACGGACGAGGTTTCCCTTGTCAAGCACTCGAGAGGCCGCGGTGATCCTGGCGCCGCTCGGCCCGCCGAAAAACCGCACCGCCGAGGTGGTCGACCGTCTCGCCGCCGAGATCGGCGGCGGCCGCCTCGAGCCGGGCGCGCGCCTCCCGACCGAGCAGGAGATGATGGCGGCGCTCGGTGTGAGCCGCACGGTGGTGCGCGAGGCCGTGGCCGCGCTCCGCGCACAAGGCCTGGTCACCACGCGGCAGGGCCTCGGTGCCTTCGTCGCGAGCGATCCGCAGCGCCGGCCGTTCCGGATCGATCCCGAGGGTTTGCAGTCGATCGAGGCGGTGATCGACCTGATGGAGCTTCGCATGTCCGTCGAGATCGAGACCGCGGGGCTCGCGGCGGAGCGCGCGACCGCAAAGCAAGTCCGCGGGATCGGCCGGGCGCTCGGGGCGATGGACCGCGCGATCGCGCGAGGCGAGGCAGCAATCGACCAGGACTACCACTTCCACCGCGCGATCGCGGATGCGACGGGGAATGCGCAGTTCTCGCGGTTCCTCGAATATCTCGGCCGCTTCATCATCCCGCGCCAGACCGTGCGCGTCTCCGGCGGGCGCGCGTATCTCGACGCGTTCCAGGACGAGCATCGCGCGATCCACGACGCCATCCGCAAGCACGATAGCGCCGCCGCCCGCGCCGCCATGCGCCAGCACCTCACGAAGAGCCGCGCGCGCTATCGCAAGCTCGCCGCCGCCGCGAAATAGCGGCGATCTCCCGTATCGGCGCGCGGACGCCCGGCTCGCCCAAATCCTGGAACCGTTTATGATGGGGCTGCGTCGCAGCCGCACCGGAATCCGGAACCATGCTCACCGACAGCGAGAAGGCGATCCTCGGCGAGATCGTGCCCGAGCAACTCTATTCCCTGACCGCGGAGCTGGTGCGCCGGCCCAGCGTCAGCGGTGAGGAGCGCTCCGCCGCCGAGTTCATCGCGAATTTCCTCCGAGATCACGGCCTCGATCCTGCTCTCGCCGAGGTTGAGGCTGGTCGGCCGAACGTCGTGGCGTCATGGGGCGCCGAGACGGAGCCGGCGCTGCTCCTCACCGGCCATTCCGACACCGTTCCGATCGGCGAGGGCTGGAGCCGGGATCCCTTCGGTGGCGAGATCGCGGATGGCAAGCTCTACGGCCGCGGCTCCTGCGACATGAAGGCGGGGCTCGCCGGCATGATGCTGGCGTTGATCGCAGTGAAGCGGCGGCTGCCGCGGCCGGCGCGGCGGGTCATTTTCGCCGCTTGCGTCGACGAGGAGGAGGGCGGCAAGGGCACGCAGGACGCGCTCCGCAAGGGCCTCGCGGCGGAATGGGCGGTGATCGGCGAGCCGACGGAGCTCCAGCCGATCGGCGCCGCGAAGGGCGATGCCTATTTCGAGGTGAAAGTTACCGGCCGCAGCGCGCATGCGGGCTCGCCGGAGCTCGGCGCCAACGCGATCTATGGGGCGGCCAAGGCAATCGAGGCGGTGCAGCGCCATCACGCGGAGCTGCGCGCGCGCAACCATCCGCTGCTCGGCAGTCCGAGCGCGAGCGTCGGCACGGTCGCCGGCGGTTTCACGGTCTCCGCCGTGCCCGACAGCTGCACCTTCTGGATCGATCGGCGCCTCGTGCCCGGCGAGGACGGCGCCTCGGCGCTTGCGGAGCTTTCGCGTCGGCTCCACGAGGAGGGTGTCGCCTATCCCGGCACCCGGATCGAGGAGCGGCTTGCCATGGAGATGCCGGCGATGCAGTCGCCGAGCGATCATCCGATCTTCGCGGCGGTCGCTGGCGCCACCGCCGACGCGGGTGGCCTATCGCTCCCGACCGGGAGCTGGTCGGCCGCTTGCGACGGCGGTTTCCTGCAACGCGGCGGTATCGCGCCCGTGGTGCTGTTCGGGCCGGGCAGCATCTCGCGTCAGGCTCATCGGCCCGACGAGTTCGTGCCACTCAACGAGACCTTGATCGCGGCGCGCGCCTACGCGCTGCTGGCGGCCCGGTGGCTCGTCTCCTGAGCGAGGAATAGTCTTCACCTACGCGGGTCACGAGAGTTGGTGTGGCGGCTCGTGACCTGCGGACAATAGAGGAGAAACAGCTGATGCTGCCGTTCGAGAAGCCCGAGTATCTCGCCCGCATCAAGAAAACCCAGCAGGCGATGGCGAAGCAGGGGATCGACACGCTGGTCGCGGTCGACCCCGCCAACATGAATTACCTCACGGGCTACGACGGCTGGTCCTTCTATACGCCGCAGGCGGTGGTGGTGAGCCCGAAGCTCTCGGAGCCGATCTGCTGCACGCGCGCGATGGACGCGGCGGGCGCCAAGCTCACGACCTTCCTGAAGCACGAGAACATCATCGGCTTTCCCGATCACTACGTGCAGTCGACGGAGCGGCATCCCTTCGATTATCTTGCCGAGAAGATGCGCGAGCGCGGTCTCGACCGCGGCACCATCGGGCTCGAGATGGACGCCTACTACTTCTCGCCCATGGCCTATGAGTCATTGAAGGCGCATCTGCCGAACGCGCGCTTCGTCGATTCCAAGAGCCTCGTGAACTGGGTGCGCTCGGTGAAATCGCCGCGCGAGATCGAGTACATGAGCCAGGCCGCCCGCATCATGGAGCGGGTGATGCAGGTCGCCGTGGACGCGGTCGCACCGGGTACCCGGCAATGCGATGCCGTTGCCAAGATCTACGCGGCGCAGATCTCGGGCACGCCTGAGTTCGGCGGCGATTATGCGTCCTTCGCTCCGATGCTGCCGACGGGGATCGGCACCTCGACGCCGCACCTTACCTGGAATGACAAGCCGTTCGTCACGGGCGAGGCGACCATCCTGGAGCTCGGCGCCTGCCGGATCCGCTACCACTGCCCGATGGCGCGGACGGTGTTCCTGGGCAAGCCGCCGCAGAAGCTCCTCGACACCGAGAAGGTCGTGCTCGAGGGCACGCAGGCGGCGCTCGACGCCGCCAAACCCGGCGCCACCTGCGAGGACGTCGAGGCGGCCTGGCGCAGCGTGATCACGCGCCACGGGGTCAAGAAGGAATCCCGCATCGGCTATTCGATCGGCCTCAACTATCCGCCCGATTGGGGCGAGCACACCATGAGCCTGCGGCCGCGCGACAAGACGGTGCTGCAGCCCAACATGTGCTTCCACGTCATCCCCGGCATCTGGATGGACGACTGGGGCATCGAGATCAGCGAGGCCATCCAGATCACCGACCGCGGCGCCAAGCCCTTCTGCAACTTCCCGCGGAAGGTGTTTGTGAAGGGGTAGGTACGCGCTTCTGGATCTAACGAGATTCCTCTCCGCCCCTCAGGGGCGGAGAGGCAAGGTGAGGTGGGGCGGTGAGGGAAGCGCAGAGCTAGCCGGTCGGAATGACCTCATCGCCTGCGGTGGGCATGGAGCTTAATAAGGAAGCCGTGAGACTCCCCCACCTCACCTAACCTCTCCGCCCCAGGGGGCGGAGAGGAAATGGAAATGCTCAGCCTCTCAGAAGGCTTCCATACCCCTCGACGGGCGCCCTGCATCCCGCGAGGCGCAGGCAGTCCCAGGCCAGCGCCTGGTTGCTGGTGACCACGGGTTTGCCGATCGCCTGCTCGATGCGTGCGATGACGGAGGAGCAGCGGAGCGCGGTGCAGGAGATGAAGAGCGCGTCGACCTTGCGGCGGCCGAGCTCGACGCCGGCTTGGTAGATCGCCTCAGGCGGCACGCGCGCGATGGCGGGGTCGTTCGGCTGCTTGAAGCTGCCACGCTCGGCGATGTCGAGGCCCTGGGCGCCGACGTAGCCAGCGACCACGTCGTTGACCGCGTCGGGGTAGGGCGTCAGCAGCGCGATCCGGCGCGCGCCCAGGATCTTGAGACCCTTCACGGCGGCGCTGACGGGATCGGTCACGGCAATGCCGGGCCGTGCGCGGTGCACCGCCGCCGCCACGCGCTCGGGCCCGATCGCCATCGACCCGGAGGTACAGCCGAAGGCCATCACGTCGAGCCGGTCATCGGGCACGATGAGCGAGACCGCGCGCGGTATATGCGCCTCCATGTCGCGGAGCGCCTGGGGCGTCAGCTCCAGCATCAACGGGATCCGGCTCGCGAACACCGCTGCGCCACCGACCCCCGAAAGGAACGTGTGCAATTCCGGCTCGATCACCACGTCGTTGCCGAGCGTGATGAGCCCAATCGCCGCGATGGCGGCCGGACCATTGTCCGGCGTGCACGGCATGGTTTCCCAGCTGCGGGCCTCGAGAGTGTCGGGCATGGCTCAACCTCCTATCCGCCGGCATGATCGCGCCTGGACCGCCGCAAGGCAAATCCAGCGTCCGGAGTTCGCAACCCATCGACGAGCCGGCGCTCTCAGGCCAAGATGGCTCGACCCGTTATTCACAGAGGTATTCGCCGATGGCCAAGCGCGTGCTCGCCGCCCGCTTCATGCATGAGACCAACACCTTCAGCCGCGTGCCGACCGATATGACGGCGTTCCGGCGCCGCGATTTTCACCTCGAGAACGAGATCCCCGCGGCCTTCCGCGAGACCCGCTCGGCTTTCGGTGCCACCTTCGAGGCGGCAGACAAATACGGCTGGACCCTGGTCCATCCGGTCTCCGCGAGCGCCAACCCGTCGGGGCTGGTGACGCGCGGCGCCTTCGAGGAGATCGCGGGGCTCATCGTGGCGGCCGCGAAGAAACAGGGTCCGATCGACGGCGCGCTCCTGCATCTGCATGGCGCGATGGTGACCGACGAGTTCGAGGACGGCGAGGGCGAGCTGCTGCGACGCCTGCGGCAGGCGATCGGACCCGATGCGCCGGTGGTGGTGACGCTCGATCTCCACGCCAACGTGACGCAGGCGATGGCCGACCATGCGAGCGTGCTGATCGCGTTCCGAACGTATCCGCACATCGACCAGTACGAGCGCGCCTGGCAGGGTGCTGAGCTTTTGGAGCGCGCCATGAAGGGCGAGATCAAGCCCAAGACCGTGATCGCGCGCCGGCCCACCATCTACGGCCTCAACCATGGCCGCACGCAGACTGGGCCAATGGTGGAGGCACTCAAGCGCGCGGACGTGTTCGAGGGGAAGGGCGAGGCGCTGGTGGTCAGCATCTGCGCGGGCTTCACCCGCGCCGACATCCACGACGTCGGGCCGACGGTCACGGTCACCACGAACGGCGCGAGCCCGCGCGGCCAGACGATCGCCGAGGATCTAATGGATTTCGCCTGGGAGACCCGCGAGGAGAACAGCGCCAAGCTGCTGCCGATCCCGCAAGTGATCGAGCTCGCGCGCAAGGGCAAGCCCGGCGACAAGCCGCTGGTGGTGGCGGACCACACCGATAATCCCGGTGGCGGCGGCTACGGCGACGCGACGGCGTTCCTGAAGGCCATGGTCGAGGCGAAGCTGCCGAGCGTCGCCTTCCACGCCCTCGCCGATCCCCAGGCCGTGCAGGACGGCATCAAGGCCGGCATCGGCGCGCGCACGACGCTGACGCTCGGCGGCAAGACCGATCCCAGGATGGGCGGAGGCCCGCTCACGCTCGAGGGCGAGGTCACATGCCTCACCAACGGCAAATTCATCGCCTATGGGCCGATGGGCGGCGGCGTCGCGCGCGACTACGGCCCCTCCATGGTGTTCCGGGTCGGCGGCATCGACATCATCGTGATCACCAACAACGGACAGGCGACGGACCTCGGCCAGCTCACCTCGCTCGGCATCGACCCCACGCGCTACCGCACCGTCGCGGTCAAATCGATGCACCACTTCCGTGCGGCCTTCGAGCCGATTGCGCGGCAGGTGGTGCTGGTGGATACGGGCGCGCTCTGCTCGGAGATCTACACACCCGAGCTCTTCAAGAAGGTGCGCCGCCCGATCCATCCGCTCGACGCGGTCAAATGACGGGGTAGGACGATGCGCGCCAAGATCCGCGATACCGAGATCTACTTCGACGTCGAGGGCATGGGGCTGATGCCGGACGGGCGCGTGATGCGCGAGAAACCGGTCGCCTTCATCATCCACGGCGGTCCCGGTGGCGACCACAGCAGCTTCAAGCCGGTCATGTCGCCGCTCGCGGAGCGCATGCAGCTGGTCTATTTCGACCACCGCGGCCAGGGCCGCTCGGCGCGCGGAGACCCCGCCAAATACACGCTCGACGAGAACGTCGAGGACATGGAGGCGCTGCGCCGCCATCTGGGCCTCGGCCCGATCGTGAGCATCGGCACCTCCTATGGCGGCATGGTGGCGCTCGCCCATGCCGCGCGCTATCCCGCGTCGGTCTCGCACCTGATCGCGGTCGTCACGGCGGCGCACGGCGGCTTCATGAGGCGCGCGCAGGAGATCGTCGCGGAGCGCGGCACGCCGGAGCAGCGCGAGGTCTGCGAGCCGCTCTGGCAGGGCGCGATGCTCGATCGCGCGCAGCTGCGGCACTTCTATGCGGTGATGGGGCCGCTCTACAGCCGGCGCCATGACCCCGTGATGGCCGCGCTCGGCCACGAGCGCACGCTCCACGAGCCCGAGCCCCTGAACCGGGCCTTCGGCGGGTTCCTGCGCGATTTTGACCTGAGGCCAGAGCTCCCTCGGATCACCGCGCCGACCCTGGTGATCGCCGGCCGCCACGACTGGATCTGTCCGCCGGAATTCTCCGAGGAGGTCGCGCGGCTGATCCCGAAAGCGGAGCTCCGCATCTTCGAGAACAGCAGCCACTCCGTCCGCAGCGACGAGCCGCAGGCGCTCCTCGACGCCATCGCGGGCTTCGTCGTCTACAAGCGCTAGATCGTGGCCTCGGCCAGGCGGCGCAACTCCGGCGTCGCATCGGGCATCACGCCGAACCAGGCCTTGAAGGCCGGTCGCGCCTGGTGGATCAGCATGCCGAGACCATTCACGGCGGGGTTGCCCCGCTTGCGCGCGGCCGTGAGGAGCGGCGTCTCCAGCGGGGTATAGACGATATCGCAGACGAGCGCGCTCTTCGGCAACCGCTCGAGCGAGAGGTTCAGCGGCGGCTGACCGGACATGCCCAGGCTCGTCGTGTTGACCA
>DATEGF010000319.1:0-15427 GCA_035280245.1 Allostellaceae bacterium
GTCCTCGCGCAGGACCTCGAGCATCGCCGAGCGGGTCATGCGCATGGTGACGGCGGAATATCGATACCCCACGGTCACCGCCGGCCAGAACGCCATGGAGAGATTGCGGACGGGGTCCTGCCAGAGCGACACGTAATCGATCGGCGGCATCCAGGGCGAGCCGTAGATCCGGTTGGTGACCTCGAGGATCACCAGCAGCACGACGATGCCGAGCCAGAAGGAGGGTGTGGCGATCCCCGCGATCGCGACGGTGCGGACGATCACGTCGATCCAGCTGTTCTGCTTCAAGGCCGAGACGGTGCCGAGCGGGATCGCGAAGGCGATCGCGACCACCGTCGCGAGCAGCGCGACCTCGATCGAGATCGGGAGACGCTGCGCGATCTCATAGGCGACCGGCTTGCCGGTCCACATCGATGGACCGAAATCGAATCGGAAGAAGCCCCCGACAAAATCGAGAAACTGCACCATCATCGGCCGGTTCATGCCGAGCTCGGCGTGGCAGACGTCGACCGAATGCGGGTCGAAGGTCCCGCCGCCCGAGGCGAGCCGCACCACGCAGATGTCGCCGGGAATGAGGCGCATCAGGATGAACACAAGCGCCGCCGCGCCGACAAGCGTCGGGATCGCCAGCAAGAGACGATGGACTATGTAGCGGTACATGGCGCCATCCGAGCCGCGCTACCGGGTATAGAGTCCCCCTCGGCCCTATCGCATGTGGCGGCAATTTTCTCCCTCTCCCGGGCGGGGAGAGGGTCGGGGTGAGGGGGCGTGTTCTCGGCGTCGCAGAATTGATGTGGCTCTGAGCGGCTGCTCCCCCTCACCTGTCCTCTCCCCGGAGGGGAGAGGAACTCAAGTGTGACCGCCCTGCCCTGGAGGGGGGAGGCGGAAATTGCACTGGCGATGGAGAGTCCGTCAGGCACGTTTACTTATCCAGCCACACGTTCGCGAGGTCCTGGTTGACGTAGTGGCTGGGGCTGATCTTCCAGCCCTTGACGTAGGAGCGATACGGCACGACGCGGTACCACCAGGGCGTCATGATCATGTGCGTCTGCGTGTCGAGCACGTAGGTCTCGAAGGCGCGCATCTCGCCGCGCACCTTGCTGGCATCGGCCTCGTGCAGCATCGCCTGATACATGTCGATCTCTTTCTGGTCCTCGTAGTTCCCATAGTTCTCGGTGTAGACCGTGTGCGGCAGGAACTTGCCGACGTCGAGCAGCGGATTAACGACGCCCTGGCAGTTGAAATCGAGCGTCACGTCGAAGTCGTTGTTACGGAGCGCCTCGAAGAAGGGCCCGGTCGGCAGCACCTTCTGGGTCACCTTGAGGCCAATCTTGCTCCACTCGTCGATCACCCAGATCGCAACGTACTTGTAGGGCTGGTCGACGTTGCGGTTGAGGAGGGTAAAGGAAAGTCCCTCGGCGCCGGCCTCCTTGAGGAGGCGCTTCGCCTCGTCGCGCGATTTGTTGATGTCGGGCCAGAAGCCCGCGATCTTCTGGAGCTCCTCCTTGGTCGCCGCGAGCGGCGAGCCCGGGAAGACGATGCCGCCCACCGTGTGCACCGTCGCGATCTTGGAGAGCGCGGGCGCGTCGTGCCAGGCGTCGATCGCGAGCGCCAGCGCGCGGCGCACGCGGACATCATCGAACGGCTTCTTCTTGTGGTTGGGCGTCAGCAGGTTGCCGCAGTTCCAGTCGCTGTTCTGGACCGCGATCTTGTCGCCGAGCTCCTTCTGGAGCTGGTCGACCGAGGACGGCGGCAGCCCGCGGAACTCCATCGCCGCGCGGTCGGCGCGGATCGCGTCGACGCGGACGGACTCCTTCGCCGCGAAGATCGCGAGGAAGCCGTCGAGATAGGGCTCGCCCTGGTGGTAGTAGTCGGGGTTGCGCACACCCTTGATCGACTGGCCGGCCTCGTAGCCGTCGAACTTGAACGGGCCGGAGCCCATGATGTTCTTCTCGAACCAGTGCGGATCCTTCTCCAGGATGTCCTTCTTGTAGATCCAGGCATAGGGATCGGCGAGCGCCGGCAGGAAGGCACCGGTCGCGAACTTGAGCTTGAACACGACGGTGGTGGCGTCGGGCGCCTCGACCTTGTCCACCATCACGAAATAGCTTTCCCGCGCGCTCGAGACGCCCTCGGGCGGATGCACGATCTCCTGCCAGCTCGCGGCCACGTCGGCGGCGGTAAGCGGCGAGCCGTCGTGGAATTTGACGCCCTGGCGGATCTTGAAGGTGTAGGTCTTGCCGCTATCGGTCGGCTTCGGCATCGCCGTGCAGAGATCGCAGACGAAGTCCGTGGTCGAGGACGGGTTGTCGGGGTTGGCGCGGATCAGGACGCTGTAGAAGGGCGCGGCGGCGTGCACCGTCGCGTAGGTGGTCTCGCGATGACCGTCGAAGCTCGGCGGCGCATCCGCCGGGATCATGTAGGTGAGGATGCCGCCGCGCTTCGGCGTATCTGCGGCGCCCACGCCCACGGGCATCGTCGCGATCGCCGCCACTGCGACGGCACCCAGGCCCAGGCTCAGCATCTTTGTTTTGGTCCTCATGGCCGTAACCTCCGTTATCTCAGTGAACCTCGTGACAGGCGACCCAATGGCCCGGCCGGACTTCGCGCGTCTCGGGCCTCGTTTGCTTGCAGCGCTCGACCGCGATCGGGCAGCGCGGATGGAACACGCAGCCCGATGGCGGATTGATCGGGCTCGGCACCTCGCCCATGGCCGGGCGGAAGGCGCGGCTCGCCTCGACGCTGGGATCGGGCACGGGCACCGCGGCGAGGAGCGCCTGCGTATAGGGGTGGAGCGCGTGGTCGAAGAGCTCGTCGTTCTCCGCGAGCTCGACGATGCGGCCCAGATACATGACCGCCACGCGCTGGCAGAGATGGCGCACCACCGAGAGATCGTGCGCGATGAAGAGATAGGTCAGGCCGAATTTCTCGCGCAGATCCTCGAGCAAGTTCACAACCTGCGCCTGGATCGAGACGTCGAGGGCCGAGACCGCCTCGTCGCAGACGATGAACTCGGGCTTGAGCGCGAGCGCGCGGGCGATCCCGACGCGCTGACGCTGGCCACCCGACATCTCGTGCGGATAGCGATCGGCGAATTGGGGATCGAGGCCGCAGACGCCCAGGAGCTCGCGCACGCGCGCCGCACGCTTACTCGCGTCGGGCTCGAGGCCGTGCACCTTCATGGGCTCGCCGATGATCTCGCCGACCTTCATGCGCGGATTGAGCGAGCTGTAGGGGTCCTGGAAGATCACCTGGATCTTCCGGCGGATCGCCATGAGGTCCTTGCGCACGAGCTTCGCGAGGTCGACGCCGTCGTAGAGCATCTTGCCGGCGGTCGGCTGCTCGAGCCGCAGGATGCAGCGCCCGGTCGTGGTCTTGCCGCAGCCGCTCTCGCCGACGAGCCCCAAGGTCTCGCCGCGGCGGATGGTGAAATCGATGCCGTCGACCGCCTTCACCTCGCCGATGCTCCGGCGGCGCAGCACGCCCTCGGTCACCGCGAAGTGCATGCGCAAGCCGCGCACGTCGAGCAGCGGATTCGCGTTAGCCAGCGCGTCCGTCACGCGGCAGCTCCGGTGAGACCGCCGACCTCGGCGCTGCGGAAGCAGGCGGCGAGGTGGCCCGCCTCTTCCGTGGGCTCGAGCATCGGCCGCGATTTGGCGCAGGCCTCGATGGCGAAGCGGCAACGCGCGCGGAAGGCGCAGCCCTCGTCGAGCCGGGTCAAGTCGGGCGGCTGGCCCTCGACCGGATCGAGCCGCGCCTGGCGCGGGCGATCGAGCCGCGGCACAGAGCGCAGCAGCGCCACGGTGTAGGGATGCCGCGGCCGATGATAGACCGCCTCCGCGAGGCCGGTCTCCACGATGCGGCCCGCGTACATCACGTTGACGCGGCGCGCGTAGCGCGCGACCACGCCCAGATTGTGCGTGATGATGATGAGCGCGACGTTGAGCCGGCGCGTCAAGTCGCGCATCAGCTCCAGGATCTGCGCCTGGATGGTGACGTCGAGCGCGGTCGTCGGCTCGTCCGCGATGATGAGCTTGGGGTCGCAAGCGAGCGCGATCGCGATCATCACGCGCTGCCGCATGCCGCCCGAGAACTGATGCGGATACTGCTTGAGACGCCGCTTCGGATCCGCGATCCCGACCAGGGTCAGGAGCTCCTGGGCGCGCTTGTCGGCGGCGGCACGGTCGAGGCCGCGGTGCTGCTGGATCGCCTCGGTGATCTGCCGACCGATGCTGAGCACCGGATTGAGCGAGGTCATCGGCTCCTGGAACACCATGCCGATCTCGCCGCCGCGGATCCGGCGCATCTCCTCGTCGGACGCCTCCATCAGGTCGCGGCCACCGAACAGGACGCGGCCACCGGCGATCCGGCCTGGCGGATCCGGGATGAGGCGCAGGATCGACATGGCGCCGGCGGATTTGCCGGAGCCGCTCTCACCTACAATGGCGACGGTCTCGCCCTCTTCTACTGTGTAGGAGACGCCATCGACTGCCCGCACGACGCCGATGCCCGTGCGAAACTCTGTGCGCAGTTCCCGCACGTCCAGCAACGGCGGCACACGTCCTCCCAACGCTCTCCCAGGCCCGCGCATGAGGCGCGGCCGACTATTAGTTGTGGGCGATTATGGATCACGCTCGGAGGGGGCGCAAACGAGCAAAATCCGGCCTTGGACCACGTCATCGGGGCTGGATAAGGGAAACTCCCTATGGGGCGCCCGGATCGCCGATTAAGCGGTCCTCAACCAGGATTACCAATAATCACAAACGTTTGATCCATGCCGAGGCGCGCCGCTCGCGGGCCTCGGTGGATTCGGTCCTGGAGCGCTTTTGAGCACCGTGCAGCCATCGCCGCGTCTCGCCCGGATCTGGCGCGCTCCGCGCTGGCTTCCGGCCGCGCGCAGCTTGCGTGCCTACGTCGTCGTCCTGGTGCTCGCCTGCATCATTCCGATGGTGGTGTTCTCGGCCTTCGCGGTGCTGCGCTATGCGAGCGCCCAGCGCGAGGCCAACGACCGGCAGATCCTCAATACGGCGCGGGCGCTCTCCGCCGCCATGGATGTCGAGCTCAAGACCGCGGAGTCCTCGCTCTCGGCGCTCGGCACTTCGCCGGCGCTGCGCAGCCGGAACATCGGCGAGTTCTTTGAGCAGGCACGGCAGGTCGCCGCCCAGCGCCACGCCTGGATCATTCTGACCGATCCGAGCGGCCGGGAGTTCTTCAACACGCAGCGGGGGCTGGAGACCGAGACGCGCTATGTGAAATCCAGCGACTTGGCGGTGCTGGCCGCGTCGACCTGCTCCACGCAGGTATCCGGCGTGTTCTACGGGAACAAGGTCGACCGGCTTCAGGTCTCGATCTACGTCCCGGTGGTCGAGAAAGACGAGGTGCCGTTCGTCCTGATGATGAACTACGACGTGATCGAGCTGAATCACGTGCTGCTCGAGCAAGATCTGCCAATGAGCTGGTGGGTGGCGGTGGTCGACCGCGACAATCGCATCATCCTGCGCAATCGCGACCTCGCCCGGTACGTCGGCAAGCCCGCCGGCAGCCCGCTCCTCGAGCAGATGGCGCGCGCCAGCGAGGGCATTTTCCTCGGCACCACGCTCGAGGGCGTCGAGGTGACCGCGGCCTTCACGAAATCCGCTTATACCGGCTGGACCCTCTCGGTCGGCGTGCCGCTGACCGAGACCGCTGGCGCGCTCTGGAGCTCTCTCCTGGGCATCGGATTTTCCGCGGCGGCGATGCTGGCACTCGGCCTGCTGTTCGCCGCCGCGGTGGGCCGGCGCATGCGCGGCGCGCTGCGGCACCTCTCCAGCGCCGCGCTGGCGCTCGGGCATGGCGCCATGGTGTCGCCCGCCCGCGCAGGCCTCGCGGAGGTCGATGACGTCTTGAGCGCTCTCGGCACCGCAAGCGACCTGCTGCACCAGCAGAGCCGCCAGCGCGACCAGGCGGAGCGCGCGCTCAAACAGAGCGAGCAGCGCTTCCGCGACATCGCCGAGACCGCCGCGGACTGGATCTGGGAGACCGACCGCGAGCACCGGTTCAGCTATTTCTCGGGGAGCGAAGAGCGGGCAACGGGCATGACGGCGTCGCAGATCATCGGCCTCACGCGCTGGAAATACGCCGGCGGCGATATCGAGGCCGACGAGCATTGGCGCCAGCATAAGGCAGACCTCGATGCGCGCCGGCTGTTCCGCGATTTCCGATATGCAGTCAGGTTGGGCGACGGCCGGACGGTGCACTACGTCATCAACGGCAAGCCAGTCTTCGACGAGACCGGCGCCTTCGTCGGCTATCGGGGCATCGCCACGAACCAGACGGACGTGGTCGAGGCCCGCGAGCGCGCCGAGCGCGCCGAGACGCTGCTGCGCGACGCCGTCGATAGCATGTCCGAGGGGTTCCTGATCTACGACAAGGACGACCGCCTCGTCATGCTCAATGAGCGGTACAAGTCGTGCTACCCAGCGCCGCATCCGGACCTGGAGCCCGGGTTCACCTTCGAGGAGCTCATGCGTCGCGGCATCGCCGCCGGGCGCTTCGCGCATGCGGGTGATCCCGAGAAGATGCTGGCGGAGCGCATGCGCCGTCATCAGGAGGCCGGCGGCGCCTTCGAGCAACAGCTCACCGACGGGCGCTGGCTGCTGATCACCGATCGGCGGATGCGCAATGGCGGCATCGCCGGCTTGCGCATCGACATCACCGCACTCAAGCAAGCACAGTCGGCCTTGCGCGTGAGCGAGGAGAGCCTCGGACGCACCCGCGAGCACTTGGCCTTGGCTCAGCGCATGGCGGAAGTCGGCAGCCTGATCCGCGATCTGAAAACCGGCGAGATCGAGTGGTCCGACGAGCTCTACCGAATCTATGGCCTCAATCCAGATGCCGATCCGCCGAGGTTCGAGACCCTTCTCGATCTCGTTCACCCCGACGATCGCCAAGCGGTGATCGCCGACCGCGACGTCGTGCTACGCGGCGGCGCGCAAGCCCTCCAGGAATACCGCATCATTCGGCCGGACGGTGAGACGCGCCTGCTCCATCGCACGTCGAAGATCCTGGTCGGCGAAGGTGAGCAGCCCACGCATCTCCTGGTTATCTTCCGGGATATCACCGAGGCGCGCGAGGCCGAGACCCACCGCCGCACCCTCGAGGACCAGTTGCATCACTCCCAAAAGCTCGAGTCTCTGGGCACGCTCGCGGGCGGCATCGCGCACGATCTCAACAACACCCTGGTGCCCGTGATCGCCATGGCGAAGCTCGGCCTGAAGCGCATCGAGCAGCAGAGCCCCACGCGCCAATATTTCGAGCTGATCCATCAGGCCGGCGTGCGCGCCCGCGATCTGGTGAAGCAGGTGCTGGCCTTCAGCCGCAAGGACAGCGCGGATCGCCAACCGTTCCGCGTGGACGAGGTGGTCGAGGAGGCGCTCGCCATGCTGCGCCCGACCATGCCCGCCACCATCGCCCTCGAGCGGGTGATCGAGCTCGTGCCGCCGATTTTGGGCGACGCCACGCAACTCCATCAGATCACCGTCAACCTCGTGACCAATGCGGTGCACGCCATCGGGATGAGCCACGGCACCATCACGGTCACCGTGAGCGTGCTTCCGGGTGCCCGGCCCGGCGAGCACGGTCTCGTGCGGCTCAGCGTGCGCGACACCGGCTGCGGCATGGACGAGGCGACGCAGAAACGGATCTTCGATCCCTTCTTCACCACCAAGGCAGTCGGCGAGGGCTCAGGCCTCGGACTTTCGGTCGTCCATGGGATCGTCGTCGGTCACGGTGGCACGATCCGGGTCGAGAGCCGCCCCGACCACGGCGCGTGCTTCATCATCGAGCTGCCGCTGGCGGACGAGCCCGCGGCGTTGCCGGAAGCGCTGTCAGCCTGAGAGCTTAGAAAAAGCGCGGGTGGGCGGGCGCGCCAGGAGCCGCTGGGAGCGGCCTAGGCAGCGACCCCGCCCCTCCCTCCGATCGAATCCTCGACCGGCCCGCTCCCCGACGTACTTGTCTGACACCCTTGGACGTACTGCTCGATCTCGCGGGCGGCCTGCTGATAGAAGACGGCCAGATTGATGCAGGTGTCCCGCGACCCGTCCGCCCCGATCTCGTCGGCATGACTGAGGAGCTTGAGTGCGAGCTCCCGGTAGCGTTTCGCGGTTTCGAGCATGGCGGATCGGGTCCTCAGGGTTCTTGAGTCCATAGTGAACAAAAGGGGCGCCGCACCGGTATTCGGAGAAACACGTAGAGTCCTCATAAGAGTGGTGAAAACCGCCCGCACACCGCAGAGGGGATGATCGGCAACCGCCCCCTGGGGGCGGCCGGGGTCCGCGGCCCTGCCCCGAAAATGCCGGGATCGCATCCCCTTGATTGCCGCAATCTCGACCGACGGTGGCCACCGGCACTCACTCATGAGCGGGAGGCTCCCGATGAAACGGTGTGCGGTTCCCACGTTTGTCCTGGTGCTGCTTTGCGTGGTCGGCGCGCCGGCTTGGGCTGGCGATCTCACGCTCAAGCGCGTCATGCTGTCGACCGGCGGCGTCGCCTATCTCGAATACGAGGCGGCGGTCGACGGCGACGCGACGCTGACCCTCAACGTGCCGCTCGATCAGGTCGACGACGTCCTCAAGTCGATCGTGGTCTACGACAGCAAGGGCGGCGTCGGCGCCGCGAGCCTGCCGGGCCGCCAACCGCTGGCGCAGCTCTTCAACGACCTGCCCTTCGGGCCCGAGGCGCTTGCCTCGCCGGCGGCGCTCTTGAACGCGCTGCAGGGCGCCGAGATTCGCGTCGGAGCGAGCCATCCCATCACCGGCAAGCTCCTCAGGGTGGTCGCCGAGACCACGCGCGCCACCGACGGCACCACGACGAGCCGCAACCGGGTGAGCGTGCTGACATCCGAGGGCCTGCAGCAATTCATCCTGGAGGACGCCGACAGCGTGCGCTTCGTCGATGCCGAGCTCCAGGTCAAGGTCGATCAAGCCCTCTCCGAGATCGCCTCGCATCGGGCGAAGGACCGGCGCGCGATCACGCTCACCACGCGCGGCACCGGCACGCGCACGCTCCGCGTCGGCTATGTCGTGGCGGCGCCGCTCTGGAAGGCGAGCTTCCGCTTGAGCCTGCCGGCGGAAGCCAACACCGCCCATCTCCAGGGCTGGGCCGTGCTCGAGAACATGAGCGGCGAGGATTGGGCCGGCGTGGAGCTCACGCTCCTCTCCGGCAACCCCGTAAGCTTCCGCCAGGCGATCTATCAGGCCTACTACGTGAACCGGCCGGAAGTGCCGGTGGAGGTCGCGGGCCGCATTCTGCCGAGGCAAGACATGGGGACGGTGGATCAGATTCGGACCGCGCGCGCGGCGTACGACAAGGCGATGCAGTTCGCGCCGGCAAGCGTGGCCGCCGGGGCGGCCCAGGCGCAAAATTCGGGTGGCGCTCTGGCCCAGATGAAAGCGCTATCGGGCAATCTTGAGGTCGAGCGCACTCCAGAGGAAGCCGCCACGGTCGACACCGCAGAGGCGCAGGAGAGCATGACGCAGGTCTCCTTCCGCATCCCCGTACCGGTGACGATCGAGAGCGGGCATTCGGCGCTGGTGCCGCTGGTCGATCGTGACGTGCCTGCCGAGCGCCTGGACCTGCTGCAGCCCGCCACCAGTGCGCTCCATCCGCTCGCCGCCGTGAAGCTCACGAACGACACCGCGAGCGGCTTGCCGCCGGGCGTGGTGACGCTCTACGAGCAGACGCCGCAGGGCGCGGCCTATCTCGGCGACGCACGCCTCGCGGGCCTGCCCGCGGGCGAGAGCCGGCTCTTGAGCTATGCCCTCGACGCGAAAACAAAGGTGCTCCGCGACGACGACCGCACGAGCGTGCTGACCAAGGGCACGATCGCCGAGGGCGTGCTGCACCTCATCCGCACCGACCGGCAGACCCTGCGCTATACGATCGCCGCGCCCAAGACCGAGGCGCGGCGGATCATCGTGGAGCAGCCGATGTCGATGGGCTGGACGCTGGTGGAGCCCGCGGGCAAAACCGTCGAGGAGACCGCCACCGCCTATCGCGTGGCGATCGACCTGAAACCCGGCGAGACCCAGAGCCTGCGCTTCACCCTGGAGCATCCGCGCGAGGAGACACTGCGGGTCCTCGACATCGACGACGCGCAGCTCGGCGTCTTCGTGAAGGACACCGCCCTCGCGCCGCCGGTCCGCACGGCGCTCGGCGAGCTCGCGCGGCTCCGCCGCGTGGTCGCCGACAAGAAGGCGGCGGCGGAGCGGATCAATGGCGCGATCGCGGGGATCGCCGACGACCAGAGCCGCATCCGCGCCAACCTCGAGCGCGTCGACAAGGAGAGCGCGCTTCACAAGCGCTACATCGAGAAGCTCGCCGACGAGGAGACCCGAATCGAGGGCCTGCAAGCCGAGCGCGCGAGGGCCGCCGACGAGACCCGCGCCGCCCAAGCCGCCGTCGAGGCCTACATCGCGAAGCTGAGCATATGAGGAATCGTGCGTCCTTCGACTCGATCCCTTCGGGATCGGCTCAGGATGAGGTGCTTTCGTCCCGCATCCCGAATCGCCTCATCCTGAGCCAGGCCCGGAGGGCCTGAGTCGAAGGACGCACGGCGCCGCCGTGCCCGACCTCTGGCTCGGCGGCTTCGCGGCGGCGATCGGGGTCGGCGCGTGGGCCTACGGCCGGCACTGCTGGATATGGTCGTCGGTCGGCAGTCGATCTTCTCCGTGATCGGCGGGCGAATTGACACCAGAGCCCAGCGCCCGTAGGTTGCCCCGATGATGTCCGTCCGCGCGCTCAACTCGAAGTCCCGAAAGCCCCGCGTCCTGGGGCCGGGGGTTCGTTTGCGCTGATCGGATCGGACGCGATCGACCACCAGGCCCCGCCGGCGACGGACGGGGCTTTTTCATGTCTGCCCTCTCCCCGCGCCGGCAGTGCCGCAACCGGAGGAGAGCGCACCATGGGCATGAGTACGAGTACCCCACGCGAGCGGCCGCGATTCGAGGGGATCTGGCTGCCGCTCATCACGCCGTTCACGGACGGCGCCCTCGACGAGCGCGCGCTCGCGGGCCTGGTCCGACATTACCTGGCCGAGCCGATCGACGGGTTCATCCTCGCCGCCACCACCGGCGAAGCGCTGACCCTCGATGACGCGGAGATCGAGCGACTGGTCGCGGTGACCGCCGAGACCGTCGCGGGGCAACGACCGATCTTCCTCGGCCTCTGCGGCAGCGATACGCAGAAGCTGGTGCATCGTCTCGGGGCGACCGCGGCCTGGCCGATCGACGGCTATCTCGTGACTTGCCCCTATTACTCGCGGCCGTCCCAGGAGGGACTCCGCGGGCACTTCGAGGCGCTGGCCGCGAGTACGACGAAGCCGCTCACGCTCTACAACATCCCTTATCGCACCGGCGTCAACCTCGCGAACGAGACGGTGGTCCGCCTGGCGGAACTCGACACGGTCATCGGCATCAAGGATTGCTGCGCGATCCCGCAGCAGAGCTTCGACCTTCTGCGGCGCCGGCCGCCGGGGTTCTCGGTGCTGACCGGCGAGGATGCCTGGTTCTATAGCGCGCTTGCCCACGGCGCCGAGGGCGGCATCCTCGCCTCCGCCCATGTCGATCCCGCGGGTTTCGCGGCGGTCCGCGCGGCCGTGCTGGCGGGCGACCGTGAGCGCGCGCTCGGGCGCTGGACCGATCTCGTCGACGTCGTGGCCCTGCTGTTCGCGGAGCCGAGCCCCGCGCCGATCAAGCATTGGCTTTGGCGCCGTCACCTCATCCCCTCGCCCGAGGTGCGCCTGCCGATGGCGCAAGTGAGCGCCACGCTCGCGGGCCAGATCGATCGCATGATCCAGAAGCGCGCGCGCCAGCCGAGCGCCGCGGCCTAGCGAGTTCTCGCGGCCCAGAGCCGCAGGAGGATCAGCCCCGCCGACCACGCCAGCATGGCCGCGAGTGCCGCCAGCATCGCGAGCGGCGGGCCCGCGCGCACGGCGAGCGTGTTCAGCACCAGGAGGCCGAGGGCGAAGCCCGGCATGGCGCGGATGGCGCCCGCCATGGTGGCCGCCACCACGCGCCCGCCAAGGCGCGAGTGCACGATGAGGCCGAGGCTGCTGAAGGTGACCGGGAACACCGCGACGATGCCGGTGAGCGCGGGGCCGAGCACGGCGCTCAAGGTGGTGACGCCGGCGACCAGCAGCCCCACCATCGCCGCCATCAGCGGCAGGTCGTACCAGCGCCGCTCAGAGCGCGTGATGGGTTGCGTGGGCTCGAGGCTGAGCGTCACCAGGAAGGCGAGGCCGTAGGCGACGACGTTCAGGATCAAGACCGAAAGCGCCGTCCAGTGGATCGCGCGGATCGCGACCGCGCTCACGAGCCAGATGCCGAGCGCGGTGGCGAGCGTCGCGATCACGCCGGCGCGCGGCGCCAGCAGGACGTAGACCGCGAGATAGAGCGCCGCGCCGGCGCTGGTGGCGGCGCTCGCGAGCGCGCTGTCGGCGATGAAGCTCGGGCTCGCCTGCAGCGAGAGCAGCACGTAGGAAGGCCCTGCCGAGACCGGCAGGCAAGCGATGATCGCGCCGAAGAATGGCCCCGCGCGCTCGGCGGTGCGCGCCGCCGTGATCACCACGGCGGCGGTGGCGACGATCTTCAGGAGGAACGGGACCCAGAACGGGTCGAGCGTCATGTGCTGGAGCATTTTCCGCCGAAGTGGATACCGGTTCGGCGCAGAAAATGCGACCAAACCAAGAATCGGCGATTCAGATCTCGAGCTGGCCGCCCAATTCGACCACGCGGTTGGCGGGGATGCGGAAGAACTCGGTCGCGTTGAGCATGTTGTTGGTCATGAAGGAGAACAGCCAGCGGCGCGCCCGGGAGAGGCGCGAATGGTTGGCGGCGACGATCTTCTCGCGACCGAGGAAGAACGAGGTCTCCATCAGATTGAAGCGGAACTGCATCAGGCGGAGCTGCGCCAGCGCGCGCGGGATGTTGGGCGCATCGGCGAAGCCGTAGTGCACTACGACCGTGTGAAAGCCGTGCTCCAGATGCCGGATCGTGAATCGCTGATCGGCGGCGACGTGCGGAATATCCTCAGTGATCACCGTCATCAGCACGACGCGCTCGTGCAGGACCTTGTTGTGCTTCAGGTTGTGCAGCAGCGCCGCGGGTATCTGATCCACGTTGCCGGTCATGAAGATCGCCGTACCGGCGACGCGACCGGGGCGATCGGGCCGCACGCCCGCGAGGAAGGTCTCGAGCGGCAGGGCCTCGCGCTGGCGCTCGGCCTGCACCAGCGCCCGGCCGCGCATCCAGGTCGACATCACCCAGAACGCCCCCATTGCGACCACCACCGGGAACCAACCGCCTTCCTCGATCTTGAGCAGGTTCGCGCCGAAGAGCGAGAGGTCGACCGCCAGGAAGAAACCGAAGAGCAGCACGGAGAGCACGGGATTCCAGCGCAGCACGCCGATCATGTAGATCGCCGCCAGCAGCGCATCGAGTGTCATGGTGCCCGTAACCGCGATGCCGTAGGCGGTGCCAAGATTATCGGAGGATTTGAACCCGAGCACCAGCGCCAGCACGGCGATGAGCAGGAACTGGTTCACCTTCGGCAGGTAGATCTGGCCGCGCTCCTCCTCGGAGGTATGGCGGACCTGGAGCCGCGGCAGATAGCCGAGCTGCACCGCCTGCTGGGTCATCGAGAAGGCGCCGGAGATCACCGCTTGCGAGGCGATGATGGTGGCGGCGGAGGCGAGCACGACGAGCGCGTAGAGCCCCCAACCCGGCACCAGCCGGAAGAAGGGATTGTCGAGCGCTTCCGGCACCCGCAGCAGCAGCGCGCCTTGACCGAAGTAATTCAGGATCAGCGCGGGGAAGACCAGGTAGAGCCAGGCGCGGCGGATCGGCTCGCGACCGAAGTGACCCATGTCGGCATAGAGTGCCTCGGCGCCCGTGACCGCGAGCACCACCGCGCCCAGGATGATGATGCCGCGCCCGGGATCGGCCAGCAGGAACTCGACGCCGTAGAGCGGATAGAGCGCCAGCAGGATCTCCGGTTGGCGCACGATCTGGATCAGGCCCAGAACAGCGATGACGGCGAACCACAGCGCCATCACCGGACCGAAGAATCCGCCGACCATCGCCGTGCCGCGGCTTTGCACCAGGAACAGGCCGACCAGCAGCACCAGTGTGATCGGGATTACGTAAGGCTCGAGGAACGGCGTCGCGACCTTGAGACCCTCGACCGCGGAGAGCACCGAGATCGCCGGCGTGATCACGCCGTCGCCGAAGAACAGCGAGGCGCCGACGAGACCCGCCGCCAGGATGAGCTTGTGCCGCCGGCCGCGACGGCTGGCGGAGCGCAGCGCGAGCGCCGTCAGCGCGAGCGTGCCGCCGGCGCCGCGATTGTCCGCGCGCATGATGACGATCACGTATTTGAACGTGACCACCACCGTAAGTGCCCAGGCGATCAGCGACAGCACCCCGAGCACGCTCGCCTCGCTGACGCCGCCGGCGCCCGCGAGGCACTGCTTCACCGTATAGAGCGGCGAGGTCCCGATGTCGCCGTAGACGATTCCGAGCGCGCCCAGGACGAGGCTCTGCCGAGCCTTCCGTTGCGCCTCCGTCCGATGCTGCACCGCCGCCAGCGCCATCCGCATCCCCGCCCGACGAGGGCTAAGGTGTGTAGTCCCATTGTCGCCAGTACGCAACGCGCCGGCGTTTCAACCGGTTAAATCTCGAGCTGGCCGCCCAGTTCCACCACGCGGTTGCTGGGGATTTTGAAGAACTCGGTGGCGTTAAGCATGTTGTTGGACATGAAGGAGAACAGCCGCCGCTGCCAGCGGGAGAGCTGCGAGTCCTTCCCGGTGATGATCTTCTCGCGCCCCACGAAGAACGAGGTCTCCATCAGATTGAAGCGGAACTGCATCAGCCGGAGCTGCGCCAGCGCGCGGGGAATATTGGGCTCGTCCATGAAGCCGTAGTGCACGACCACGGTATGGAAGCCGTGCTCGAGGTGGCGGATGGTGAAGCGCTGGTCGTCCGCCACGCGTGGGAAGTCCTCGATGTGCACGGACATCAACACCACGCGCTCATGGAGGAACTTGTTGTGCTTGAGGTTGTGCAGCAGCGCGCCGGGCACCACGTCGACGTTGCCGGTCATGAAGATCGCGGTGCCGGGCGCGCGCACGCGGTCGGGCCCCACGCTTGCCAGGAACATCTCGAGCGGCATGGCGTTACGCTGGCGCTCGGCCACCACCAGCGAGCGGCCGCGCATCCAGGTGAACATGACCATATAGACCAGCGCCGCCACCAAGAGCGGGAACCAGCCCCCTTCCTCGATCTTGAGCACGTTCGCACTGAAGAACGCCACATCGACCACCAGGAAGACGCCGAATAGCCCAATCGCCAGCATAGGGTTCCAGTGCCTGACCGCGGACATGTAGATGAAAGCC
>DATEGF010000320.1:0-8116 GCA_035280245.1 Allostellaceae bacterium
TCCACCACCGCCGCCGACTCCGGCTGCTAACGCGCTCGTGCTTCCGAGTTGCAGAGATGGCGTCGCGACGGGGGCCACTAGCATGGTGGTCGCCAGCAGCGCGACAGCCGCAGAGTTGATCGCAAGGCGCATTGTTCACTCCTTTGCAAGGTTTCACTCCCGCAAAAGAAACCTACGGATGGGCACCGCCTCACCGACAGTGACAAAGATGGCATTTAAGGGGTCTGTGACAGAAGTGAGGCGCTGGCACCACGAACGAGCCCCGAATGAACCAGGCGCTCGCGCTCACTCCGATCCGTTGGAAGCGGGTCGGCTCAGGCCGCCTTCATCATGTGCCGGAGCACGTACTGGAGAATGCCGCCATGGCGGAAATACTCGAGCTCGTCGAGCGTGTCGATCCGGCAGAGCAGCTTGATCTCGTCCACCTTGCCGTTGGCGCGATGGATGCGGCAGACGAGATCGCTGCGCGGCTTCAAGCCCTGTGCCACGCCCAGGATGTCGTAGCGCTCGCTGCCGTCGAGCTTCAGTGATTGCCGCGTGGCGCCATCCTTGAATTGCAGCGGCAGCACGCCCATGCCGACGAGGTTCGAGCGATGGATGCGCTCGAAGCTCTCGACGATCACCGCCTTGACGCCGAGCAGCAGCGTGCCCTTCGCCGCCCAGTCGCGCGACGAGCCGGTGCCGTACTCCTTGCCGCCCACGATCACCAGCGGCACGCCCTCTTTCTGATAGAGCATGGCCGCGTCGTAGATCGGCATGACCTGCCCGTCGGGCAGGTGCTTGGTCATGCCGCCCTCGACGCCCGGCACCATCTCGTTCCGGATGCGGATGTTGGCGAAGGTGCCGCGCATCATCACCTCATGATTGCCGCGACGCGCGCCGTAGGAATTGAAATCGGCCGGACGCACCTGATAGCTGATCAGGTACTCGCCGGCCGGGCTCTCCTTCTTGATCGAGCCCGCAGGCGAGATGTGGTCGGTGGTGATGCTGTCGCCCAGCAAGGCCAGCGGACGCGCGAGGTGCACGTCGGCGAGCGGCTTCGGCTCCTTCGTCATGCCCTCGAAATAGGACGGGTGCGCGATGTAGGTCGAGGAGTGGTCCCACTCGAAGGTCATGCCGGTCTTCACCTTCACCTTGCGCCACTCCTCCGGTCCCTCCTGCACGTTGGCGTAGCGCTTGCGGAACATCTCGGGTGTCAGCGCCTTGCGGATGGTGTCCTGGATCTCGGTGTTCGCGGGCCAGATGTCCTTGAGGAAGACGGACTTGCCGTCGCTGCCCTCGCCGAGGGGATCGGTGCGCAGATCGACCCGCATGGACCCCGCGAGCGCGTAGGCCACCACCAGCGGCGGCGAGGCCAGATAGTTCGCGCGTACATAAGGATGGATGCGGCCCTCGAAATTGCGGTTGCCGGAGAGCACGGCCGCCGCCACGAGATCGCCCTCCTCGATCGCCTCGGCGATGGGCTCCGGCAGCGGACCGGAATTGCCGATGCAGGTGGTGCAGCCGTAGCCCACGAGGTTGAACCCGAGCGCGTCGAGATCCTGCTGGAGGCCCGCGGCCGCGTAATAGTCGGAGACCACCTGGCTTCCCGGTGCGAGCGAGGTCTTGACCCACGGCTTCACCTTGAGGCCGCGCTTCACCGCATTGCGCGCGAGCAGGCCGGCGGCCAGCATCACGCTCGGGTTCGACGTGTTGGTGCAGCTGGTGATCGCGGCGATCACGACATGGCCGTCCTTGAGGTCGTAGTTCGAGCCCTTGACCTTCACCGCGCGCTCGGCGACGGGGCCGCCGTCGGTCTTGCCGGCGAGCCGCGGCAGCTCCGCCGCGAAAGACTTCGCGGCATTCGAAAGCGCCACGCGGTCCTGCGGCCGGCGCGGACCCGCGAGCGAGGACTCGACCGTGCCGAGGTCGAGCTCGAGCGTATCCGTGAACACCGGATCGGGCGTGCTGTCGTCACGCCAGAGGCCTTGGGTCTTCGCATAGGCCTCGACCAGCTTCACCTGATGCGCATCGCGGCCGGTGAAGGAGAGATAGCGAAGCGTCTCCTGGTCGACCGGCCAGAAGCCGCAGGTGGCGCCGTACTCCGGCGCCATGTTGCCGAGCGTCGCGCGGTCGGCGAGCGCCAGCCCCTTGAGGCCGGGCCCGAAGAACTCGACGAAGCGGCCGACCACGCCGCGCTTCCTGAGCATCTGCGTCACCGTCAGCACGAGGTCGGTGGCGGTCGCACCCTCGCGAAGCGTGCCCGAGAGCTTCATGCCGACGACCTCCGGCAGCACCATGGAGATCGGCTGGCCCAGCATCGCGGCCTCGGCCTCGATGCCGCCGACGCCCCAGCCCAGCACCGAGAGGCCGTTCACCATGGTGGTGTGGCTGTCGGTGCCGACGAGCGTGTCGGGATAGGCGATCGTTTTGCCGCCCTCCTGCGTCGTCCAGACCACGCGCGCGAGATACTCGAGGTTCACCTGGTGGCAGATGCCGGTGCCCGGCGGCACGACGCGGAAATTGTCGAAGGCGGTCTGGCCCCAGCGCAGGAAGGCGTAACGCTCGCCGTTGCGCTCGAACTCGTGGCGCACGTTGTCGCGGAAGGCCGAGGGCTTGCCGAAGGTGTCGATCATCACGGAATGGTCGATCACGAGATCGACCGGTGAGAGCGGATTGATCCGCTGGGCCTCGCCGCCCAGTTTCACCATCGCCTCGCGCATGGCCGCGAGATCGACCACGGCGGGAACGCCGGTGAAGTCCTGCATCAGCACGCGCGCCGGGCGGAACGCGATCTCGCGCTCGGAGGTCTTGGTCTTGAGCCAGGCCGCCACGGCCTTGATGTCGTCGACGGTCACCGTGCGGCCGTTCTCGAGCCGCACCAGGTTCTCGAGCAGCACCTTGAGCGAGAACGGCAGCGTCGATATGTTGCCGAGCCCCGCCGCCTGTGCCGCCGCTGCCAGGCTGAAGTAGTCGTACTTCTTGCCATCGACCTCGAGCGTGCGGCGAGCCTTCAGCGTGTCGTGGCCGGTGACGGACATTGAGAGATCTCCTGCGGATGGAAAGCGCCGGGCGGCGAGGCGGCCCGCTGCTACCGCTTCCCGCCGACGAGATCAAGGGCCGGATTGAAGCAGCGGGCGCCTGCGCCTAGGATGCTGTTGAAGAGCTTAGCGCATTTTCGATTATCTCACTCTAGCACAAGGATCAGCGGATGAACGCGACACCCTCCCTCGCCCTTGCCGAACGCGCGGATGCTCTGGAGCACAAGAAGATGCGCGACCTCGACCTGATGGTCGCGGACTCCGCGTTCTTCACCATGGCCGAGGGCATCAACCAGGAGGGGGTCGGCTTCAAGATGGTCACCCAGAACCCCGGCAGATTCATGATGATGGGTGACGATCCGCGGCTCCCAAAGATGCCGGAGAAGCCGACGCTGATCGATTTCTTCAAGTACCGGTTCGGGCCCGCGCAGCACCTGCTGCAGAGCGCGGCGCACGCCCGCGATACCGGCCACCCCGAGAAGATCCAGCTCGCCTGTCTCCTGCACGACATTTCCGTGCTCGCGTTCATCCGGGGCGACCACGGCTATTGGGGCGAGCAGTTGGTGGCACCCTACGTCGACGAGGAGGTGAGCTGGGGGATCCGCACGCACCAGGCGCTCCGCTTCTACGCCGACGACTCCGTGGGCTACAAATATCCGGACGCCTACCTCAAGCTCTTCGGCCCCGATTACAAGCCCGATCCCTACATCGAGGCCGAGTACAAGAGCGCTCGGAACCACAAGTGGTACATGACCGGGCGCACCATCTGCATCTGCGACATCTACGCCTTCGACCCCAACAAGAAGGTGAAGCTCGAGGAGTTCACCGACGTGATCGGCCGACACTTCAAGCAGCCGAAGGAGGGCCTCGGCTACGACAACAGCCCGGTCGCGCACATGTGGCGGAGCATGATCCGGCCGACGAAATTCCTCTGAGCGGGTAACTGACGGATCAATGCCGTGCGTCCTTCGACTCACGCGCTCCGCGCGTGGCTCAGGATGAAGGCTTTTCTTTCTGCGACGCTGATATCTCGTTCATCCTGAGCCGACCGCGTCTGCGGGCGAGTCGAAGGACGCAGGCCAATCGAGCGAGGTTAACCGCACCACGCAATCGTGAGCCGTAAGCGACGACACCGCGGCTTGACCGGGTCCTGCCTTTGGCCTAACTAGGCTCGGGCGCATGCCAGATAGGCGAAAAACGCAAGACTGTGGGAGGCTTGCGGATTTCAATCGGTTGCGGACCGCTTGGGTAAGCGGAACCGGACCCCCGCGGAGAGACGGAATGGCGCTGGCTGAGACCGAGACTGCAATCGAGCCCCGGCCGGGCCCGGCTGTGGAGGCCGCGCGCGACACCTTCCCGAAGCTCCTCCTCGAGAATGCGCGCCGTCGCGGCGCGCGGCCCGCGATCCGCGAGAAGGACTATGGCATCTGGCAGAGCTGGAGCTGGAGCCAAGTCGCCCGCCAAGTCCAGGATCTCGCACTCGGCCTCGCGGCGATGGGCTTCAAGCGCGGCGACAAGCTCGGCGTCATCGGCGACAACCGGCCGAAGCTCTATTGGGCGCTCACGGCCGGGCAGTGCTTGGGTGGCGTTCCCGTGCCCATCTATCAGGACGCGGTCGCGGCAGAGATGGAATACGTGCTCGACCACGCCGAAGTGCGCTTCGTGGTGGCCGAGAACCAGGAGCAGGTCGACAAAGTGCTCTCGGTGCGCGATCGGCTGCCGCGTCTCGAGGGGATCATCTACTGCGACCCGCGCGGCCTGCGGCACTATGACCACACCACGCTGACGCGCTTCGCGGAAGTCCAGGAGAAAGGCCGAGCCTTCGCGGCGGCGCATCCGGGCTACCTCGACGCGGAGATCGCCAAGGGGAGCGGCGGCGACGTCGCGATCATCCTTTACACCTCCGGCACCACCGGCCAGCCCAAGGGCGTGATGCTGACCTTCGACAACGTGATGAGGAATGCGCAGAGCGGCATCGACTTCGAGGGCTTGCGCGAGGACGACGAGGTGCTGGCCTACTTGCCGATCGCATGGGCCGGCGACCACCTTTTTTCCTACGCTCAGGCATATTGCGCCGGTTTCTGCGTGAGCTGCCCCGAATCGGTCGCGACGGTCATGACCGATCTTCGGGAGATCGGGCCGACTTATTTTTTTGCCCCGCCCCGTATTTACGAGAATATCCTGACCCATGTGACGATCCGGATGGAGGACGCCGGCGCCACGAAGCGCCTGCTCTTCAAGCGGTTCATGACCATCGCCCGCCGCGTAGGCGGCAAGATTCTGGATCGTGCTCCGACCTCGCTCGCGGATCGGCTCCTTTACGCGCTCGGTGAGATTCTGATCTACGGGCCCCTCAGGAACACGCTGGGCTTCAGCCGCATTCGGGTCGCCTACACCGCGGGCGAGGCGATCGGGCCAGATCTCTTTACGTTCTATCGCTCACTCGGAATCAACATCAAACAGCTCTATGCGTTGACCGAGGGGTTAATCCTCTGCGTTCAACCCCAGGCGGGAGTGAAGCCGGATTCCGTCGGAACACCGATCGAGGGAGTCGAGATCAAAATCGCAGACAATGGCGAGGTGCTTTACAAGAGCCCCGGCGTATTCGCGGGCTATTTCAAGAACCCGCAGGCGACGGCCGAGACCAAGCGCCCGGACGGCTGGGTCCATTCCGGCGATGCGGGATTCTTCGACGACGCTGGACATCTGCACATCATCGATCGCGCGAAGGACGTGGGAAAGCTCGAGAACGGCACGCTCTTCGCGCCGAAATTCCTCGAGAACAAGCTCAAGTTCTTCCCCTATATCCGCGAGGCCGTGGCCTTCGCGCCGGCGTGCCCCTATGTCACCGCCTTCATCAACATCGATGCCGAGGCGGTCGGCGACTGGGCGGAGCGGAACGGCATCACCTATGGCGGCTACCAGGAGCTCGCGGGCCTCGACCGGGTCTATGACCTGATCGCCGGCTGCGTAGAGCAGGTGAACCAGGACCTGGCGCAAGAGCCGCACCTCGCGGGCTCGCAGATCCACCGGTTCCTGATCCTGCACAAGGACCTCGATGCCGACGACGGCGAGCTCACGCGCACGCGCAAGGTGCGCCGGCGCTTCATCGGCGAGCGCTACCGTCCGCTGATCGATGCGCTCTACTCGGGCCGCGACCGCGCGGAGATCGCGACCGAGGTCACTTTCGAAGACGGGCGCAAGGGCACGCTCAAGGCTGATCTCAAGGTGCGCGACGCCAAGACCGCGCCGATCCCCGCCACCGTCGAGCCGCTCCGCAAGGCCAGCTGATCCCAGTGACTGCCGCCAAGCAAGTCGGCGACGTCGTCCTGCACGCCGACAACATCAGCCTGTCCTTCGGCGGCGTCAGGGCGCTCACCGACATCAGCCTCGAGATCCGCGAACACGAGATCCTCGCGATCATCGGACCGAACGGCGCCGGCAAGACCTCGATGCTGAACGTGATCAACGGCTTCTATCATCCCCAGAAAGGCACCATCACCTACAAGGGCTCGACGCGCCGGCGCATGCGGCCGCACGAGGCCGCGCAGCAGGGGATCGCGCGCACGTTCCAGAACGTCGCGCTCTTCCGCGGCATGACCACGCTCGACAACATCATGACCGGGCGGCTGTTGCGCATGCGGCGGAGTTTCCTCTGGCAGGCGCTCTATTACGGGCCCGCACTCAAGGAGGAGCTCACGCACCGCGAGCATGTGGAGCGGATCATCGACTTTCTGGAGATCGAGGCGATCCGCCGGACGCCGGTGGGACAGCTCCCCTACGGGCTGCAGAAGCGCGTCGAGCTCGGCCGCGCGCTCGCGATGGAGCCAGAGCTCCTGCTGCTCGACGAGCCCATGGCCGGCATGAACGTCGAGGAGAAGGAGGACATGTGCCGCTTCATCCTCGACGTCAACGACGAGTTCGGCACCACGATCGCGCTCATCGAGCACGACATGGGCGTGGTCATGGACATCTCCGATCGGGTCGCGGTGCTCGACTACGGCCGCAAGATCGCCGACGGCCCGCCCGACACCGTGCGCGCGGACCAGGACGTGATCGATGCGTATTTGGGCGTGGCGCATGCGTGAGTTAACGCGCGCATTGCAGTCCTTCCGTGCGTCCTTCGACGCGCTTCGCTTGCTCAGGATGAGGGGCCCTGAGACTTGCAAGAAGAAAAGCCCTTATCCTGAGCAAGCGACCGGAGGGAGCGCGTCGAAGGACGCACGGCAGTCGCGCGGAGCGGCCGACTGATGGAAACGCTCTCCGCCATCTTCATCAGCCCCTTCGCGCAGATGTGGGACAACCCGGAGTTCCTGCTGGAGGTGATCATCGGCGGGCTGCTGTCGGGCGTGCTCTACTCGCTCGTCGCCCTCGGTTACGTGCTCATCTACAAGGCCTCGGGCGTGTTCAATTTCGCGCAAGGCACCATGGTGCTCTTCGCGGCGCTGACCTTCGCGGGCTGCATCGACCTGCACGTGCCGATGTGGCTCACCTTCCTCGTTGTGATCGCGGTGATGGTGGTGCTTGCGTTCGGCGTCGAGCGGCTTGTGCTGCGGCCCTTGGTCAACCAGGAGCAGATCATCCTGTTCATGGCGACCATCGGGATCACCTATTTCCTGCGCGGCCTCGGACAGATCATCTGGGGCGGCGACGTCCGCACCCTCGACATCGGCCTGCCGAAGGACCCGATGATCATCGCGGGCGTGCTCATCAACAAGTTCGACCTCGTGAGTGCGGTCGTCGCGGGCACGCTGGTGGCGATCCTCGCGGTGTTCTTCCAGAAGACCGCCGTCGGCCGCGCGCTCCGCGCGGTCGCCGACGACCACCAGGCGGCGCTCGCGGTCGGCATTCCCTTGAAGACCATCTGGGTCATCGTCTGGACCACCGCGGGGATCGTGGCGCTGGTGGCGGGCATCCTCTGGGGCACGAACCTCGGCGTGCAGTTCTCGATCGAGCTGGTGGCGCTGAAGGCGCTCCCGGTGCTGATCCTCGGCGGCTTCACCTCGGTGCCCGGCGCGATCGTCGGCGGCCTGATCGTCGGCGTGGTGGAAAGCCTCGCCGCCGGCTACCTCGATCCGCTGCTCGGCGGCGGCTTC
>DATEGF010000321.1:0-14506 GCA_035280245.1 Allostellaceae bacterium
CTCGAGGCGCTATTGTTCCGACAACTCTATCGGCGCGATCACCTCTACCAGGTGCTGCTGACCTACGGCCTGATCCTGATCATGGAGGAGCTGCGCAGCCTCCTGGTCGGCGACGACGTGCACGGCATTGCGATACCCGCGCTCTTTAATTTCTCGATCCGTCTCACCGACACGCTCTCCTATCCGGTCTATCGGCTGCTGATGTCGGCGATCTGCCTCGCCGTCGCGGGACTCATGGCGCTGGTGATCCGGCGCACGCGACTCGGCATGACCATCCGCGCGGGCACCAACAACCGCGAGATGGTGGAGCTGCTCGGCATCGACATCAGTCTGGTCTATCGCATCGTGTTCGCGGCGGGCGTGGCGCTTGCGGCCTTCGCCGGCATGATCGCGGCGCCCGTCGCCTCGGTCTATCCGGGCATGGGGAACCAGATCCTGATCGTCTCCTTCGTCGTCGTGGTGATCGGCGGCATCGGCTCGATCAAGGGCGCGTTCATGGGCTCGCTCCTGATCGGCCTCGCCGACACCTTCGGCCAGGTGCTGGCGCCGGAGATCGCGGGCATGACGGTCTACATGCTGATGGCGGCCGTGCTGCTCTGGCGGCCGGCGGGCCTGTTCGGCCGGGCTTGAATGGTCGCGCCGTCGCCGCTCGTCCGTGCGCTGCTGCTGGTCGGCCTGGCTGCGCTCGCGCTTTATCCGCTCGTTGGCAGTGCGTTCTATTTGCAGCTCCTGGCGAAGATCATGATCCTGGCGATCTTCGCCATGAGCCTCGATCTCCTGGTGGGCTTCGCCGGTCTCGTGAGTCTCGGCCACGCCGCGTTCTTCGGGGTCGGCGCCTACGCGCTCATGCTGCTCTCGCCCGACTACGCCGCTGCGAGCCTTTGGCTCTCGTTGCCGATCGCGATCGCCGCCGCGGCGATCGCCGCGCTCGTGATCGGCGCGCTGGTGCTGCGCACTTCCGGCGTCTACTTCATCATGGTGACGCTCGCCTTCGCGCAGATGCTCTTCTACTTCGCGATTAAGTCGCGGGCGCTCGGCGGCTCCGACGGCGCTTACATCTACGTGAAGCCCGACGCGACGATCCTGGGGTGGCGGCCCTTCGATCTCGGCAACCGCGTGCACTTCTACTACGTGGCGCTCGCGCTGATGGTCGCGACTTACGTGCTGCTGCGCACGGTGCTCCGCTCGCTCTTCGGCCATGTGATCCAAGGCATCCGGGCCAATGAGCCACGCATGCGCGCGCTGGGCTACCCCGCATTCCGCTACAAGCTCGCGGCCTTCGTTCTTGCGGGCGCGCTCGCGGGCCTCGCGGGCTATCTCTCGGCGGCGCAGTACGGCTACGTCAATCCCGAGCTCTTCGGCTGGCAGGAGTCGGGCAGCGTCCTCATGATGGTGATCCTGGGCGGCATCGGGACGCTTTTCGGCCCGATCCTCGGCGCCTTCGTGCTCACGCTGCTGCAGGATTTCCTCTCGGACGAGGCGATCTTCCACGGCTTCCACAAACACTGGCTGCTGCCGATGGGCATCTTCGTCGTGCTCGCGGTGCTGCTGTTGCCGCGCGGGATCGGCGGACTGGCTCTCGGCCCGAGGCGGAGCGCGGTCGAGGCCACCGATGACTGAGCCGGTTCTCGAGGCGAGTGCCCTCTCAAAGCAGTTCGGTGGTCTCTCCGCGGTGAGCGACGTCTCGCTCATACTCCGGATGGGCGAGGTGCAGGCGGTGATCGGGCCCAACGGTGCCGGCAAGACCACGCTGATCAACATGCTCTCGGGCGACCTCGCGCCGAGCGCCGGCTCCATCCGATTAGACGGGCGCGAGATCGCGGGACTCTCCGCGGACCGCGTCGCGCGCCTCGGCATCGGCCGGAGCTACCAGAAGACCAACATCTTCCCGGACTTGACGCTCGTGGAGAATTGCCGGCTCGCCGCGCAGGCGCGGCTGCCGAGCTCGATGCGCTTCTTCCGGCCCGCGCTCGATCATCGCGCGCCGCTCGAAGGCGCTACCCGCGCATTGGCGCGGGTCGGCCTCGCGGAGCCGTGGGACCGGCTCGCGGGTCGCGTCAGCCACGGCGAGCAGCGTCAGCTCGAGATCGCGATGACGCTCGCGACCGAGCCCAAGGTGCTGCTGCTCGACGAGCCGCTCGCGGGCATGGGCGCCGAGGAGAGCGAGCAGATGGTGGCGCTGATCGCGCGGCTCGCCGAGGGCCACGCGGTGCTGCTGGTCGAGCACGACATGGATGCGGTGTTCTCGGTCGCCACCACGCTGACGGTGATGGTGAATGGCCGCGTGCTCGAGCGCGGCACGCCCGCGGCGATCCACGAGAGTGCCGCCGTGCAGGAGGCCTATCTCGGCAGCGCGGAGCCGCTGCCGTGAGCGCATCCCTGGTCTCGGCCGAGGGTCTCCACACCTATTACGGCCCGAGCCACGTGCTCCATGGCGTTGACTTCGCGGTGCGGCGCGGCGAGACCGTGGCACTGATGGGGCGGAACGGCATGGGCAAGACCACGCTGCTGCGGAGCCTCATGGGGCTCACGCCGCCGAGGCGCGGCCGGGTCATGATCGACGGTCACGACATGACGGGCGCACCGACCCACGCCGTCGCGCGCGCGGGCTTGGCGCTCGTGCCGGAGGGTCGCGGCATGTTCGCGAGCCTGACGGTCCGCGAGCACCTGGTGATGGCGGCGCGGCCCGGGCGCGACGGGCGCTCGACGTGGACGCTCGCGCGCGTGCTCGAGACTTTTCCCAAGCTTGCCGAGCGCCTCGACCTCGGCGGCTCGCGGCTCTCGGGCGGCGAGCAGCAGATCCTCACCATCGGCCGCGCGCTCATGACCAATCCCGAGCTCCTGATCCTGGACGAGGCGACCGAAGGGTTGGCGCCGCTGATCGCACGCGAGATCTGGGCAATCCTCCGGCGGATCCGCGACAGCGGCATGGCCGCCGTGATCGTCGACAAGAATCACGCGGCGATGACCGCGATCGCCGATCGGTGCGTGATCCTGGTCAAGGGCCGCGCCGTCTTCACGGGCACGGCGGCCGAGCTTCGGGCTCAGCCCGAGATTTTGCAGCGGCACCTCGGAGTCTGAGCTCATGGCGTTCGCGACCGCAGCGGGCCAGGGCCTGGAGATCGAGCGGATCGCGGCCACGCGGGTGGGCGCGCCGACGTTGGTATTCCTGCACGAGGGCCTGGGCTCGGTGGCGCTCTGGCGCGACTTTCCGGCGCAACTCGCCGCGCGCACCGGCGCCGCGGCGCTGGTCTATTCGCGCCGCGGCTATGGCAAGTCGGACCGACTCGCCGGGCCGCGGAAGGTTGACTACATGCACGACGAGGCGCTCACCGTGCTGCCGGCATTGCTGGGCGAGCTCCGCATCGCCGCCCCGATCCTGATCGGCCACAGCGACGGCGCTTCGATCGCGCTCATTCACGCCGGAAGCGGGCGCTGGCCCGTGCGTGCGCTCGTCCTCGAGGCGGCCCATGTCTTCGTCGAGGACGTGACTGTCGCCAGCATCGAGCAGGCGAAGATCGCCTACCGCACCACCGATCTCGACAAGCGCCTCGCGCGCTATCACGACGACCCCGATCACGCTTTCTGGGGTTGGAACGACATCTGGCTCGATCCCGCGTTCCGGTCCTGGAACATCGAGTCGTACCTGCCGGGTGTGCGCTGTCCGGTGCTGGCGATCCAGGGCGCCGACGACGAGTACGGCACCCTCGCCCAGCTCGACGCGATCGAGCGCGGTGTTTCCGGCACTTTTGAGCGCCTGGTGCTCGCGCGGTGCAAGCACTCGCCCCATCGCGATCAGGAAGCCGCGACGCTCGAGGCGATAGCGCGGTTCATCGATCGCATCGGCGGCTGACCCGTCAGATGAAGTCCAGACTCGTCGCGCTGTTCGTGGGTGCGCAGGGATTGCGGGCGGGCTGGGGGATTCTGCTGTTCGCGGCGCTGCTCGGCCTTTGCACGGGGATTCTGCTCCTGGCTCTGCCGCACGGCATTTCGAGCGAGCGCGCGCTGTTCCTCACCGAGGCCATGCTGCTGGCCGGCGTTGCCGGCAGCACCGCGATCATGGCCTGGGTCGAAGGCCGCAACGCGCTGTCCTATGGGCTCGAAGATCCACGCGCACTCAGACGGTTCGTCCGCGGCGCGGTCTGGGGCCTCGTCCTCTTGTCGATGGTGGTCGCCTTGGCGCTGGCGACCGGGCACGCGGCGATCGCGTGGGGCGCCCTCGACGGAGGCTCCGCGGTCGCTTACGGGGTGGCCTATGCGCTGGGGCTAACCGTCGTGGCGCTCGCGGAGGAGATGCTGCTCCGCGGCTATTTGCAGGTGACGCTCGCGCGCCTCATCGGGTTCTGGCCCGCGGCGTGCGTTCTCTCGCTCGCATTCGGGCTGATGCATGGCGGCAATCCCGGCGAGAGCAAGCTCGGCCTCGTCAGCGCCATGCTGATCGGCGGCGCGCTCTGTCTCTGCTTGCGGCGGAGCGGCTCGCTCTGGTGGGGGATCGGCTTTCATGCCGCATGGGACTGGGCCCAGGTCTTCCTCTGGGGCACGCCAGTGAGCGGCTTTGTGTTCGAGGGGCGCTTGATGGAGACCCAGGCGCTCGGCGACCCGCTCTGGAGCGGCGGCGCCACCGGCCCCGAGGGCAGCCTCTTGATCCTGCCGATCCTCGCTCTTGCCGTGATCGTGATTGTGCGGAGCTTTCGCCAGTCCGGTGCGGTCGAGCCGGCGTAGCGTCCGGTCAGGACCGGACGTCGCGGGGCATGAACCAGAGTACGAGCCCGCCGACGAACAGGATGGCGCCGACCATCGGCTGCTGCGCGATGAATTGGTCGAAGTGCGGCGGCGGCGCGCCTTGTCCCGAGACGCCGTAATTCTGGTGCAGCCAGAGCAGGCCCTGGGCCAGCACGTCAGAGAGCTGGAACAGAATGACGAATCCAAGGGCTGCCAGCAGCGCGGCCCAAATCCTGCGGATCATTGCGTGCCTCGCGATCAGGGGGTTCGACGGCGATACCGTGCATTGAGATGGCGTCGCCGCCGCGCCCTTTCGCGGGCATCTTTGGGGTGGGCGAAGAGAGGAAATTAGGTCGGGCTCAGATTTCCTGGGCCCGCACGAAGCAGAAGACCTCGCCATCGTGCCAGCACGCGACGGCGCCGCCGGTCGGGTTCTCGGTATGCTGGATGATCGACCGCTCCGGCACGCGCTCCCAGGATGGACGGCGCACGCCCGGAAAGCGCTCGTCGATCAACACCTCGTAGTGGTCGCCGACCTCGCGGTAGTCGGTGACGCGGCAATCCGCGACGTCGCAGCATTTGACGGTGGCGCCCGAGCCCGGCCGCCACGGCCGGCTCAGCGACTGGAACCAACTGGAGAGCGCGGGGTCGGGATTGGGTGGCGGCGCCGCGGAGGCGGGCAGCGCCGCGACGAGCCCGGCAAGCGAGCATCCGATCCAGAAGCGCATCGATGGCGGGACCATCTCCGAGCCTCCCCGAGAGAGAATGGGGCGGATCGCGCGAAAAGCAAAACCGCGTGCTTACCGCGCGGGCGGGTGATGCGTCTCCAGGACGGTGCCGCAGGCCTCGATCGCCGCGAGGATGCCGTCGGCGACCGCGCCCGCTTTCACCTTGGCGAGGAACTCCGCGATGATCCGGTCCCAGGTGCCCTCGGGCACGAGCGTGTGCGTGCCGCGGTCGGCGATGATCTCGACATAGCGCTCGCCGAGCGACACGAAGAGCAGCACGCGATTGCGGTGCTCGCCGCCGCCTGCGAGGTGGTGCGCCGCGAACTCGCGATGCGCGAGCTGACGGGCCCGCGCATTCCTGTGATGCCGCGAGACCAGATGGAGTCGGATCGGCATCCAATCGAACAGCAGCGCGAACAGGACCAGCGTCCCCACTTGAATGGCGAGAGCCTCGAGGAGCTCGACGTCGGGCCCGATCAGCGCCACCGCGAGCGCGACCAGCAACGCCGCGGCCGCGGCCCAGACCAGGCCGACATAGGGGTACCGATCGCTGACGGGTACGACGACCACCGCGAATTCCGCCGACGTGCGCTGCTCGACTGCGGCCTTGGCGGCACGGATGCGCGCATGCTCGTCGTGGCTCAGCCCGTGCGGCATCTCACCAGCTTCCCGAGGCGCCGCCGCCTCCCGAGGACCCGCCGCCGCCGGAGAAGCCCCCGCCACTGCTGCCGCCGCTGAAGCCGCCGCCGCTGAACCCGCCGAACCCGCCGCCCATATAGGGACCGCCATAGCCCCAGAAACCTCGGCGGTGCCGCATGAACAGCATCAGGAAGAGCACGATGAAGATGATGTTGATGCCGAACGGAATGATCGGGAGCGCGTTGCCCTGCCAGCCGCGCTGCGCGGGCTGTGCTGCAACGGCCTTCGCATCGCCGCCGAGCACGCGGACGATCGCCGCGGTGCCGGCGAGCACGCCGCCGTTGAGGTCGCCGCGCTTGAAGGCGGGGACGATGTCGCGCTCGATGATGGTGCGGCTGAGCGCGTCGGTGAGCGTGCCCTCAAGACCGTAGCCGACCTCGATCCTGATCTTGCGCTCGGCGGGTGCCACGATCAGCAGCGTGCCGTTGTTCGTGTCCTTCTGCCCGATGCCCCAGTGGCGGAGGAGCTGATAGCCGAAGTCCTCGATGGTGAGGCCCTGGAGCGACTTCAGCGTCACCACCACGACCTGCGTGCCGCCGCTCGTGCGCTCGAAATCCGCGAGCATCTGCGTGAGGCCGGACCTGGTCGATGCCGATAGCACGCCGGCCTCGTCGACGACGCGGCCGCTGAGCGCGGGATAGGTGAGCTCGGCGGCGCGGGCGGTGGTGGCGAGGGCGATTAGGAGGACGAGCGCGGCCGCAAGTCCACCTCTCAGAGACTCGAAGCGCAATCTTTTCGCGTCACCCCCGGGCTTGACCCGGGGGTCCACGTGGATGGCCGGGTCAAGCCCGGCCATGACGAAAAAGAAAGAGAGAGCGAGGAGGGAACACGGGGATCGGATGGATCAGAACTTCACCTGCGGCGCCTGCTGGGCCTGCTCGGTGATGGTGAAGGTCTCCTTCACTTTGGCGTCGGGGTAGAACCAGGCGGCGATCCAGCGGCTCGGGATGGTGCGGAGCGTCGTGTTGTAGGTCTGGACCGACTTGATGTAATCCTGCCGCGCGACCGAGATGCGGTTCTCGGTGCCCTCGAGCTGCGACTGCAGCGCGAGGAAATTCGCATTCGATTTGAGATCGGGATATTTCTCGCTGACCGCCAGCAAGCGGCCGAGCGCGCCGCCGAGCGCCGCCTGGCTCTGCTCGAATTGCTTGAAGGCCTCGGGGTTCGAGGTGACGTCGGCCGGGAGCTGCACCGTGGTCTGCGTCGCCTTGGCGCGCGCCTCGACCACTTGCGTGAGCACGGTCTGCTCCTGCTTCGCGTAGCCCTTCACGGTCTCGACCAGGTTCGGGATCAGGTCGGTGCGGCGCTGGTACTGGTTCAGCACCTGGCTCCAGGCGGCCTTCACCGCCTCGTCCTGGCGCGGCACGGCGTTGACGTCGCAGGCCGCGAGCCCCGCCACCACGGCGAGCACCACCGCCAGCCGCGGCAGCCTAAGCCATTGTTTCATATAACGATCCTCTCCCTGTGCGTGCCCAGTAAATGGGGAGCCCAACCGCAGAGACAAGAGCGGACAGTAAGTCCACCACAGAGGCGGTGAGGCAGTGAGAAAGAAGAACGCTCGAACCGCCAAGACGCCAAGGCGCCAAGGCAACCAGACCTTGACGGGAGCATCAAACTTGCGGCGAAGCCGCAATCCTCTTCTTGGCGTTCTTGGCGCCTTGGCGGTTCAAAATTGCTTGCGGCTTCGCCGCGGTCTCGGCCTCTCACTGCCTCACCGCCTCTTAGTCGGCAGGAAAGACCGTTTCCGACGGCGCCGGGTCCGCGTGGAGCCGTTCCACCAATTCGCGGCGGTGGGTGAGGCAGGCGCGTTGGTTCAGGTAGCCTTTGTCGGTGATCTCGCTCTTGTCGATGGACGGCGGCTCCGACATCAGGAGCGCGCGGGCGATGCGGGTACTGCTGCTGATGCTGTCGGCATTGAGGCGCGCGAGGCCCTGCGCGAGTGCCGAGCGGACCGCGGGCTCCGCGATCAACGCCGACAACGGCGCGTCCTTCGGCAGATGGGGACAGAGGCCGCGGCAGCCGGCGAGACTCGGGAACGCCAGCAGTCCCACCTCGTCGCGGTCGTGGCCGGTGAGGACACCGTCCTCCATCACGGGGCCGCAGGCCGCGATCGCCGCCACGCGCAAGGCGCCGACGCCGACCCAGGTTCCCGTCGAGAGCTTGAAGTTCTCGCCGATGCGGCCGTCGAAGATCAGGCCGCGTGAGGGGTCGCGCGGATCCTCGAGCCGCATGGCGTCGCCCGGACAATAGAAGCCGTCGTCGTCGAACAGCTCCCGCGTCAGGTCGGGCCGCTTGAAATAGCCCGGCGTGATGTTGGGCCCGCGGACGCGCACCTCCATGCGGTCGCCGCTCGGAACCAGCTTGATCTCGGTGCCCGGTGCCGGCACGCCGACATTGCCCGCGCGGTCGATCCGGTAGTGCACGGAGGTCGCGAGTGGCGCGGTCTCGGTGGTGCCCCAGGAGGCGATCAGCGGCACGCGCGCGCCCAGCGTCTTGTCCATCAATCGCTCGATCCGCTCCCAGAGCGACTGCGGCAGCGCCGCCGCCGCATAGAACACGATGTCGAGCTCGCGGAAGAAATTCCGCGCGAGATCCGCGTCGCGCTCGAGATGATCGAGCAGCATGGCGTAGCCGCGTGGCACGTTGAGATAGATCGTGGGCGAGACCTCGCGGAGGTTCGCGACCGTGCGCTCGATCAGGCCCGGCACGGGCTTCCCCTCGTCGATCACAAGCGTGCCGCCGTTCCTGAGCACCAGATTGAAATCGTGGTTGCCGCCGAAGGTGTGGTTCCAGGGCGGCCAGTCCACCAGCACCGGCGGCCGCGTCGCCAGGAACGGCCAGATCAGCGCCAGGCTCTCCTGGTTCGAGACCAGCATGCGCTGCGTGTTGATGACGCCCTTGGGATCCCCGGTCGAGCCCGAGGTGAAGAGGATTTTCGCCACCGTGTCGGGCCCGACGCCTTGCCGCGCCGCCTCGAGATCGGACCCGGGCTCGTGGTCGAGCAGCCAGGCGAATTCCGTGACGCGCATCCCCTTCGGCGGATCGGCGCTGACGACCACCTCCGCATCGCCGCGGATCGCGTCGAGCGCCGCCGCGTAGCGCGCGCCATTGCCGGCGTAGATGAGGCCGGGCGCCACGAGCGCCGCGATCGTCTTGAGCTTGCCGAAGTCTTTCGAGACCAGCGAATAGGCCGTGGAGACCGGCACCACCGGCACGCCCGCCTCGAGCGCGCCCATCATCAGGAGCGCGTGATCGATCGAGTTCTCCGAGAGGATCATCACGGGCTGGTTCGGCCCGAGCCCGCGATCGAGCAGCGCCTCGCCGATCGAGAGCGCCGCCATATAGGTCTCGCGATAGGTGACCCGCCGCCACCCGCCGGCGCCGTCGCGCTCGGCGAGGAACACCCGCTCCGGCGCGTCCATCGCCCACCGCTTCAGCCAAACGCCCGTCGACCGCGGCAGCGGCGGCAGTGCCACCGCCGACCGCAGGATCACGCCCCCGCCCGGCAACTCCTCCCGCGCGATCCGCGGCGTCGCAAACAGCTCCCCGTGCGTCCTCATCCTCCGAGGTTAGCGCAGGCAAGAAAGGTTCACCACAGAGGCGATGAGGCAGCGAGAGGCCGAGACGGCGGCGAAGCCGCAAGCAAGTTTGAACCGCCAAGACGCCAAGAGCGCCAAGAACAGGATTGCGGCTTCGCCGCGGGTTTGATGGTCCCGTCGCGGCCTCGTTGCCTTGGCGCCTTGGCGTCTTGGCGGTTCATACCTTCTTATCTTCTCACTGCCTCACCGCCTCGGTGGTGAGCTTCCTTTCTGATATGATCGCCAAAACACGAACCGAGGGAGCGCCGCCATGCTCGAGACCACCGTCGCCGGGAGCTTGCCGAAGCCCGCGTGGCTCGCGACGCCGAAGATGCTGTGGGCGCCGTGGGCGGCGGAGGGGGAGGCGCTCGCCGCCGCCAAGCGCGACGCCACGCTGCTCGCGCTCAAGATGCAGGAGGACGCCGGCATCGACATCGTGAGCGACGGCGAGCAGAGCCGCGTCCATTTCGTCCACGGATTCCTCGCGGAGATCGACGGCATCGATCACGCCAAGAAGGTCACCATGGGGATCCGCAACAACCGCTACGAGGCACAGGTGCCGACGGTGACCGGGCCTTTGAAGCGCCGGCGCTCCGTCCATGCCACCGAGGCGGCACTCGCCCGCGCCCACACGCGCCGCCGGCTCAAGTTCACGCTGCCGGGCCCGATGACCATCGTCGACACCGTCGCCGACGGCCACTATGGCGACCGCGTGAAGATGGCGATGGCCTTCGCGGACTGCCTCAACGCCGAGGCGCGCGCGCTCGCGGCGCTGGGCGTCGACGTGATCCAGTTCGACGAGCCCGCCTTCAACGTCTACATGAAGGACGTGAAGGACTGGGGCATCGAGGCGCTCCACCGCGCGATCGAGGGCGTGGCCGCCAAGACCGCCGTCCACATCTGCTACGGCTACGGCATCAAGGCGAACATCGACTGGAAGCAGACCTTGGGCGGCGAGTGGCGGCAATACGAGGAGATCTTCCCGGCGCTCGCGGCGAGCCGCATCGACCAGGTGTCGCTCGAATGCATCCACTCCAAGGTGCCGGTGGAGCTCCTGCGCCTCCTCGACGGCAAGGACGTGCTCCTGGGCGCGATCGACGTCGCGAGCGACACGATCGAGAGCCCGGAGGAAGTGGCCGCCGTCATCCGCGGCGCGATGAAGCACGTGGACTCACGCCGCATCCACCCGTGCACGAACTGCGGGATGGCGCCGATGGACCGCCGGATCGCGGAGGGGAAGCTCGCGGCGCTAGCGCAGGGGGCGGCGATTGTAAGACACGAGGTGGGGTTTAGGGGGTCAGGCCGAATCTGTAAGCAGATCTGATCACCCTGATTTTGAAATCGAATGTTGTTGTCACGCTGAGATTTCCCATCCTAGGCTGCGGTATGTCGGTGCATACCAAGGTGTGAGGAGCTTAACCGCATTATTGAGTCGCGTGAGACGAAGGCGTATTAGATCGTGCTACTGGCTTCGAAATCCGCAGAGAACTGATTTAAGTCTGGTGGGGGGCAAATGCCAGCAGCATTGATCGCGCATCAGCAACCTATATCGCGCGTCTTCAGCAATGATTATGTTTTCAGTATACCCAGCTATCAGCGACCTTACGCCTGGACCACGGAGCAGGCCCGCGATCTTTTCGACGACCTAGTCGGATTCATGAGTGCCCGCCCGGGCGAAGTCGAGGAGATGCCACCTTATTTCCTCGGAAGCATAGTTCTCATAAAGGCGGAGAATTTGCCGAATGCGGACGTGGTCGATGGACAACAGCGACTCACGACATTGACGCTTCTGCTTTCCGCTATAAGGGCGAACACTGCGTCACAGAATGCCGCAGATATCACCCAACTGATATACGAAAAAGGAAGTCAGATTCTCGGGACCCAAGACAGATTCCGGCTGTCGCTTCGTGAGCGTGATCGTGAGTTTTTTCAACGTTATGTCCAGAGAGAGGATGGGATAAGTAGGCTGATCGCGCTCGAAGGCACCCTTTCAGACAGCCAAAAGAACCTTCGAGACAATGCTCGTCTTTTAGACGATAAAATTAAAGCATTACCGACGTCTGAGCGGCCTAGATTGGCCCAGTTTGTGGTTACGCGATGCTATCTCGTTGTAGTCGCTACACCCGATCTGGATTCTGCCTACCGAATCTTTTCAGTTCTGAACACGCGAGGATTGGAATTATCCGCTACTGATATTCTGAAAGCCGAAATAATAGGCGGGATTCCGATCCACCAGCGCGACTCCTACACAAGCAGGTGGGAAGATACAGAAGAGGACCTTGGGCGCAACGAATTCGGAGATGTCTTTAGCTATATCAGGATGATCTATAGAAAAGCAAAGCCGCAGGGCACTCTGCTCAGTGAATTCAGAGACCATGTAACTAAAAGCATGTCGGGTATCGATTTCATCAATAAAGTGTTGCTGCCTATGGCCGCCGTGTATGAACAATTAGCAGACGCGGCTTATGCCAGCACAACCGGCGCCGAATTAGTCAATGAACGCCTCAAGTGGCTCAACCGACTCGAATTTAATGACTGGATGCCACCTGCTCTAGCATTTGCTGTCAGATATCAGGGTTCCTCCGAGGCGATGGGCAGGTTCTTTTGTGATTTGGAGAGGTTAGCATATGCATTGTTGATAACAAGAACCGGCATTAACGAGCGTATTGATCGCTTCTCCCGACTTACCAACTCTGTTGAGCAAGGCGACGATCTTTATGCAGATTTGTCGCCTCTGCAGCTCACAGGGGCAGAGCAGAATCGAACATATGAAGTTCTTTCGGGCGCCATTTACGAGACGCTCTCTGCTCGCGCCCGTTCGGCCGTATTATTGCGTTTGGATGCCCTGCTTTCGGGTGGTGGAGCGACGTACGATTATCAAACGATCACGGTGGAGCACGTCCTGCCGCAGAATCCTCATGAGGGAAGCGACTGGCTAGTATGGTTTCAGGATCCTGCCGTGCGAGAGAAATTTGTACACACGTTAGGAAATCTAGCGTTGCTCACGAGGAAGAAGAACAGCGCTGCATCTAACTACGATTTCGAACGCAAGAAGACGGCATATTTTGCACAGGGAGGAGTTTCGCCTTTCGTGATCACGACACAAGTTCTCCAGCACACGACATGGACGCCGGCAATTGTTGGCGAGCGGCAGGAAGAGCTTCTTCAAAAGCTCGAAACGCATTGGCGGTTGCAAGGGCGCAGCCAATATTCCAGGCCCTTGGGGCTCTCTGAAATAGCGGATCAGATTGATCTCGCCGATCAGGAGAGAACATGGAGGGATGACGTGCGGGAAGGTCTTCGGAGGCTAGGTGGGCGAGCTACTTTAAATCGAATCTATAGCGAAGTCGAAACTATCAGGCGTGCTGCAGGCCGCACGGTTCCCAAGAGTTTCGACGCTGTTGTGCGTCGCACCCTGGAAGAGAACTCGAGCGACTCTGACGTGTTCAAGGGCGGTAGCGACATCTTCACGATGCCCGATGGCCGCGGCGCGGGTATGTGGGCGCTTCGCTCTAGGACGCAAACTTAAACAAGGCGGAGTTAGGGGTCACCGCGAAGTCGGGAATGCTAGCCGCCCTCCCACACAATTCCGATATGCTCGTTATTGAAGTCCGAAAAATAGGGGACGGACGCCATTTCGCGCGAGTTGCCTCAAACCGCGTGGACCTCAAGTGAGGACCTCAGGGCGGTCGGGCTGGTTAAGCTGAATGGAGGGAGCGACTATGAGGACGCTTGGTCTAAAAGAGCAAAAGATCATGGATTTTCTTCATGAGCGTATCTTTGATCCCATACTCCAATCTCCACAGGCTTCGGAGAAGCTTAAGCAAGGCGTTCGGCTTACAGTCATGCGTCTGGAAGAGCGCGACGCGGCAGGGATGATTCAGTATTACTGGTCGGCGATCGTCGGAACCGAGCGCAGCATCGGTTTCGCAGCTCTGATGCGCAAAGAAGGATTCGAACGTTTCGAGGAGGCTATTGACGAGTTTCGGCTTCACTTCAATGGGAAGTTCCTCAAGCAGCCATAAGCGCTCATTCCTCGGGCACGAGTCGGAAACTAGCAGGGGCGAAAACCTACCCCGGAGGTCGTTAAGTTTGATTCGCGCGAACAGTCGTCTAAGACACGTACTCGGACCATCCGGAGTTGCGTTCATCGAACATGCGACGGGTGCGATCCAAAGAATCCTTCCTCACGTTGAAGTATCTTCTTGGAGTGAAGGGCCTTGGGAAGAATCAAAATCTGTTTGGACGTCTTCAGCTTTATCCAAAATTCGTATGACATTAGCGATAGGCGAAGAGGGCGCCCACGATGCCAGGTCCCTAACGGCGTTTATCGAGCGCAAACGTCTTCCAGTAGTCGGAGGTATGGCCGCAAGGAGTTTCGACCTGCGCGAACATGACATCTGCAAGCGGATATCCTCTCGAATTTCTGAAGTCTTGCAACGAGCTACATTGCAATCACATGCTCCATCGCTAGAGGCAATCGCTGCTGCGTTTGATGAGCATGTAGTCGCATTTCATGTGGCGGAGCATCACGCGTTACAACTTTCTGTTAGCGAGGTATTCAGCGCACTCCACACACTTTCTGAACAGAGCTATGAAAATAAGTCCCTAACATTTGGATGCATTCTAGATCCGACTAAAATTGGTGGGTCTCGCACTGCACAATTCCCAAGAGATTTCCTTGCTTCAAAGAAATACAAGGCGTTGACCGACGGATTCCGCACCGCCTACCATATTTCGCGCGATGGAAAAATCTTGGGATTTGTTGATCTCGAGGAT
>DATEGF010000322.1:0-5339 GCA_035280245.1 Allostellaceae bacterium
GTCGAGGGCGTCCAGCGTCGACTGATCGAGCTTGTGGCCGATCAGCGCCTTGGCGGCGTCGGGCACCAGCAGCGCCGTCGGCGCCACCGCGCCGAGCGAGACCCGCGCGTCCTGGCAGACGCCGTTCGCGTCGAGCGTCACATTGACCCCGGCGCCCACAACGGCGATGTCCATCTCGGTGCGCGGAATGAAGCGGAGATAGGCGTCGCTCGAGCGCGGCGGGCGCTTTGGCAGGTGGAACTCGGTGACGATCTCGTCGCGGGCGAGCGACGTGCGGCCGGGGCCGGTGCAGATGCTCTCGACCGGCGCCTCGCGCCGGCCCTTCGGACCCACGATCACGACCGTGGCCCTGGCGGCAATGAGGGCGGGGACACTGTCCGCCGCCGGCGAGGCGTTGCAGAGGTTGCCGGCGAGCGAGGCGCGGCCCTGGACCTGTGTCGAGCCGATGAGGTTTGCGGCCTCGACCACGCCCGGCCAGGCGTTCTCCAGCGCCTCGTGCTCGCCCAGCACCGCGCCCGGCGTCGCCGCGCCAATCACGAAGCCGCCGTCGACCTCGCGGATCCCGATCATGCCGGGAATCTTCTTCGTATCGACGATCAGCTCCGGCTTTACCCGGCCGGACCGCAGCTGAACCAGCAGATCCGTGCCGCCCGCCAGCGGTTTCGCGAGGCCCGCGGCGCCGGCAAGGATCTTCACGGCATCCTCGACAGTTGCCGGCGCCTGATAAGTCAAATTGGCCATTCTCGCTCCCAATTCCGCAAAGGAGGCCCGATTCGTCCCGACTAGGCGCGTGGTGTCAAGCAACAGCCTTGGGTACCAGCCCTCGGTCGCCGGCATGGATCACGGCTGCCTCGCTGCCCGAACGTTGATGGATCTGCTGGCGTTGGTACAAATGCCAACATGCGAGCGCGCCTGCTCTTGCGTGAGCGACGCATCCTGAGCGAAGGCCGCTTTGCGGAGATGGTTGTTTGGCAGCTGCCGAGCCTTGCTCCAGGCCGCAGCCACGGTTTCAAATATCGTCTTGCGTTCGTGGTCGACGGGGTCTGCATCCTACGATTCGATAATGAAGCGGGGAAGGGCGATCACAAGCATGTCGGGTCCGACGAAGTGCCCTACTCCTTTACAAGCGTGACGCAGGTGGTGGCGGATTTTGGAACGAGATCGAGAAGTGGAGGCCCTAATGACCACCGTGACCATCGGAATCTCCCCACAAGAGGACACCAAGAAGAGATTGCTGCGAGCCTTCCAAGGCAAGAAGCAGGGTGCATTCATCAGCTTCGCGTCGGCCGAGCTCCTGTGGAAGGTGATCACCCCGAAGCGATGGGAGGTGTTGCGGGCAATGACGGGCGCCGGCCCGGTTGCGATTCGCGAAATCGCTCGCAGGGTCGATCGCGACGTGAAATCCGTTCATGGCGATGTCCGAGCCCTCGTGGAGGCGGGCGTGCTCGATCGCGTGAGAGGCGGGCACGTCGTCTTTCCCTATGATGAAGTCCACGTGGATTTCGTCTTGCGCGCCGCGTGACGAACCCAAAGGCCCGAGCGATGGAAAACAATCGCGCAGAGTGTCCAAGGGAGGTGATGACAGTTTCGAGAACCTGATTACCGCCTGCCTGCATTGCAATTCCAAGAAGAAGGCTCGGCGGCTTGGCGATTTCACGGCCGACATGAATCCCTCCTGAATTCCGGAGAAACTGCCTCGGTCTTTCCCTTTACGAAGCGGTCAGCCCTCAATCCCCAGCATGGATTTCGTCTGCTTCACCGCGGCCTGGTGGGGTGAGTAGAAGCGGCCGCGGATCTGGCCGCCGTCGATCACGATGTCCTCGCCGTTGACGAAGGTCGAGCGGTCGGAGGCGAGCCAGCAGGCGCATTGGGCGATGTCGTCGGGAATGCCGGCGCGCGGGATCGGCTGGGCGGTCGCGAAGGCGGCCTTGAGTTTGTCCGCCATGCCGTCGGCCTTGGTCGGCTCGGCGCCGAGCGCCTTGGCGAGGATCCCGGTCGCGATCGCGCCGGGCGAGATCGAGTTGACCCGCACATAGTGCTCGCCGAGCTCCATGGCGACGCATCGCGTGAGATGGATCACCGCGGCCTTGGCGGCGCCGTAGATCATCGAGGTCGAGAAGCCCGTCTGAAGCCCGGCCACCGAGCCGTTGTTGATGATCGAGCCGGACTTCTGCCGCTTCATGATGGGCGCGGCATGCTTCATGCCCAGCATCACCGAGCGCACGAGCAGCGCCATCGCGGCATCGAACCCGGCGACCGGCACGCTCTCGATGCTGCCGGTGGGCGCGGGACCGCCGGCGTTGTTGAAGAGCGCGTCGAGCCGGCCATGGTGGTCGAGGGTTGCCTTGATTACGCGCTCCCAATCCGCCTCGCTGGTGGCGTCCGCCTGGATGAAGGTGGCGCGGGCGCCGATCCGCTTCGCGACCGCCTCGCCCTCGGCCTCGCGTCGCCCCGTGAAGACCACCTGGGCGCCCTCGGCCACGAAAAGCTCGGCGGTCGCGGTGCCGATGCCGCTGGTGCCGCCAGTGATGATCGCGATCTTACCGTCGAGCAGTCCCATGCCGCTTCTCCCCTGAATGAGAATCCAAAGTGGTCACCGGCGGTAGCGCACGGTTTCCTCGATGGGCACGATCATCTTCCCGATCGGCCAAAGCGCAAGGCCCGAGAGCTTGAGGTGCGCCCAGGCGAAGGGAATTCCGATGATGGTGATGGCGAGCACCACCGCCGTGAGCAGATGCCCGAGCGCCAGCCACCAGCCCGCCAGGATGAGCCAGATCAGGTTCCCGATCGCGCCGAGCGCTCCGGTGCCGAGGTCGTCGCGGCCCGTATGCGCCGCGCGCGAGACCGCGGTCTGGCCGAAGGGCATCAGGGTATAGAGCGCGATGTTGAAGGCGGCGCGCGTCCAGGGCAGGCCCACGATGGTGATCGCCATCACGATCGCGGCGATGAACCAGCCGACCGCCATGTAGAACCCGCCGCAGATGAGCCACAGGAGGTTGAGCAGCAAGCTGGTGATGGGCATGAGGTCGCGGCGCTTTTGGGCGAATGGTCCCGAGAGACTAGTCCCACGCGAGCGCTCCCGGCTAGGGCGAGGGACTCGCGGTCCTGGTCTTGTCGCCAAGGCAGCATGAGGGTAGACGATCGCTCGTGACCCCCGAGTACATCGCCTTTCACGCGGCCGAGGAGGTCTGCATCGCGCTGTCGGACGCTCGAGGCAGCGATCAAGAGCTCATGCAGCGCATCACCCAGGCGTGTCGCCGGGTTCCGATCGGCCGGTTCCACGTGATCAGAATGGCCCGCATACCGCGCAATGCGAACGGCAAGATTCAGCGTGACCGATTGAAGCAGGCTGCCGCCGCGTCGCTCCGGAATCGCTCGTAGCTCTCGCCGGCGGCCGGACTTGCCTCGACGCACACGATGAGACCCGCCGCCGCCGATCCCGCGTTCGAGCGCGCGCTCGCCGCGGAGATCCTGGCGAGCGAGCAGATCCGTGTCCGCGTGCTGACCGCGGTCCTGGCGGTGGTGCTGGTCCTCGACGAGCTCCTGTTCCTGTTCGGCCAGGATTTCCTGCGGCAGTTCCTGCGGGAATCGGTTCCGCCATGGACGCCATTGCGCATCATCGGGCCGTTCCTCGCTTACGAGGTCGCGGTGCTGATCCTGCTCCGCTACCGGCGGTCCCGCGGCAAAGACATGCCAGCCTTGGCTCGCTTCACCAATGCGCTCATCGAGACCAGCTTGCCGACGGCGATCCTCTGGTGGGTAACCGAGTACGCCGGTCCCGCGGCGGCGTTCGGTACCTGGCCCTCGATGCTCTATTTCCTCTTCATCCTGTCGTCCACCTTGCGGCTCGATTTCGCGCTGCCGGTATTCACGGGAGCGGTCGCAGCGGGCAGTTACTTGGGCCTGGCTTACGCGGTGCTGCTGATCGACTCGGCATCGTCCGTTCCAGTGCTGGTGCCGATCTATCATCTGAGCAAAGCGGCGGTCATGCTGATTGCAGGCTTCGTCGCGGGGCTGATTGCCGTGCGGCTCCGCGGCAAGTTCCGGTTCGCCTTCGCGGAGGCGACCTCGCGCGAGCGGGTCACCAACCTCTTCGGCCAGCACGTCTCCCCCGCGGTGGTCGAGCGCCTGCTCGACAGCGCCGCGGAGTTTGCCGGCGAGACCCGCGAGGTCTGCGTGATGTTCCTCGACATCCGCAACTTCACGGCGCGGGCACGCGAGCGCGCGCCAGAGGAGGTGGTCGCGTTCCTCAACGGGGTCTTCGCCTTCATGATCGAGGCCGTGGATCGGCACCAGGGCTTCATCAACAAGTTCCTGGGCGACGGCTTCATGGCGGTGTTCGGCGCGCCGCTCGACGATCCCGCCGCCGCCCGCCACGGCGTTGCCGCGGCGCGCGACATCCTGGCCGAGATCGATCGCCGCGGCCTGGGCGCGGGTTCCTGGCCGCTCCGGGTCGGGATCGGCCTTCACATTGGCCCGGCGGTCACCGGCAATATCGGCTCGCCCCGCCGCAAGGAGTTCACGGCGATCGGCGACACCGTGAACCTCGCCTCGCGGCTGGAGCAGCTTACCAAGGAGCATGGCGCGCGCCTCATCGTCTCGGAGCAGGTCATGGCCGCCCTCGGCGACACCGCCGGTGCCGCGACGCCTCTCGATGGCGTCACGCTCAAGGGCTACGCGAGCCCGCTGCGCGCCTGGCGGCTCGCCTGACCATCCCCTGGTCTCGGCGGCAACGCCTGTATAGGTTGGCCAACTTTTCAGCTGAAGGCGGGGGAGAGCCATGTTCACGACTGAGGAAATCCGGACGATTCCGATATTGTCCGCCGTCCCGGCGGCGGAGCTTGCTCGTCTCGCAAAATCGGCAGCCGACATTCAACTCGCGGCTGGAGAGTGGGCCGTTCAGGAGGGTGATGAGCGCGCTTTCTTTGCCGTGATTTCCGGCAAGATCGAAGTAATCAAGTTGTTCGACGGGGTCCCCCGAACGCTCGGTTGGCGCATGCCCGGCACCATATTCGGTGAAGTGCCTCTGGCGCTCGGGTCGCCATTCCCCGGTGGCTATCGAGCCGCGAAGCCATCGCGCGTGCTGCGCCTCGATGCTCAGCAATATTATATGACCGCTGCCTCGGCGCCGGAATTCGCGCAGAAAATGGGCGCGCTCGCGCGCGAGCGTATCGGCGGCCTGCAGAAAATCTCCGCAGAGCCACCCAAGCCGCGCGTGAAGATTCTGGGACATCGCTGGGATAGCGCATGCAGCGACCTGCGCCGGTTCCTCGCGCGCAACCAGATCACGTTTGAGTGGGTAACGCCCGATGCGTCCGATCTCGAGGTCAAATGGCCGG
>DATEGF010000323.1:0-55267 GCA_035280245.1 Allostellaceae bacterium
TGGGCAAGCAAAGCAATCGTGGAAACGGCACCTCGGCGCTGCTCGGGCGCCGGCAACTCATCGCGGCCTCGGGCGCGCTGGGCGCGCTCGCCGCGCCCGCGGTCGTGCGCGCGCAGACCCCGGTCGGCTGCGTCGAGGACACGCTCGACCGGATCAAGCGCACGGGCACGTTCAATCTAGGCGCTCGCGAGGCGACGCCGCCCTATGGCTACAAGGATGCGCAGGGGAATTACGTGGGTTTCGCGACGGACATCGCGAAGGCGATCCACACCAATATCCAGAAGGAGCTCGGCGGCGCCATCGCGCTCAACTACATCCCCGTCACCAGCCAGACGCGCATCCCGCTCCTGCAGAACGGCACCATCGACATGGAGGCGGGTGCCACCGTCGTGACCCAGGCGCGGCTCAAGGTGGTCGACTTCACGGTGGCGGATTTCCTGACCTCCACTGAGGTCATCGTGGCGTCGTCGTCGCCGATCCAGTCGCTGGCGGATATGGCGGGGAAGCGCGTGGGCGTGCCGCAGGGCGGGCTCGAGGAGGCGATGTATCGCGGGCTCAATCAGAGCGGCCGGCTGAAATCGCCAGTGACCACCGTCGGCTTCCCGGATCATCCCCAGGGCTTCACGGCGCTCGGCACGGGCACGATCGATGCCTACAGCTCCGACGGGCCGATCCTCTTCGGCCTCAAGGACAAGGCGCCGGATCCCGCGGGCTGGCGCGTCTTCGATCCCGGCGTCAACACATTCCTCCAGGCCTTCCCGATCCGGCCGGAGAGCTCGAAGTTCAAGCGCATCGCCGACCTCACCGTCGTCGACCTCTTCGTGACCGGCGAGTGGGCGAAGCTCTACGACAAGTACTTCGGCCCCAAGGGCGTCTCGCCCTTCCCGATGACCGATGCGCTGAAGTCGCTGGCCCTCATCAACGCGTGGCCGGCGCAGTAGGGACGGTGCGTCCTTCGACTCACGTCCCTTCGGGACGCGGCTCAGGATGAAGGCTTTTCTTTCTTGCCACAATGAAAGCACTTCATCCTGAGCCGCGATGCGACGCATCGCGAGTCGAAGAACGCACGGTGCTGATCCCAGTCGGAGCCATCCAACCATCATGACCTACGACTGGTCCGTGCTCTGGCGGCCGCCTTATGGCGAGTTGGTGGCGGAGGCGGTGCTGACGACGCTGGAGCTCGCGCTGATCTCTTGGGCATTCGCGCTCGTGATCGGCGTGGTCGGCGGGATCGCCCGCGGGTCGCCACACTCGCCCGTGCGCGCCGCCGCGACCACCCATGTCGAGATCTTCCGCAACGTGCCGCTGCTGGTGCAGCTCTTCTTCGTCTACTATGTGTTTCCGCGTTTCCTGCCGGATGCGCTGCGCCGGCCGCTGTTCTCGCTGGGGTGGGAGAGCGTGAGCGCGGTGATCACGCTCTCGCTCTACACCTCCGCCAAGGTCTCCGAGCACGTGCGCGCGGGGCTCAATGCCGTGGGTGTGCCGGTGCAGTGGGGCGCGCTCTCGACCGGACTCACCTGGGGGCAGACCCAGCGCTACGTGGTGGCGCCGCTGCTGCTGCGCTTGATCGTGCCCAGCCTCACCTCGGAGTTCGTCACGGTGTTCAAAAGCTCCTCGCTCGCCATGACGGTGGGCGTGGTCGAGACTTCGTATTTGACGCAAGAGATCGGCGCCGAGACTTTCCACTGGGTCGAGGCCAACACCTTCGGCACGGCGGTCTATCTCGGCTGCGCCTGGGCCGTCGCGGTATTGATGGGATTGATCGAGCGGCGGACGCGAGTCCACGGGCTGCTCAGGCGCGGAGCCGGTTGATGTCGGTCCTGCTGCAGAATATCGGCCCGCTCGCCCTGACGTTCCTCCGCTACAACATCGCGATGACGCTTGCCGCGATCGCCATCGCCCTGCCGATCGCGTGCCTCTTCGCGGTGGGACGCCTCTCGCGCCTTCCGCTTGTCCATCTGCCGGTCACGGCCTACGTCAACGTGCTGCGCAGCAGCCCGCTGCTGATGATCATGTTCTGGGCCTACTACACCGGGCCGATGCTGACGGGGCATCCGAGCTCCGCCTATCTCTCAGCGCTGTTGGCGCTCGCGGCTTTCGAGGTCGCTTATTTCACTGAAATCGTCCGCGCGGGCCTGCAGTCGATCGCGGTCGACCAACGGAGCGCCGGCCTCGCGACCGGCCTCACAACGCCGCAGGTGATGCGGCTCATCGTGCTGCCCCAGGCGCTCTGGCGCATGCTGCCGTCGCTCCTGACCCAATCCATCATCGCCTTCCAGGATTCGACCATCGCCAGCGTGATCGGCGTTTCCGACGTGCTGCAATCGGTCACGATCATTAACGCCCGCGACCAGCGCCCGATCGAGCTCTACACCGCGCTGGCCGTTGGGTATTTCCTGGTCTGCTATCTCGGGAGTCGCTGGGTACGCCGGCTCGAGGCCGTGATCCAACACCGGCTCCAGGGTGCGAGAGCCTGAAAGCGCGGCGCGCGCCGGTATTTCGGTCAAATTGAAAGCGAAACTCGCCCCGGGGCGAGGACGCTTTAGTGTGTCGCGGCCTATCATGGGGCACTCTCTTGGAGGGGAGAACCATGCTGGATCGCGGCGTTGTCTCGTCTCAAAACCATGCTCCGCGCCAGGTACCACCGTCGGCGCAATCACCATCGCTCAACGGACCGCATCTCCTGAATGCGCAGGTCATCGGCCGCACGGTCACGCGCAAGTCGGCCGGCGTCTATGTCGTAAATTCCGTCGCGGGCGGAGCCGCGACGCCTCGGTTCGTCGGGCGCGCTGATGACGACCTCGCCGCGCGCTTAAAGGAATACGTCGGGCTCTACGCCAGCTTCGCCTTCGTCTACGCGTCCTCGCCGGCGAGCGCCTACGAGATCGAGTGCCAGATCTACCACGCGCTGAGGCCGCCGGAGAGCACGCGGCACCCCGCGAAACCCGCAGGCGCCGAAGGTGCGTGCCCGGTTTGCGGCGCGGAAGTCTGAGCTACCCGCTTCAGAGCGTTACGATAGCGCGGCCCTCGAAAGATCCTCAGCGGCGCGCCCTCGCGGCGGCCGACTTCCGCGCTTTGATCCCGAGGAGCCGCATCGCATTGCCGCCGAGGATCTTCGCCTTGTCCGCCCGCGCGATCTTTCGCGCGCTCATGACGTGGCCCACGGGGTCGGGCGTTGCCATATCGTAGGGGTAGTCGCTGCCGAGCAGGAGGTGGTCCGCGCCCCATTGCTGCACGAGATACTCGAGCTGGTGGTCGGTGAAGACAATGGTGTCGAAGTAGAGCTTCTTGAGATAGCCCGTGGGCCGCTTCTGGATTTCGCGGCGGAGGTCGCTGCGCGCGCGGTGCGCGTGGTTCATGCGACCTGAGTAAGCCGGCAGGAAGCCGCCGCCATGGGCCACCACGATCTTGAGCCGCGGGTAAGCCTCGAGCACGCCGCCGAAGATCAGATGGCTCACCGCCACCGTCGACGCGAGCGGATTGCCGATCACGTTGATGAAGTAGTGATCGGAGAGCCGGCTGCCGTCGGTGTAGCCGCTCGGATGCATGAAAATGACGACGCCGAGCTCCTCGGCCTTCGCGAAGAACGGCCGGAAGCGTGGGCTCGAGAGCTCCTTGCCCGCGACATCCGTGCAGATCTCCGCGCCGCGGAGATCGAGCTCCTTCACCATGCGCTCGAGCTCGGCGACCGCGAACTCCGGCGACTGGAGCGGCACCGTGCCCATGCCGACGAACCGGTCGGGATGGGCCGCCACGATGCTCGCGATGTTGTCGTTGCAGAGGCGCGCGGCCGCAAGGCCCATCTCCGGGTCGGTCCAATAGTAGTACTGCCCGGGTGCCGGCGAGATCGCCTGCATGTCGATGCCGAGCTTGTTCATCGCCTTGAGCCGAGCCTCGACGGATGTAATCTTGGCGCGGATCGACTGGCCCTGTTGTCGGTTCACTTCGCGTGTCGCCTCGTTGGCGAACAGGTGGAGCGGGTCGGTCTCGGGCTTGTAGACGGGCCGCACGAGATCCTCAGCCGCCGGAGTCAGCACGTGGCAGTGGATGTCGACGGTGATGCCGGGCGCGGTACCGCCGCGCCGCTTTGCCTTGATGGTGGCAGCGCCGCTGCGGGCGGGGGCGCAGGTGTAGAGCATGGGTCAATGTCCTCCGGTCTTCTTGAGTTGTTGGCAAGCCTGCCAGACCCTGAGCGGGGTCGCGGGCATGTCGAGGGTGGCGCCGGCCTCCCCGGGAATGGCGTCGGCGATTGCATTCATCACCGCCGCAAGCGCGCCGGTGGTGCCGGCCTCCCCGGTGCCTTTGACGCCGAGCGGGTTCGTCTTGCAGAGCGTCGGCGCCGACTGGGTGAGCATGTCCGGGAACTGATCGGCGCGCGGCATCGCGTAGTCCATGAAGGTGCCGGTCAGGAGCTGTCCGGTTGCGTCGTAGACGGTGTCCTCGATCAGCGCCTGGCCCACGCCCTGGGCGACCCCGCCGTGGATCTGGCCCTCGGCGAGGGTGTGGTCGAGCACGCGCCCGCAATCGTCGACCGCGGCATAGCTCTCGAGCATCACCACGCCGGTCTCGGGATCGATCTCGACCTCGGCGATGTGGCAGCCGTTCGGAAAGGAATGCGCGACCTCGATCGCGGTCTGAGTATCGAGCTTTGCCTTCGCGGCGACATCGAGCAGCGACACGCGTCGATCGGTGCCGGCAATCTCGAAATGTCCGTTGGCGTAGACGATGTCGCTCGCCGCGGCTTCCAGCATCTCCGCCGCGACGGGGCGCGCCTTCTCGATCACCGTCTCGACCGCCCGGAAGACCGCGGTGCCCGAGGTCATGGTGCCGCGCGAGGCGACGGTGCCCGAGCCCGGCACGCCCAGTTGCGTGTCGCCCTGACGCACGACGATGCGACCCTCGGGCATGCCAAGCCGCTCCGCCGCCAGTCGACGGAACACGGTGCGGTGCCCTTGTCCCGAGGATTGCGCGCCCAGGACCACCGCAATGGTGCCGTCGCCGGGAAAACGGATCGCCGCGGCCTCATTGGGCTGGCCGCCCGCGTGCTCGAGGAAGCAGGAGATGCCGAGCCCGCGCAACTTGCCCGAGGCCTTGGAGCGGGCGCGGCGCTCAGCGAAGCGCGGTGCGTCCGCGAGCGCCAAGGCCTTGTCGAGGAGGCCCGCGAAGTCGCCGCTGTCGAAGCTCGCCCCCAGCGGCGTCGCGTATGGCAGCATGGCGGGCGTGATGAAATTGCGCCGGCGGAGTGTCGCCCGGTCGATTCCGGTCACGCGCGCGGCGGCGTCGACCAGCCGCTCCAGCGCATAGTTCGCCTCCGGCCGGCCGGCGCCGCGATAGGGTCCGACCGGTACCGTGTGGGTGAAGACGCAGCGCATCCGCACGGCGATCTTGGGGATGTGATAGACGCAGGGCAGGCAGCGCGCGAAGTTCGAGGTCGCGATGAAGACGCCATTGGGGCTGTGATAGGCGCCGAGGTTCGCGATCGCGTTCACGCGAAGCGCCAGGAACCGGCCTTCGCGGTCGAGCGCGAGCTCCATATCCATGAACGTGTCGCGCGCCTGGTTGTCGCTCAGGAACGCTTCCGCGCGCGTGGAGAGCCAGCGTACGGGCCGGCGGAGCTGGCGCGCCGCCACCAGGATCGCCGGGTATTCCGGATAGACCGGCGACTTCATGCCGAAGCCGCCGCCGACGTCCCCGGTGATCACCCGCACGCGCTCGCGGTCGATGCCCAGGATCGCCGCCGTGTGGTCGCGTAGCGTGCTGACGCCCTGCGACCCCACGTGGAGAGTCAACAGATCGCCGGCGGCGTCATACTCCGCGAGCGCCGCGCGCCCCTCCATGGAAGCCACGATCACGCGCTGGTTCACCAGCGAGACGCGGGCGACATGCGCCGCTCCGGAGAACATCGCGTCGACCTCGCGGGCGTTGGTCTGCCGGTCGTCGGCGGGGGCTTCCCAGTCGAGCGCGATATTGCCCGGCGCCTCCGGCCAGACCTGCGGCGCGTTGGGTTTCACCGCCTCGCGCGCGTCGGTCACTGCTGGCAATTCCTCGTACTCGACCGAGATCAGCTCCGCCGCATCGAGGGCCTGCGCCTGGGTTTCGGCCACGACGAGTGCCACGGGATCGCCGACGTGGCGCACGTGCGTGTGTGCGAGGGACGGGCGGGGCGGGGTCGCCATCGGCGCGCCGCCGCGGCCCTTCTGCGGCATCGGGCGTGAGATGTCGCGGACCCCCGCCGCCTCCATGTCGGCGCCGGTGAGTACCGCAAGGACTCCCGGCGCGCGCCGTGCCGCCGCGACCTCGACCGAGCGGATGCGGGCATTTGCGTGGGGCGAGCGCACGAAAGCCGCGACGGTGAGGCCCGGCAGCCGGATATCGCCGACGTAACGGCCTTGCCCCGTGAGCAGCTCCGGGTCCTCGACGCGGCCGGAGAAGGGTTGCTGAGATACGTTCAAGATGCTCTCCGCCGGTCAGAAAATCCCAAGGTGTTGCTGCAGGTCCGCGCCGCTCTTCTGGAGCGCCGCGGTGCTGCTCTCTACCACGACCCGGCCGCTGCTGAGGATAACGATGTCGTCGGCGATGTCGAACACGAGCTTCGCGTTCTGCTCCACCAGAACGATGGAGAGTCCGCTCGCCTTGAGCGCACGGACGGTCGCCATCACCTCAGCCACGATCTGCGGCGCCAGTCCCTCCGACGGCTCGTCCATGAGCAGCACGCGCGGATTGCGCATCAGCGCCCGGCCGATCGCCAGCATCTGCTGCTCGCCGCCGGAAAGGTAGCCCGCGGTCTGGGTCGCGCGCTCACGGAGGCGCGGAAAGGTTGCAAAGACGGTCTCGAGGGTCCAGGCCTGTGCGCTCGTGACGCGGCTCCGCCGTGCCGCCACCGCGAGGTTCTCGCGCACGCTGAGGCTGCGGAAGATCCGCCGCCCCTGTGGCACGAGCGCCACGCCCGCCGCCGCGATGGCTTCCGGCGCCTCGCCGGTGAGGTCTCGGCCCTCGACCGAGAGTCGGCCGCGCCGTGGCGGCAGCAGGCCCACAGCCACGTTCATGCAGGTGGTCTTGCCAGCGCCGTTGCGGCCGAGGAGGCCCAGCAACCGGCCCGCGCCCAGTCGGAGCGACACGCCCTGAAGCGCGTGGCTGTCGCCGTAGAAGGCGTCGATCGCCTCGAGGGTGAGCGCCTCAGGCGCCAAGATAGACCTCGCGGGTGCGCGGGTTGCCCACCACCTCGGCGCGCGTTCCCTCGACGATCACCTCGCCGAAATGCAGGAGCGTGATCCGCTCGGCGAAGTCGAGCGCCACGTCCATGTCGTGGTCGATCATCACGATGGTGGTGTTGCCGGGAATGCCGAGCAGGAGCTCGCGCACCTCGCGCCGCTCCGGGACCGAGAGGCCGGCGAAGGGCTCGTCGAGCAGGAGCACCTGGGGACGCTGGGCGAGCGCCATCGCGATCTCGACCCGCCGCCGCTCGCCGTAAGAGGTCTCGGCAAGCGGCCGGTCGGCGAGATGGTCGAGCCCAACCCGTGCCAGCGCCGCGCGCGCCTCCGCGAGCACCGCCGATTGGCTCGCGAGCCTCGCCAAGGGATTCCAGCGCAGCGGCGACAGCCCCATGAGCGCCAGCGTCACGTTGCCGAGCAGCGTGTCGCGCGGGAACAGCGTGATGATCTGGTAGGTGCGCGCGAGACCGAGATGGGCGCGCCGCCAGGCGGGAAGCATGGTGATGTCGCGGCCGAGGAGGTGGACCGAGCCGCGATCCGGCCTGAGCTCGCCGGCGATCAGGTTGAACAACGTAGTCTTGCCGGCGCCGTTGGGGCCGATGATCAGGCGCCGCTCGCCCGCCTCGACGGCGAGGCTCACGTCGGCGCTGACCCGCAGGCCACCGAAGGATTTCGAGAGTGCGCGAATCTCGAGCGCGGTCATTGTGCAGCCCCGGAGGCCGCGACCCCGCGTCGGCGCCAGGCCCAGCGCCACAGGCGCTGGCATCCCGGCACCAGGCCCTCCGGCATCAGCACGATGATCGCGACGAAGATGGCGCCCAGCACCAGGTTCCAGCGCTCGATATAGGCGCTCACCACGTTCTTCATGACGACGACCAGTGCCGCGCCCGCGATCGGACCCAGCAGTGTGCCGCTCCCACCGGAGATCACCATCAGCAGCACCTCGGCGGAGCTCGAGAGCGTCAGGAGGTGCGGGCTTACGAACTGGTTGTAGTAGCAGAACAGCAGACCCGCAACGCCGGTCCAGAATCCCGAGAACAGGAACGCGACGAAGCGGATCAGCCAGACATCGTAGCCGAGCGCGGTCATCCGACGCGGCTGGTCGCGCGCGCCACGGAGGCTCGCGCCGAGGGGGGAGGCGACGAAGCTTGCCATCGATGCCACCGCGAGCGCGGACACGGCGAGTGTCGCCAGATAAAACGCGCCTGGCCTTGCCAGCGAAAGTCCGAGCGGCATCGGCCGCGCGGCGAGATTGATCCCGTTGTCGCCGTTGGTGAGCGAGATCCAGCGATAAGCGATACCCCAGAGGATCTGTCCCAGCGCGAGCGTGATCATGAGAAAGCCGATGCCCGTCGCGCGCAGCGAGAGCACGGCGAAGAGCGCAGACATCAGGAGCGTGAGTAGGATCGCGCCGAGGCCGCCCGCGAGCTGGCCCGTGCCAGCGGCCACCAGCCAGGCCGCGGCGTAGCTCGCGGTGCCGAAGAGGCCCGCGTGTCCCAGCGACACGAGCCCGCCGTACCCCACGAGCACGTTGAGGCCCAGCGCGAAGATCGCGTAGATCAGGATTTGGCTCGCGATGTTGGTGTAATAGGCGCTGTGGATCCAGTAGGGGAGGCTCACCAGCGCGAGGCTGGCGAGCGCGAGCGCCGGGCGCCTCATAGGATCTGCCTGCCGAACAACCCCTGCGGACGCAGCACAAGCACCAGGAGCATCGGCAGGAACAGCACGACGTGGGCGAGCTCGGGAAAGAGCGCCGGGCCGAAGTTGTAGAGCACGCCGATCACGAAGCTGCCGACCAGCGCGCCCAGGAGGCTACCGGATCCACCGAGGATCACCACGATGAGCGCGAGCGGCAGCATGTCCGCATCGAGGCCTGGATAGACCGAGAGGATCGGCGCCCCCAGCATGCCCGCGAAGCCCGCGAGCCCGGCTCCCAGACAGAACACTGTGGTGAAGAGCCGCGAGACTGGAATGCCCATGACCCGCGCGATCGGCGCATCGTCGACGCCCGCGCGGATCATCGCGCCGAGCTGCGTCCAATCGAGCATCGCCCAGAGTGCCATTGCGATCGCGACGGCCACGAGCACGATCGCGAGCCGATAGATCGGGAATACGAAGCCAAGCACTGGCACGACGCCGCGCAGCGCCGTCGGCGTGCTCACGGAGATGGGATCGCCCGTCCACTCCATCAGGCAGAGATCGGCGATGATGAAGGAGAGGCCGAGCGTCAACAGCACCTGGGGCAATTCCTGGCCTTGCAGCCGCCGCAGCAGGAGACGCTCGATCAAGCCGCCGAGCGCCGCCATGGCCAAGCCGCTCACGAGCGCCGCGCCCCAGAAACCGAGCCCGAGCCTGAGGCAGCTCACGCCCACGTACGCACCCAGCATGAAGAGCGAGCCGTGAGTGAGGTTGGGGATCCGCATCAACCCGAAGATGAGCGAGAAGCCCGCGGAGAGCAGGAACAGCAATCCGCCGAGGCTGACGCTGTTCACTCCGAGCACGACCCATTGGCTCATGGGCGGCCCGGGTGCCGGCGGCTCAGAGCTTCGCGGGCGTGGCGTCGCGGGTGTAGACCGGCGCCGCCAGGTACTTTGCCTCGTCGTAAGTCCAGAACTGGCTCACGTCGGGGTAGGTCTTGACGATGGTGTTGACGAGCTTGTCGCCCTTCTTCTCGAGCTTGCGGATGAACACGTTGCCGACGACATTGCCGAGGTGGTCGAAGTGGAAGGGTCCGCGCGGCGCGTCGGTGAGGGACACCGAGCGCAGCGCCTCGATCAGCGCTTGCTTGTCGGTCTTGCCCCCGGTCTTCTGCAGCGCCGCCTCGATCACCATGCCGTTGATGTAGGTGCCGGCCGCGTAGCCGCCCGGCAGCGTCTGATAGTCCCGCTGCATCCCCGCGATGAAGGTCTTGTTGCTGGGGGTGTCGAGCTCGGTCGAGTAGAACGCGGTCGAGATCGTGCCGATCGCCTCCTCGCCGAAGCTCTTGAGGAGCGCATCGTCGAACGCGGTCCAGCCGCCCAGCACGGGATATTTGAGTCCGACGTCGGCGTATTGCTTGGTGAACTTGAGCGGGTTCGATCCCGCAAAGCCGGTCCAGACGCAGTCCACATCCTTGATCTGCGCGAGGTAGGGCGTGTAGTCCGCAGTCACCAGCGGCGGCCACAGCTTCTGCACGATCTTGCCGCCGTTGTCCTCGAAGACGCGCGCGAAGCCGCCGCACTGCTCGTAGCCGAACGCGAAGTCCTCGGTGATCGTCGCGGCCGCCTTGAGCTTCATCTCCTTGGCGGCATAGTCGGCGAGCGGATGGCAGCACTGCGAGGACGTCGCGGATGCCCGGATGAACCAGGGGTTCGGCTTGCGCTGGGTCATGTCGTCGGCGGCGGCGAGGCTCAGCATGGGGACCTTGGCCTCGGCGATGTAATCGGTGATTGCCAGGAGCTCGAAGGCCGCGAGCGGACCAACGACCACGTCGACCTTGTCGCGCTCCACCAGCTCCTGCGCCTTGGTCTTGGCGCCCGCGGGATTGCCGCCGGTGTCGGCAATCACGAGCTCGACCTTGCGGCCAGCGAGCGTGCTGTTGCGATCCTTGAGGAAGAGGGTGATGCCCTGTTCCATCTGATTGCCGCCTTGGGCGAGCGGACCAGTCTTGACCGTAAGCAGGCCAATACGCGCGGGGCCGCTCTGGGCGATCGCGGGTGCCCAGGGCATTGCCGCAATGCCCGTACCGACCAGGAATCCACGACGGCTCAGCGATGACGCCATGCGCTCCTCCCGTTTCCTCTCGTTTCTCGGAGAGGCTGCTCGCGAACGCTGCGAAAGAGCGCCGCGGTTGATCGCTTGCTCAGCATGATGCGGAGCGGCCCAAGGGGCGTCTAGGGGAAAATGGCGGGCCAGCCAGGGCGGCGATGCCGAGCGAGGCCAGACGTGGTTGACCCACGACCTTATCAAATGATAAAAAGCGCAATGGATTTTGCGGCGATGGGCGCGCGCCGGGAGTGCTCGGTGAAGCTCGGCTATTTCACCATGCCGTTGCATCCGCCGACGCGCAACTACACGGAGACCCTGAAGGAGGACCGTGAGGCGATCGTGCTTGCGGACAAGCTCGGTTTTGCCGAGGCCTTCGTCGGCGAGCACGTGACCGACCGTGCCGAGACCATCACCTCCTGCTTGGCCTTCATCGCGAGCCTCGTCGACGCCACCAAGCGGATCAAGCTCGGCAGCGGCACCGTGAACCTGCCGAACTCGCACCCCGCCGCCGTCGCCGCGCAGGTCTCCATGATCGATCACCTGCTGGAGGGACGCTTTCTGTTCGGCATCAGTCCGGGCGGATTGCGCTCTGACGCCGAAGCCTTTGGAAATCTCGACAACGACCGCACGGCGATGTTCGTCGAGGCGATCGACATGGTGCTGAAACTCTGGTCGACCGACCCGCCTTACCGGCTCGAGGGCAAGTTCTGGAAAGTCACCACCGAGCGCACGCTCGATCTGAAGATCGGCCAGGGCGCGATCCTCAAACCCTATCAGAAGCCGCATCCGCCCATCGTGGTGACCGCAGTGGCGCCGTTCTCGAAAGGCGTCGTCTCGGCGGCCGAGCGCGGTTGGACGCCGATCTCCGCCAACTTCCTGCAGCCGCCCTGGGTCGCCTCGCACTGGCCGAAATACGAGGAGGGGTGCAAGACCGCGGGCCGGGTCGCGGACCGCCGCGACTGGCGCATTGCAAAGAGCGTGTTCGTGGCGGACGATGAGGCGACCGCGCGGCGCTATGCCAAGGGGGAGGGCAGCCCCTACCGGTTCTACTACGGCAACCTCATGCGCAAGCTGATCGGCAACGGTCGCCCGGAGCTCTTCAAGCACGACCGCGCGATGCCGGACTCCGCCATCACGCTCGATTACGTCGTGGACTCCCTGGTGATCTGCGGCACCGTCGACAGCGTGGTCGACCAGCTCTTGGCGTTTCGCGAGACCGTCGGCGATTTCGGCACGCTGCTTTATGCGGGTCATGATTGGGTCGATGCCAGGCTCGGCCGGCGCTCCATGGAGCTGATGGCGAGCGAGGTGATGCCGCGGCTCAACAAGGCAATCGGCGTCTCGGAGGCGGCGGAATAGCTCACCCAAGCCGTCGGGCCTGGTTGCTTGGCTGCCATTGACGCTCGCCCGCCAATCACTTATCGATCGGGCGCATTCTTTCGCGCACCACGCGCATTCCGGAGCTCACCGATTGCCTCCTGCCAAGCGACGTTCAGCGCCGGCGTCCAAGCAGACTTCGCCGAAGCCGCGCCGGGGCCGTCGGCTCGCCGCCGCTGACCGCGAGCAGGAGATCCTCGCGGGCGCCATCCGGTATTTCGCCGAGGTGGGCTTCGGCGGGCAGACGCGACAGCTCGCCGAGCGCCTCGGCATCACGCAGCCGCTGCTCTACCGATATTTCCCGACCAAGCGCCACCTGATCGAGCGGGTCTTCGCCGAGGTGTTTCTGAAGCGTGTCGATCCCGGCTGGGGTGAGCTCATCAGCGACCGGTCGAGATCGCTCGAGGACCGGCTGCTCGAGTTCTACCAGCGCTACTCGCGCGCCACCTATACCTACGAGTGGATCCGCATCTACATGTTCTCGGCGCTGATGGGGAACAGCATCAACCGCCGCTACATCAAGATCGTGGAGGCGCGGATCCTGCAGCCGATCTGCGCTGAGATCCGCCACGCCAGTGGTCTGCCCGGTCCCGACGCGGTGCCGATCAGCGAGCTCGAGCTCGAGCACGTCTGGGTGATGCACGGCGGCCTCTTCTATTACGCTGTGCGCAAATACATCTATCACAGCCGCATCAGCGGCGATTTCGCGGGCATCGTCCGCCGCTCGGTCGCGGCGATGATCGCTGGCGTCCGCGCGATCGGCCTCGGCGGCGAGCGCGCGCCATGAAGGTAGGCGTTGTCGGCGTCGGCATCATGGGCTCGGCGATCGCCGGGAATCTCTTGCGGAAGGGCGCTGCGGTCACGGGCTTCGATATCGACGCCAGCCGGCTCACCGATCTCGCGAAGGCCGGCGGGACGCCCACGCGCTCCGCGGCCGAGGTCGCGGCTGACGCCGAGATCGTCCTCACCAGCCTCCCCAGCGCCGTGGCGCTCGACGCGACGGTTGCGAGCCTGCTGCAGAAGCCGCACCGCGGCCTCGTGGTGGCGGAGCTCAGCACGCTGCCGATCGCGGTCAAGGTCGGTGCCCGCGATCGGCTGGCCGCGGCGGGAGTCGTGCTGCTGGACTGTCCGCTCAGCGGCACCGGTGCCCAGGCCCAGACCGGCGACCTCGCGGTCTACGCCTCCGGCGAGCGTGCGGCCTATGACCGCGCGTTGCCGGTCTTCGAGAAATTCGCGCGCGTCTCGCACTACCTCGGCGTCTTCGGCAACGGCAGCAAGATGAAGTTCGTCGCGAACCTGCTGGTCGCGATCCACAACGTGGCGAGCGCCGAGGCGATGGTGCTGGGCAAGAAGGCGGGTCTCGATCCCGCCGAGGTCGCGCGCGTGATCGCGAGCGGCGCGGGCACCTCGAAAGTGTTCGAGCTCAGGGCGCCGCTGATGGTGGAAGGCCGCTACGCGCCGCCCACCATGAAGATCGATATCTGGCAGAAGGACATGGCGGTGATCGCCGACTATGCCGCGAGCCTCGGCGTCGAGACGCCGCTCTTCACGTCCAGCATCGCCGTCTACAACGCCGCCCAGACCGAAGGCCATGGCGGGGAGGACACGGCCGCCGTCTGCGCAGTGCTCGAGCGGACGGCGGGTCTCGCGCGCTAGGCGATGACGGCGCAGCGCCGGTTGATCGTCGGGTCTGCTGGTGGTGCCAACGCATTCGGTACCATCCGATCCGTCCGCGACCGCTACGGCGATCGGGTGTTCGTGGTCGCGATCGACACGCATCCGCGCGAGCTCGTGGCGGCAAGCGCGGTCGCCGATGCATTCGTTCAGGTTCCACTCGCTCGCGCGCCGAATTTTCTCCCGGCGCTCTCCGACATCGCTGCGTCCTACCCAGGCAGCTATTACCTGCCCCTGCACGACGAGGAAATCGGTGTCGCGGCCAGCCTTGCAGCGGAAGGCCGCCTACCGCACAGCCTCGAGCTCATCGCGCCGCCCTTTGAGGTTGTTCGGCTGTGCAATGACAAGTGGGAGATGCATCGATGGCTGACGGCAAAAAGTTTGCCGTCGCCCAAGACCGCGCTCGCGACGGCGGCGGCGCTGGTGGAGATGCGTCTCCCCGTCATCGTAAAGCCGCGGGGCGGCACCGGTGGCGTGGGCGTTCGGTCGATTAATGACCCTCTGGAGCTGAAAGACACCGACCCGAGCGAGTGGCTGCTCCAGGAAACGCTTCAGATGCCGGCTGTGGCGATCAACATGTTCCTCAGCCGAGACGGCCGCGTGTTTCGATCCGTATGCCGGGTATCGCTGGAGATGCGGGGCGGTGTCCCGATGAAATCCCGCATATTCGACGATCCCACCCTGGCTGGCCTGGCGGAGTCCCTCGCGCGCCAGCTGCGGCTGTTTGGCGCCTCCAATTTTGAAGTCATGCGTGACACCGGCGGCAACTGGCGGATCACCGACGTGAATCCCCGCGTGGGTGCCGCAACTCGAATGTGCGCGACCGTCGGCATGGACTTCGCCGCCGCCAATCTGGCGGACCTCTGGGGCGAGGACACGGAGCGGTTGTTGAGGCCAGTCTCCGGCGAGTACTACGTGGTGCGTCAGTATGAGGAATACATCACGAGTGGGCCGCGACGCGAGCCGCGGGAGTCACGCTCGTGACGATCCAGCGCCAGTTGATCGTGGGGTCCGAGGGCAGTACGAGGAGTACGTGACCCGGAGCTCGCGAATCGATCGGCTCGTCGGTTTGAGGTCGGGCAGTCGCTGGAATCGGACTCCGTCCCGTCGGCAGGGGGCGGAACGCACTTCGCTCGACGTTATTTTCATGGAAGATGCTTCGGCGGCCGCCGTAGCAATGGCCGCGCCGACCGCGGAAGATTCACGTCACCGCAATCACGAAAGTTTTAAGTCATGGCGAACGTCCTCGGCATCGCTGCCGCTCACGCGAGCACTTACATCGACGGTCTTCGAAGCCGCCCCGTCGTCGCGGCAGCCGGTGTCGATGAGCTGCGCCGGCGCCTCGGCACGCCGTTGCCCGAGGAGAGCATGCCAGACGATGCGGTGATCGACGCGCTCGTGCGCGATACCGAGGGCGGCATCCTCGGCTCCGGCAGCGGGCGGTTCTTCGGCTGGGTGATCGGCGGTGCATTGCCCGTCGCGGTGGCGGCCGATTGGCTCACCGCCGCCTGGGATCAGAACGCCGCCTCGAATGCGACGGCGCCCGCCGAGGCTGTGGTCGAGGAGATTTCGGGCGCGTGGGTGAAGGAGCTATTGGGGATTCCGGGCTCGGCGTCATTCGCATTCGTGACGGGCTGCCAGATGGCGCACACGACGGCCCTCGCGGCCGCCCGGCACAAGCTCCTGGCCGACCGCGGCTGGAACGTCGAGACATCGGGCCTCTCCGGCGCGCCGGCGCTGCGCATCCTGACCACGGAGAACCGGCATGAATCGATCCTCCGCTCGGCGCGCTTGCTCGGCCTCGGCACCGATGCGGTCGAGTACGTCTCGAGCGATAACATGGGACGCATGGAGATGGGCGCCCTCGAGGCCGGGTTGGTACGCGCAGGCAAGGCACCGGTAGTCGTCTGTTTACAGGCTGGCGATTTGAACACCGGCGTCTTCGATCCCTTCGAGCGCGCGGTGGCGGTCGCTCATGCGGCCAAGGCCTGGGTTCACATCGACGGCGCGATCGGTCTCTGGGTCGCCGCCAGCGAGCGGTATCGGCACCTGCTGACGGGCGCGGATACCGCGGACTCCTGGGCGACCGACGCGCATAAATGGCTCAATGTGCCCTTCGACTCCGGCCTCGTTTTCGTGGCGCACGCCGCTGCGCACCGCGCGGCTTTCTCGCAGGACACGAGCTACTCGATACCGCGTGAGGGACTCCGCAACCAGAAGGACTGGAATCCCGAGTGGTCCCGGCGCGGCCGCGCGTTTCCGGTTTACGCGGCGATGCGCGCGCTTGGCCGCAAGGGGATCGCGGAGATGGTCGAGCGCTGCTGTGCTCATGCGGACCGGCTCGTCAGGGGGATCGGCGCGCTCGCCGGCGCCGAGGTCGTGGCGGCGCCCACCATCAACCAGGGCTTGGTGCGGTTCCTGTCGAAGGGCGGCGATCACGACCGCTTCACCGACGAGGTCATTCACCGCATCCAGGCCCGGGGCGTCGCTTGGTTCGGCGGCGTCACGTGGCGCGGTATGCGGGTGATGCGGATTTCCGTCAGCAATTGGCGCACGACAGAGGACGATGTCGCGCGTACGATCGAGAGCGTGCGGGAGGCACTGGCCCATGACTAGAAGGCAAGGCTCGACGAAGGTGCGCATCAGCTTTGGCCGAGTGAAGTCGCCGATCGGCGAGATCGTACTGGCATGCAAGGGCGATGCGCTTTGCGCGCTGGAATTCATCGAAGCCGAGAAGCGCATGGTGGCGTGGCTGCGGCGTCGCTTCGGCGAGTTCGAGCGCATCGAGGCCGCCGATCCCGGCGGGGTATGCACCCGTATCGGCAATTATCTGTTGGGTGACCTCGACGCGCTCGACGACATCGTCGTCGACGGCGGCGGCACGGATTTTCAGCGCAAGGTCTGGAAGGGGTTACGCCGGATCGCCGTGGGCAAGGTCGTGAGCTATCAAAGCCTGGCTCAGCGCCTTGGCATGCCCACGTCGGTCCGGGCGGTCGCCCGCGCCAATGCGCTTAATCCCATCAGCATTGTGGTGCCGTGCCATCGGGTGATTGGATCCGACGGATCGCTCACGGGCTATGGCGGCGGCCTGCCGCGCAAGCGCTGGCTTCTGGAGCACGAGGGCGTCGTCGTGCCCTCGGCAGTGAAGGTCAGCCGGGGTCGCCGGTATCCGGCACCAAGCCCGCGGCCTTGATGCCCGCGACGGCGCAGAGCTCGTCGTTGACGGAAGTGTCGCCGCTGATGCCGACGGCGCCAATGATCTCGCCACCGGCGCTCCGGATCAGCACGCCACCGGGCACCGGCACCATGCGGCCGTCGGAGAGCTCGGACAGCACGGTGTAGAAGAGCGGCGCCTTCTGCGCGCGCCGATCGAGCTCACGTCCGCCGAAGCCCATGCCGAGGACGCCCCAGGCCTTGGATGTAGCAATCTGCGGGCGGAGCAGGCTCGATTTGTCCTCCCGCTTCAGCGCCACCAGATGCCCGCCGGCGTCGAGCACCGCCACGGTGAGCGGCTGAAAGCCGCGCGCGCGTCCTTCCGCGAGCGCGGTGTCCACGATCGTCGAGGCCGCGGCCAAGGTGAGCGTCGTCATGGCTTCTCCGGTTTTGGATCCGCGAGGAAAGCGAGCACCAGGTTCTCGTTGAAGCGCCTGAAGGACTCGCTCTCGAAGCCTTCGAGGCCCAGGCCCCAGCACCAACGGATCGAGCCCGCGTTGAACACCTGGGCGCCTGCCTTCGAGACGAAGTACACCGCCTCGGCGGTGCCAGGCTTGCCGTCGACGTCGACGGGAGAGCCCGTGAAGAGCAGCTTGATTGAGTCTGCGTCGATCGCCGGGATCCGCGACTTTTCGGCATCCCAGAGTCGTCGGCCGTCGCCCACGGGATCCCTGTTGTCCCATTCGTAGCCGACGACATCGCCGATAGATTGCCCGACCGTGTAACCCGTGCCCTCGAAGAAGGGCAGATCGGTGCGGGCGACCTTGTAGGGGAAGCGGTTCTTGGGATCGTCGTCGTCGAAATAGCTCTGGTAAGCCGAGCCCATCAGCATGGTCTCGGGGCGTCGCGCGTGATCGCGGAATTGCATGGTGATGACCTCGAGAGCCTCTGACTCGGAGACCCGATCGGCGATGGGATCGTCGTCGCCTTTGTAACAGACGAGTTGGCGGCCACGGTTGGAGTCGCCGGGGGTACTGCTGACATCCGTATACCGCGCCTGCCAATAGGCCGCATTCGCGCCCAAGAAAATCGTGTTCTTTCCGAGCTCGAAAATGCGCCGATGGACCGTGTCGAATTCCTCCTTCGACCAGTACTCGTTATGCGAGCTTGAGATCAGCAGCCGGTAGTTCTCGGCAAAAGCCGCATCGCGGTGCATGTCGAAATTGCTAGCGTAGCTCACCTTGAAGCCGCGCTCGGCCGCGAGTTTCTCGATCCAGTGGACGAGATACGTGTCCACGGCAAAGAAGGTCGCGGGTGTCGGACGGTCGAATGAGACCATCTGAGCCTGCTCTCCCGTGAGGGCGCATTCGTAGAGGCTTGAGCCACCCCACCCGTTGTAGGCCTGATAGGTATTGGTACCGAGCCAGATCAGCACATCGCCGTGTCTATCTGGGTCGGTGACAATAATGGACGCGATGTTCGGGTCGGGGCGCACCTCGACGGAATCGACGAAATCGATCGTGTAGTAACCCGATCGCCAATCCTCGGTCTCGTCGACCTCGTAATTCGACCCCCAGGCGGCGCCGACGATCGCGCTAGTAACCTGGATCTGGTCCGCGAATTCGATGGTCAGTTCCTCGCTCTCCCAGACGACGTCCCAAAGGCCGCTTGGGGTATACCCGACTTTCGAGATCCTGACTTTGCCCTTGATCCTATCGAGCGCGGGGCCGGTTGACAGCATGAGATTGAACGATTCACCGGGTTGGATGCTGTGCTTGTCCACATAGCCCCAGACCCTCGTGCGCGCGTACTCGGACTTCCAAAGCGCTTCCGGATCGGACCACGAAGAGGTCGACGGCCGCTCGGGATGCGAGGCTAGTGCGGGCCTGCGTATGGACCAAGAAGCCGTACTGCCGACGCTAGCCAGCAGCGTTGCAAGCAACGAGCGCCGACGGATCACGGTCCTTCGGCGCCCTGCGCCGTCGGCGCGATCGCCGTGGCTTCCGGTGCGATCAGCGCCGTCCGCTTGAGCGGACTGGCGATCGAGCGGAGCGCGAGCGACAAGCGGGCGGTTACGCCGTCCAAGCGCGATCGCACATGATGGCCTATCGCAATATCGGTCGAGCACGCGTCCTGCCATGAGGCGAGCGGGCCCACGAACGCCACGAAGCCGTACCCGAAGAACGCCCCATTCGTAAGCGAGAAAATGGCGTGCAGATATCGCGCTGCGACAAGGTCCGAGATCAGAATATTGGCGATGAAGATCAGGACCAGCCACTGCGTCAGCGCGTGCAGCGCCGGGATCCGGGTTCTCCGTGCGATCTTTGGCGTGCGGCCGAACGCCGCCTTGCGCCCGGTCAACCCTTGGTAGATTGAGGCCAACAGGCCCTGGAGGCAGACGGGCAGCAGCACCAGGTTCAGCGCATGGGCTCGCAGAAGATCGGACCAGCGATGCCCGCAGCTGCGAAGGTCGCGACCGTAGAGAACATAATACGGAGCCGCCGCCGCCGGTAACCAGACGCTCGCGAGCGCATCGCTGAAAGGAAAGAAGAGCAGGGCGATCATCGCGAAGGTCATCGCCGACGCTGCGCCGAGATAGTAGCTCCGCATCGCAAGCTCGGCGCACCCTCGCAGACTCATGAGAGATCGCAATCGACGGCGCAGCAGGCCCGGCAAGATGAGTAGTCCGCCATTGGCCCACCGGCGTCGCTGAATGATCAGCGCGCCGAAATCCGCCGGCGTCGCGCTGTAGGCGAGGCGCTCGGGGTAGCTGTGCAGCGTCCAGCCGGCGCGCACCAGATCGATGCTCGCTTCCGTATCCTCGATGACCGTGCGGTCGCTGATGAAAACGGCCACGCGATGGCCGCGCTCCTCGCGTGCCGTCTGGATGTCGCGCAGCGCTTCCAGCCGGACCAGCGCGCAGGCGCCGACCCAGAAATTCGCATTGAACGGCGTCAGACCCTGGTGCACGCAGAAATGCACGTCGGTGCTGGCGCCCGCGATGCGCTCGAGCACCGCTTGCGCTTGTGGCACGGCGGTATAAGGCGAGCCAATCACCGCCATCCGCGGCTCGCGCTCGATGACCGGCACCAGCTTCAGCAGATAATCCGAGAGCACCAAGCTGTCGGCGTCGAGGATGAGCAGAAAATCGGCGTTTGGCGCGGAGAGGGTCGTGTCGGTCGTCTCACAACGCTCGAGCCGCAGCTCTCCGGCGGCGGTCTCCACCGATCTCCACGAGGCGCCCATCAGCCCGATGTAGGCATTCAAGTTCATCGCCTTGTTGGCGACATGCGAGAGTGCCGCGTACTGCTTGCGCTCGAAGCTCTCGACGGTCACGTTGAACATGGCGTGGAGACGGCGACGCTGCCGATCGAGCCCTTCGCCGCCGGCCGTGCTCCGGCGCAGCTCCGCAGCGAAGCGCCGATGCGCGGCGGCCGGCTCGCGCAAGACGCGCTCGGCAAACAGCCGGTCGGTGTGCGCGACGGCGGGCTGCGAGGCGCGGTCCTCATCGGAGGCGTCGGCCTCGAGCCAGTTCGCAACTCTCTCGTAAAGTTCCGCGACCGCTTCCGCTTCCCGAGGCGAGCCAGGGACGACGCCTTCGAGCGCGGTCGCGATATCCTGGGCACGCGAGGCCATCACTTCGTTGATCGATTTGATCAGCGTCCGCGAGGCCTCGAGCGCCTGCAGCTCGCTGCGGTTCCCGTGCGGTGGGTCGTCGAGCAGGACGACGATGCGCCGGCTCGGGTATTCCGCAAGGGCAGCGGACACTACCGTCTGCCGCAAGGTGCGCGGCTCTTCCCGATAGGAAGGAACGAGCACGCAGACGCTCGGAGCGGCTCGGTCGTAAATCGCCTCGAGGGCGCTCCGCGCCGGAGACCGATGCGCCTGTAGTCGGCTCCAGAAGACGAAGCGCGTGATCTGAAACACCAGATTCCCGCAGAGCAGCCAGAGCAGGATCGAGACGAACGCCACGGTCTCGATCTGAAGCTTCAGGGGCTGATCCGAGCCAAAAGCCAGAGTCCCATAGTGGTAAAGCGCCATGCCGCTCGCGGCGAGGGTTGCCAGTAGGGCAATAGCCGTGAGCGTGCGTTCCAGCCTTGGTTTCAGGGCGCGGAGTTGAGCAACCGTCCCGGAGGTGGGGACAGCACGGGTCGCGATCGTTCGGGGGGGCACGGGGGCTCTAGCTCGGTGGGTAAGCCTCTCTCTGCGGACACACTAGAGAGTGGCCGTCAAAGCATCATCACTTTACGTCACACGATGCGCAAATTACAGCGCGGCGATTGCGACCGTGGCGATTTTCCACGCAATCGTGACCGCAGTGTCACACTCACGCGAGCTCGATCAGGACCGGCTGATGGTCGGACGCATCGGTCTTCACATCGACCGCGATCTGGCGCAACCGTGGCGCGAGATCGTCGGTGACGAAGACGAAATCTCGGCAATTCGGCCCCTTGGGCCACTGGTCGGCGTCGTAGATGCCGGCGGTCGGCGCATGGGGCTTGTCGGGGCGGCAGATCGTCCACGCATCACGGAACGCCGGCACGCCGACGGGGAAGGGTGCCAGCATGCGGCGGTATTCGGGCCACCCCGGCTCGAAATTGAAGTCGCCGCAGACGAGACCGGTCGGTGGCTGGGGCACGGCACGATAGGTCCCCCTGGTCTCGCCGTCCCCGGGCGTGGCCGCCCGTACTGCGAGCTCCTCGTGGCTGGCACGGATCGCGTCCACTTGCGACAGCCGCTGTAGCGCCGAATGGAATTCGAGATGGGTGGTGACGACGCGGAGCGGTCCGAAGGGCGCCTCGACGACGGCCTCGAGCGCCAGGCGCCGCATGCTGCGGATGCCGGCCTCGGCGGGCCAGGGTAGGAGGTGCCCCAGGACCTGCACGACGGGCAGCCGCGACAGGATCATGTTGCCGAAGAGCTGCCGCGCACCGGCCGCCAGCCCGAAATCGAGCGCCGGCCGGAATACGGGAGTGTAGCCCGGGAGAAGGGCGGCCACGATGGCGGGCTGGTCGGCACCAGCCCCGCCGTCGAGGTCGGGGAAATTGACCGCCAGCTCCTGGAAACAGATCACGTCGGCATCGCCGAGCCGGTGCAGTACCTCGACAATGCGCGGGAAGTCAGTCAGTCCGTCGACCCCCTTGCCGTACTGGATGTTCCAGGTGATCAGGATCAACGGGGGCTCCTCTGCCTAGCTGGAGGTGCGCTGGCGCGGCGTCGCGGCCTCGTAGGCCTGGCGCGCGGCGGTCACCTGTGGCCGCTTCGAGATTTCCGGCACGGCCACGTCCCACCAAGCGCCACCCTCGGCGGTACTGGCGGCCGGATCGGTGCGGATCACGATGACCGTGGTTCGAAGCTCGTTCTTGGCGTCGGCGAGCGCCTGCTCGAGCTCACTGATCCCCGATACCGGCCGCGACACCGCGCCGAGGCTCGCCGCATGGGCCGCGAAATCGACCCCTGACCCCCTCGGGAACAGATTGTTGAAGGAGGCGCCGCCGGTCCCGGCCTGCAGCCGGTTGATGCAGCCGAAGCCGCCATTGTCGAGCACGACGATGGTGAGCTTGCGATCGAGCTGCACCGAGGTCGCGATCTCCGAGTTCATCATGAGATAGGAGCCGTCGCCCACGAGGACATAGACCTCCTGCTCCGGCGCCGCGAGCTTGACCCCGAGCCCGCCCGCGATCTCGTAGCCCATGCAGGAATAGCCGTATTCGAGGTGATAGGTGCCGGGCAGCCGGACGCGCCAGAGCTTGTGCAGCTCGCCGGGAAGCCCGCCGGCGGCGCAGACCACGATGTCGTCGGGGCCCGCCGCTCGGTTGACCGCCCCCAGCACCTGGGCGTCGGAGGGTAGCGGCGCGTTGCTCACGGCGGTGGCGCGGTCCACCGCCGCGTTCCAGCTGTGCATCAGCTGTCGAGCCCTGTCGGTCCAGGCCGTGGGTGCGTGGGCCTTTCCAAGCCGGGCCGAGAGGGCTTCCAAGCCAGCTTTGGCGTCCCCCACCAGGGGCAGCGCCCCGTGCTTTCCGGCGTCGAAAGCGGCGGCGTTCAGCTGGATCAGCACCGCCGTTGGATTGCGAAAAAGGCTCCGCGAGCCCGTGGTGAAATCCGAGAGGCGGGTCCCGACCGCAAGGATGAGATCGGCCTCCGCGGCGAGCGTGTTGGCGGCGGAAGCCCCGGTGACGCCGATCGCGCCGACGGCCGCCGGATGGTCCCAGATCAGCGCGCCCTTTCCCGCTTGCGTCTCGGCGACGGGAATGCCGTGGCGCTCCGCGAACTCGGCGAGGGTGCGGGTGGCGAGGGAATAGTGCACGCCGCCGCCGGCGATCAGGAGCGGCGCCTTCGCCCGAGTGAGCGCCGCCGCCGCCTCGGCGAGCTGGACGGCATCGGGCGGGGCGCGCCGGAGCCGCCAGACCCGCTCGCGGAAGAACTCCTCGGGGTAGTCGTAGGCCTCGGTCTGGACGTCCTGGGGCAATGCGAGCGTCACCGGCCCGCACTCTGCGGGATCGGTGAGGACGCGCATCGCCTGTGGCAGGCTCTGCAGGATCTGCTCGGGCCGAGTGATCCGGTCCCACCAGCGAGAGACCGGCCGGAAGCAATCGTTCACGCTCAGCGTCGGCTCGGCGAAGCTCTCGATCTGCTGCAGCACCGGGTCGGGCCGGCGGCTCGCGAAGATGTCGCCCGGGAGCAGCAGCACCGGCAGACGGTTGGCATAGGCGACGGCGGCCGCCGTCACCATGTTGGTGGCGCCTGGCCCGATCGAGGTCGTACACGCCATGAGGCGCTGGCGTCGATGCTGCTTGGCGAAAGCAATGGCGGCCAGTGCCATGCCTTGCTCATTGTGGGCTCGGAATGTCGGCAGCGTTTCCCGCGCCTCGTAGAGGGCTTCGCCGAGCCCCGCAACATTGCCGTGGCCGAAGATCGCGAACACGCCCGCGAAGAGCGGTGCGGCGTGGCCCTCGACCTCGCCGCGCTGTGCCGCGAGGAAGCGCACGAGGGCCTGGGCCATGGTGAGACGCACGGTGCTCATCGCTTGTCCTCCCGCCCGCTTTGTTGTTTGGTGCCCGCCAGCGGAGCGCAATTATAACGAAGAGCAAGCCCATGATCAGCTTCTGCCAATTCGGCGCCGGACGCATAGGCCAGATCCACGCCAGCAATATTGCGCTCCATCCCAGGGCGCGGCTCAGGACCGTGGTCGACGTCAATCCGCAGGCGGCGCAAGGGCTTGCGGAGCGCTATGGCGCCACGGTGGGCGATGCCGCGACCGCGCTCGCCGATCCCGGGGTCGACGCCGTGCTGATCGCGAGCTCGACCGATACCCACGCCGCGCTCGTCGAGGTTGCCGCGCGCGCCAAGAAGCCGGTGCTCTGCGAGAAGCCCCTCGATCTCGACCGCAAGCGCGCCGAAGCCTGCCTCGCCGTCGCGGCTAAGGCGGGAATTTCCCTGATGCTCGGCTTCAACCGCCGCTTCGACCCGAATTTCTCGAAACTCCACAAGCAACTCCGCGACGACCGGATCGGGCGGCTCGAGATGCTCACCATCACCAGCCGCGACCCCGGCCCGCCGACGCTCGACTACGTGAAGGTCTCCGGCGGCCTATTCCGCGACATGATGATCCACGATTTCGACATGGCGCGCTGGCTCCTCGGCGAGGAGCCGGTGCAGGTGATGGCGGCGGCGAGCGCGCTGGTCGACAGCGCGATCGGCGGAGTCGGCGACGTCGACACCGCCGTGGTGACGCTCAAGACCGCCGCCGGCACGCTCTGCCAGATCACCAATAGCCGCCGCGCCACCTACGGCTACGACCAGCGCATCGAGGCGCTGGGATCCAAGGGCATGCTGCGCGCCAACAACGTGACCGAGAGCACGCTGGAGTTTGCGGGCGAGGGCGGTGTCGTCACCGAGAAACCCCTGCATTTCTTCCTGGAGCGCTACGCCGCCGCGTACCGGCACGAACTCGACCACTTCATCGAGACGGTCGAGCAGAAGAAGTCACCGATGGTCGGTGGCGCCGATGGCGTGCGCGCGCTCGTGCTGGCGGAGGCCGCGCTCGAAAGCTCGAGGACGGGACGCGCGGTCGAAGTCTAGCTATACTTCCGGCGCAATCGCGGTGCGGTACCAGCTGGAGGTAGGTAGACAGAAGACGCACTGGCTCGGTTCTCAAGGGGGAAATCATGATCGGCCTCGTCTATGGCGCACTCTGCTACGTCCTGTTCTTCCTCACATTTCTTTATGCGATCGCCTTCGTCGGCGACCTCGTCGTGCCGAGGAACATCGACACCGGTGCCGCGGTTTCGCTCGGCGAGGCGTTGCTGGTGGATGTCGTGCTGCTGGGCATATTCGCCGTGCAGCACAGCGTGATGGCGCGGCAGCCCTTCAAGCGCTGGTGGACACAGTACGTGCCGCAGGCCGTCGAGCGCAGCACCTATGTGCTGCTGTCGAGCCTTGCCCTGATCCTGCTCTACTGGCAGTGGCGGCCAATTCCAGACGTCATCTGGTCGGTGACCAATCCGGCGGGTGCGGGGATTTTGCAAGCGATCTTCTGGATCGGTTGGGTCGTCATCCTGATCAGCACTTTCCTCATCAGTCACTTCGAGCTCTTTGGACTGCATCAGGTCTATGCGAACTGGCGAGGGGATAAGTTCGAGCACCCGAGCTTTCGCACGCCGCTGTTCTACAACTTCGTCCGGCACCCCATCTATTTCGGATTTTTGCTGGCGTTCTGGGCGACGCCGACAATGACAGCCGGCCACCTGTTGTTCTCGATCGCCACCACCGGCTACATCTTCATCGGAATCTTCCTGGAGGAGCGCGACCTCGTCTCGTTCCACGGCGACGCTTACCGTCGCTATCGCGAGCGCGTCTCGATGATCGTGCCGCTTCCGCCCAAGAAGGGCTGACGCCACACCGCATCCTCGCGCGTAGAGGTGACCGTTCGGCGCTAGGGCCATGATATGGTGGGGGGATCATGCCCATTCGCGTCGAAGAGCACGTCTGGATCACCCTGAGCAACGGCTGCAGGTTGGGTGCCCGGCTATGGATTCCAGACGGGGCGGAGCGCGCGCCCGTTCCGGCGATCCTCGAGTACATCCCCTACCGCAAGCGCGACGGCACGCGGGCGCGGGACGAACCGATGCACGGCTACTTCGCGGAGCACGGCTACGCGGCGGTCCGTGTGGACATGCGGGGCTCCGGCGACTCCGATGGGTATCTCGCGGACGAGTACCTGAAGCAGGAGCAGGACGACGCGCTCGAGGTGATCGCCTGGATCGCGGCGCAGCCGTGGTGCACGGGCGCGGTCGGGATGATGGGGAAGTCCTGGGGTGGCTTCAACGCGCTCCAGGTGGCAGCGCGCCGGCCGCCGGCGCTCAAGGCGATCATCACGGCCTGCTCGACCGATAATCGATACTCCGACGACGTCCACTACATGGGCGGCTGCGTGCTCAACGATAACCTCTGGTGGGGCAGCATCATGCTGGCCTACCAGGCGCGCCCGCTCGATCCGGAGATCGTGGGGCCGAGCTGGCGCGAGCGCTGGCTCGAGCGGATCAAGGAGATCCCGTTCTTTCCGGCGCTCTGGCTCGCGCATCAGCGTTATGACGCCTACTGGAAACACGGATCCGTCCGCGAGGATTTCTCGGCGATCAACTGCCCGGTGCTCGCGGTTGGCGGTTGGGCCGATGCCTATACGAACGCGGTGCCGCGGCTGCTCGAGGGCCTGAAAGTCCCGCGGCTCGGCATCATCGGGCCCTGGGCGCACATCTATCCGCAGGATGGCGTGCCCGGTCCCGCGATCGGTTTCCTCCAGGAGGCCGTGCGCTGGTGGGACCAGTGGCTGAAGGATCGCGACACCGGGATCATGCGCGAGCCGATGCTGCGCACTTATATCGAGGACTATTTCCCGCCCGAGGGCACGCGCAGGACGACGCCGGGGCGCTGGGTCGGCGAGGCTGCCTATCCGTCGCCCAACATCAAACCGATGGCACTTTACCTGCGAAACGATCATGGCCTCGGCGAACGGCCCGATGCGCCGACGGAATTGCAGATCCGCTCGCCACAGAGCCACGGCAACGCCTCCGGTGAATGGATGGGCGCCGGCGTTCCCGGCGAGAATCCGACGGACCAGCGGCTCGACGATGGCGGTTCTCTGGTGTTTGGGACGGCCGCGCTCGATCGCGAGATCTCGATCCTGGGTGCGCCGATCCTCGGGCTCACCCTTTCCGCTGATGCGCCCGTTGCGCAGCTCGTCGCACGGCTCTCGGACGAGGCGCCCAACGGCCGCGCTACGCGCGTCAGCTACCAGGTACTGAACCTCACCCACCGCGACGGCGACGAGCGGCCGGAGCCGCTGGAGCCGGGACGCTTCTACAGCGTGCGCATCAAGCTCAACGACTGTGGGCATCGCTTTGCGCGCGGTCATCGCATCCGGCTCGCGATCGGGACGGCCTATTGGCCCATCGTTTGGCCCGCCCCTTACGCGGCTACCCTGACGATCCGCACGGGCGAGAGCGTCTTGGAATTGCCGGTACGCCAAAGCGAGGCCGCCGCGCCTGACGTGACATTTCAGCCACCCGCGAGCGGCCGGCCCGCGCCGATGACGCAGATCGGCAAAGGGTCATTCCGCCGCTACAGCCAGCAGGATCATGTGACCGGCGAAACCCTTTACGTGACCGAAGGAGTCGGCGGCCTCTTCGGCGAGGGGATCCTCCGCTTCGATGAGATCGGCACCGAGCTTTCCCAGAGCTTGAATCGCGAGCTCGTGATCCGCGACGACGACCCGCTCTCGGCGCGCTATGCGATCACGCAGTCCTATGAGATGGGGCGCGACGGTTGGCGCATCTCGGTCCGCACCCGCACCGAGATGCACTCAGACCGTGAGAATTTCTATCTCTCCGGCACGCTTACGGCGGCGGAAAACGGCAGTGATGTTGTCGAGCGCCGCTGGAGCGAGACGATCCGCCGCGACCACGTGTGAGCAGTCAGCCGCCGACCTTCGCGAGCACGTCGGATTTCAAGAATCGCTCGATGAACAGCATGAAGCCCACCGACGGCACCAGCAGGATGAGTGCGGTGATGGCGGCAATCTGGTAGTTGCCGGCGACGCTCGCGGTGAACATCAGCAAGGGCAGGGTGGTGACGTCCGGCACGCCCACGAAGTAGGTGCCGGTGAACTCGTCGAGGGATTCCAGGAACACGAAGATCGCGCTCGCCATGATGCCGGGCGCGGCCAGCGGCAGCGTCACCGTGAAGAAGCCGCGGAGTGCCGAGGCGCCCATGTTGCGCGCGGCGAGCTCGAGCTCTCGGTCGACCGCGGCGAAGGCGGCGGCGGCGATCCAGACCGCGAAGACGAGGCCGTGCACCGTGTGCACCAGCACCACACCCGCGATCGTGCCATTGAGATGCACCGTGTAGAAGATGCGCGCCACGTTGAAATAGACCGCGAGGCTCGGGATCGCCTGCGGGAGCAGGAAGGCCAGCAGGATCGCGCCGCGCCAGGGAAGCCGGCCGCGCGCGAGTGCATAGCCCGCGGGCACCGCGAGTACGAGGCAGGCCGCCACGGTGAAGAGCGCGATCAGGATGCTGGTGGTCAGCGACTCGATCGCATCGCTCCGCGGCTTGAACACCTCGAACCAGTATTTGAGCCCGTAGGTGACCGGCAGCTTGTAGGGGAAGTACCACTGCACCGCGACGGCCCAGAGCGCGAGGTTCAGGATCGGCCCGAAGATGATGAAGGCGACCACGCCGAGCGAGCCACCGCGCAGGACCCAGGCGAGCGCCGCTCTCAAATCCGGCCTCCGCTGGCGACGCCGCGCCGGAGATAGACCCAGGCCGCCGCTCCGGTCATCGCGTAGGAGATCAGGCCCAGCGCATTGGCGACGCCGTAGTCACCGTATGAGTTGATCCGGAACGCCATGTCGACGGTGATCATGGTGGGCGCGCCACCGCTGATCATGATCGGCACCGAGAGCACCGAGAGCATGGTGACGAAAGAGAGGATCAGCCCCACCACCATGGCGGAGCTCACCTGCGGCAGCACGATCTCGATCAGAATCCGCAGCCGCCCGGCGCCGAGGTTGCGCGCGGCCTCGATGGTGGCGCGGTCGAGCGAGGCCATGGCGCCTGACACCAGCAGTGCCACGAACGGTGTCTGCTTCCAGACGAAGGTCACGATGATGCCGCGCCAGTCGAGTAGGCCCACGGCGTTGTGCACGTCGATGATGCCCAGCGTGTCGAAGGTATTGTTCATGATGCCGTTCTTGGCGAGGAAGGTGCGCATGCATTGCGCCGCCACGATGAACGGAATGAAGAGCGGCCAGCGGTAGAGCCATTTGAGCGCCGCGACCGCCCGCGGGTTCTCGCCCAGCACGAGATAGCCGCCAATCGCCGCCGACGTCATCCCGATGAACGCCGTGGAGATCGCCACGATCACGAAGGTGAAGATGATATCGTCGCGGTAGAGCTCGGCGGTCTTCGCAAAATTCTCGAGCGTCGCCTCGCCGGTCTTGGTGGTGAAGGCGGAGATCACCGAGAGCGACAGCGGATAGACGAAGAGCGCCAACACCACCGCCAACGCCGGCAGCACCAGCAGGATCATGACGAGCCGCGACTCACGCATCGCGGCGATGACTCGGTATTCGCCAGCCCCCGAATCCCTCTCCGCCCTTGGGGGCGGAGAGGTTAGGTGAGGTGGGGGACGCTCCGGCGACTGGAGTCTGAGGCACGGTCTTGATCAGCACGTTGGCGTCTAGCCGATAGTGCGGCCCCACCTCACCTTTCCTCTCCGCCCCTGAGGGGCGGAGAGGGATTACATGGATGGGGTGGCCGGCGCGGGCGCTACTGCACCTTCTTCTCGTAGCCTTCCTGGATGTCGTTGAAGTAGGGCGCGATCGGGAAGCTCTTGCCCTTGCTCGAGAGGTCCTCGGGTGTCACGTCGACGAAGAGCTTGTTCCAGGTGGCGTTGTCGAGCTCGGCCTTCACCGCGGCCGCGTCGATGCCGGGGTACCAGTTGAACTTCTTCACGATGCCGTCGGCCTGGACCTTCGGGCTGGTCGCGAGCTCGATGAACTGCTCGGCCACCTTGGCGTTCGCGGCCTTCGCCGGCACCGCGTAGTACATGGGCTGTCCCGGCATGCCCGGTCCAATCAGCTTGAGCTTCACGCTCGGCGGCAGTTTCCCGTCAGCCTGCCAGGTGTAGAACATGTCGACCCAGACCGGCCCCATGGCGATCTCGCCGCGGCCCAGCATGTCGAGCGTGCCGGCGTTGCCGGGCGTGAGCACGACCTTGCTGTTGAAGTCCTTGAGCTTGGCGAATGCGGGATCCCAGCTCGCTTTCACGTTGGCGTCATAGGGACCCTTCATGAGCTTGTCGGCATCGGGCGCGTAGGCGTAGATCCACCCCACCACGAAGCTCACGCCGGACATGCCGCCCTTGATGCCGTTGTAGCCGAATTTCTTTGGGTTCGCGTCGACCCACTTCACCAGATCGTCGTAGGTCCCGGGCACGCTCTTCACCATGTCCGCGTTGTAGGCGATCGCGGTCTGGCTGTTGAACATCGGGATGACGTAGCCACCCACATCCGTACCCAGCGAGTTCTTGGCGTTCGCGTTGGTCACGAGCTTGCCAGTGGAGACGTCCTTCACGTAGGGCGCCAGCAGCTGCTCCGTCACCATCAGGCCCGCGGCCTTCTGGTGGATGACGGCGACGTCGATATCCCATTCGGCGTTGCTCTTCTCGGCGACCAGCTTCTCGTAGATCTTCTGCGAGCCGGCGTCGCCGGGGCCGGTGCCGACCGCTTTCACGGTGACGTCGGGATGATCCTTCTCGAATTGCGGGGCTAGGTAATCTTTCACGTAGTCGACCATGTTCTGGTCGCCGGCGGTGATGACGTTGAGCGTGATCTTGCGCTGGGCGAGCGTCGGTGTCGCCGAGAGCGCCAAGCCCACCGCGAGCGCGGTGCCGAGCAGCAGAAGCCGTTTCATGTTTGCCTCCCTTTTCCTAATGCAATCCCGAAGACGCGCCCGAGGTGGAGGCCTCGGGGTAGAAATGCAGCGCCGAGAGCGGCAGCGCGATGCCGATCGCCTCGCCCACGGTGTGTCGGCGCTCGTCGTCCACCAGAAACTGATCGCCGCCGACCTTGATCGCGTATCGGTAATAGCCGCCGGGATAAGACGCTTGCACGATCTCGCCTCGGAGCACGAGGCTGCCGCTCGGCCGCGTGTCGGCCGGCTGCAGCCGCGCGTCCTCGCTGCGGAAAAAGGCGACGAGTCCGCGCGCGCCCGCGACGCGGTCGAGCGCGGGCGCGTCCACGGTGGTCGCGTCGATGGTGGCGGCGCTGTTGTGCGGACCCTCGAGAATGTGCACGGCTCGGCCGTTTGGCTCCGCCGGCAGCTTGATCGTATTTCCCGCGCCCATGAAGCTCGCGACGAAGGACGAGTTCGGGCGGTTGTAGACATCCTCGGGCGTGCCGAGTTGCGCGAGGCTGCCGGCGTCCAGGATCGCGATCCGATCCGCCATCACCATGGCTTCCTCGCGATCATGGGTCACGTGCACCGTGGTGATGCCGAGATCGCGCTGCAGCGTCTTGATCTCGTGGCGCACCTCCTCGCGGACGCGCGCGTCGAGGTTCGAGAGCGGCTCGTCGAGCAGGAGGATCGTCGGGCTGACGGCGAGCGCGCGCCCCAAGGCCACGCGCTGGCGCTGGCCGCCCGAGAGCTCCGTCACCTTGCGCGCGCCCAGACCTTTGAGCCGGAGCATCGCGAGCATCTGCTCGACACGGGCGGCGATGGCGGCGCGATCAGTCCCGCGCAGCCTCAGGCCGTAGCCAATGTTCTGCGCCACCGTCATGTGCGGCCAGAGGGCGTAGGATTGGAACACCATCGCCATATTACGTTTGTCGGGTGGCAGTTTTGTGATGTCGCGGCCGTCGACAGCAATGGCGCCGCGCTCGACCGGCACGAAACCGCAAATCGCCCGCAAAAGCGTGGTCTTACCGCAGCCCGAGGAGCCCAGAAGCGCGATGAATTCGCCGCCGCGCACCGAGAGCGAGACGCGGTTCAGCACCTGCAGCGTGCCGTAGAAAACTTCGACTTCCCGTACGTCGAGCGACGTCGCCGCGCCCGCCATTTCGTGGCCTCCCCCGCGGTGGCTAGCCTCTCGCAAACTCAGAGAAGTCTCAAGCCCTCTAGTTCGCGCCGCAATTTATTGGGGTCGGTGAAGTGGATACCATGCAGGCCGAGCGTGCTCGCCGCGGCGGCGTTGCGCGGGTTGTCGTCGATGTAGATGGCGTGATTGGGCTCGATCTCGTGCCGCTCCAGCAGGATCCGGAATATCCGCGGATCGGGCTTGATGACGCCCTCCGCACCCGAGATCACCGTGCCGCGGAACAGCTTCAGGAATTCGAAGCGGCGCTGCGCCAGCGGAAAGGTCTCGCGGGACCAGTTGCTGAGTGCGTAGAGCGGCACACCGCGGTGGTGCAACGTCTCGAGGATCGTCACGCTTCCCTCGATCGGTCCCTTCAGCATCTCGTCGAAGCGCGCGCCATAGGCGTCGATCAGTGCCGCGCGGTGTGGGTGCTGCGCCCGCAGGACCGCCGCCGCCTCCGCGAAGGTCCGGCCGGCATCCTGCCGCTCGTTCCAGGCCTGGGTGCAGACCGTCGCGAGGAAATGCTCCATCGCGGCTTCGTCGGCGATGAGCTTGCGGTATAGGTGCCGAGGGTTCCAATCGATCAGCACGCCGCCGAGGTCGAAGACGACGATGGAGCGCTGCGGCGCGGGAGGCGACATGGCGCGAGACCATAGCGAGGCCCGCGCGCATTTGCCAAGATAGGCCCATGGCCCTCCGCATCGGCATCAACCCCATCACCTGGTCGAACGACGATCTCCCCGAGCTCGGCGGTGATACGCCGCTCGAGACCTGCCTCGCCGAGACGAGCCAGGCGGGCTATGTCGGCATCGAGCTCGGCAACAAGTTCCCGCGCGAGAGCGCAGCGCTTCGGCCAATCCTCGACCGCCACGGCCTCGCGCTGATCTCCGGCTGGTACAGCGGCCGGCTCCTCGAGCGCACGGCGGAAGCGGAGATCCGCGCAGTCGAGGCGCATTTGCGCCTGCTCTCGGACATGGGCTGCGGCGTGATGGTGTTTGCGGAGACCACGGGTAGTGTCGCGGGCGCGCGCGGCACGCCGGTGACCCGGCGCCCGCGGATCACGGACGCGCAATGGCCTGTCTTCACCGAGCGGCTGACCCGCGTCGCCGATCATCTGGCGAAACGCGGTGTCCGCATGGCCTATCACCACCACATGGGCACGGTGATCGAGACCGAGGCCGAGATCGACCGGCTCATACGCTCGACCGGCGAGAGCGTCGGGCTGCTGCTCGATACGGGCCATCTCACCTATGCCGGTGCAGAGCCCGCGGCCGTGGCGCGGCGCCACATCGCCCGAATCAACCACGTGCACTGCAAGGACGTCCGGCCGAGCGTGCTTGCGGCCATGCGCAAGGGCGACCGCAGTTTCCTGGACTCTGTGGTGGAGGGCGTCTTCACCGTGCCGGGCGACGGCGCGGTTGATTTCTCCGCGATGCTCGGCGTCTTGAAAGACGCACGCTACGCGGGCTGGCTGGTGGTCGAGGCCGAGCAGGACCCGGTCAAGGCCCATCCGCTCACCTATGCGCGCATGGGCTACGACTATCTCTCCGGCGCGGTCCGCCGCATCGGGCTTTGATCTCGCGAGGGCTACCATGAAGATCGGCATGATCACCGACAGTCTCGGCGACATGAGCGTCGATGAGGTCGTCAAGACGGCGGCCGAGCTCGGCATCGAGCGGCTGGAGTTCGCCGGCGGCAACTGGTCGCGGGCGCCGCACCTGACGCTCGACGCGATGCTCGAGAGCGAGCCGGCGCGACGCGAGTTCCTGGCGCGGCTCACGGACCACGGCATCGCGCTCAGCGCGCTGAATTGCTCCGGCAATCCCGTGCATCCCGGCGAGCATGGAAAGCGCCACCGCGAGGTCACCGAGAAGACCATCAAGCTGGCGAGCCTCCTGGGTGTCGAGCGCGTGGTGATGATGTCAGGCTGCCCCGGCGGTCCCGGCGACGCCAACGCCAACTGGGTCACCACCAGCTGGCCCGCGGAAATGCAGACCATCCTCAAATATCAGTGGGACCAGGTGCTGATCCCCTATTGGCGCGGACTGGTGAAATACGCGAACGGACTCGGCATTCGCAAGCTCTGCCTCGAGCTGCATGGCCACCAGAACGTCTACAGCGTCGCGACGTTCGAGCGCTTGCGCAATGCCGTCGGCGACACCGTCGGCGTCAATTTCGATCCGAGCCACCTCATGTGGATGGGCGCCGATCCCCTCCAAGCGATCGCCGCCCTCGATGGCGCGATCTATCACGTGCACGCCAAGGACACCCGCATCGACCCCGTGATCGCCGGTCTCAACGGCCGGATCGAGTTCAAGACCAACGACCGCGCGGACGAGCGGGCGTGGAACTACGTCACCCTCGGTCTCGGTCACGACGATGCGTGGTGGCGAAAATTCTGCGCGGCTCTTCGCGCAGTCGGCTACGACGACGTACTCTCGATTGAGCACGAGGACATGACCATGAGCCCGCTCGAGGGCGTGCGCCGGTCCGTGGAGCTGCTGAAGCGGGTGATGCCGGGCTGAGGGGCGTCAGCTATCCGGCCACTCGGCCGCGGTGAGCTCGACGCGAATCTCTCGTCCGTGGACCCGCAGGTCGAATTCGAACTCGGACTCCGACGCCCCCGCATAGTCCCGGTACTTGCCGGCGTGACGGGGGTCCTTGGTGTCGCGCGACAGGATGAAATACATGATCCCCATGAGCTGAAGCGTCTGGGCGCGCTTCTCCTCGACGATGCCCATCCCAGGGAGCTGCATGACGATGCTCGAGGCGAGAACCGGCGGCGTGACACCGCGGTTCTTGGCGGTATCCGCGAAAGCGAGCTCGAGCTTGCGGATCTCGAGATCGTCCCCGGACCAACCAAAAATCTCGGATCCTTCGAGCTTCAGCGTGATATTGCCCATGAGCCGGTGAGCCCTTAGGCGCGCCGCGCCCGGGCCTTGAGCGGCGGGCGCTCGGCCTCGGCCGCGCGGCTCTCCGCGGCTTCCTTCGCCAGCCTTAGGGCACGCAAGCGCGCCACCTTCTCCTCGAGGGTCTTGCGCTCCGTCTCGATCTGCCGTTTCACGCCGTCATCGCGCTTCTGGCGCTCCTCGGCCATCGACTGCACCGTGCGCCGTGGAGTATCCGGGCGCTCCGCGCTCTTCATGGTCTATCTCCTTTCACCGGGCCGGTGCGGCCCGAAACCTAGGCGCTCAGGGGCGGTCGCGCCGCCCCCTCGCGATCACGCCGACTTCAGATTGACGGCGGACGTTTTACCTTGCTGGCCCCGCTCGATGTCGAAGCTGACCTTCTGGCCCTCTTGCAGGTTGCCGATCCCGGAGCGCTCGACCGCCGAGATGTGCACGAACACGTCTTTCGAGCCGTCGTCCGGCTGAATGAAGCCGTAACCCTTCGTGGGATTGAACCATTTGACGGTACCAACGGGCATCCGACCCTCCATGGCCGATATCCGCGGTGCGGACGCACAGCGGGCCAACCTAGGTTTTGGACAGGTCCGGATTCGGCCCAGGAGAGCGCGACGCCAAGGCCGGCCGAAAGCCGATTGACGCCCCTAATGTGGGGCCTGGGCGCGATCTTTTCAATCTGGGCGATCCCTGGGACGACCGCCGGGTCCTCGGAAGGTTCGCCGGACTCTTGGAACTTTATTTGCGCCTCTTGGCGACAGGCGGCTCTCCGATATCAAGGGGTAGTGCCGTCGTGTACTTCACCTGCCCCAAGGAGAAGCTCGACCGCGTGGCCTCGACGCCCGGCACCGAGAGCAGCTGGTTCATCACGAAGGCGCGCAGGCTCGGAATATCCGGCACCACGATCCGGAGCAGGTAGTCGTACTCGCCGGTCATGATGTGGCACTCCATGATCTCCGAGTACTTCTTGATCGCCGCTTCGAACGCGGCTGCGGTCGCGGTGTTTTTGGGGCCGAGCCTGATCTCGACGAAGGCAGCGACGCCGAGCCCGAGCGCGTCGGGATCGAGGAGTGTCACGTAACGCCGGATGATGCCGGCCTCCTCGAGGAGGCGGACCCGGCGCAGACAAGGCGACGGCGACAATCCCACCCGCTCGGCAAGCGCCGCGTTGGTGATCCGGCCGTCCTCCTGGAGAATCTTGAGGATCCGGCGGTCGAGCGCGGTCAGAGATATCTTTGGCATGATATGCCTAAACACATCCATAAAACGCTATGATATGCCTGCAATGGTCGAAATGATAGCAACTTAGCAAGGTCCTGTTCGGTGACCCGCGGTACCATGTCCGCGGCTCGAGCGAGAACGAACGGGAGAGAAGTCATGGACGCCGTGACGACGCGCGCGACACCGACGGTCGAAGCCTACGCGGCGAAGTATCCGGACGTCCCCATGGAGGTCATCCTCAAGGAGGATCTGCTCCGGCTCGGCGTGCGCCTGACGCCCGCGGCGTTGGCGGCGGCGAAGGGCTGCCGGACCCAGGCCTATTATCTCTTCTCGTACAACATCTCCGAGCACGGCGAGATGGGCGACGGCGTCAGCACCGCCGCGCCCGAGGACATGATTTTTCGCGATGGCCCTTACAAGTTGCGGCGCACCTGGGTGCGCGTCGTGCTCAATCACAATTCGCCCTACGTGATCGACATCGTCGATGGGAAGCCGACGGTTTGCGAGAACGGCGAGCCCGTCGCCGAGGCCGCCTTTCCGACAAAGCCGCAGTACTACGGCACCGCCTTCGAGGACGGCTTGCGCTACGAGCAGGTCGTGCCGCTGCTCTACGACTCCTACGCCTTCATCACGACGTTCCGCGCCTGCCACTACTGGGGCGACAAGGAGGAGTGCAAGTTCTGCGACATCAACTACAACCTCCGTGAGATCCGGCGCTTGAGCGGCGACCACGTCACCGCGGACGCCATCAAGGACCGCGAGAAAGTGGTCGACGTGCTCGCGGCGATGGCGCGCGAGCCCGATCCGGCCAAGCGCATGATCACGGTCATCATGACCGGCGGGTCCATCGTGCGAAAGGTTCGCGGCGGTCCCGACAATGCCGCCGACTTCAACATTCCCTATGTCGCCGCGATCCGCGAGCGCATCGGTCATCGCGTGCCGATCGTGATGATCACGGAGTCACAGCCGCTCGATAACCTGAAGCGCATGAAGGACGCCGGCATCACCTGCCACAACGCGAACCTCGAAGTCTGGGACCGGCGGCTCTTCGAGGCGATCTGTCCCGGCAAGGAGAAGTTCGTGGGCTACGACCTCTGGGTCCGGCGCCTCGTCGAGGCCGTCGACATCCTCGGCGAGGGTCGGGTCAGCCCCAACATGGTGTCGGGCCTCGAGATGGCACAGCCCTGCGGTTTCGATACCGTGTCGGACGCGGTCAAGTCCGCGCGCGACGGCTTCGAGTTCCTGATGTCGCACGGTGTGATCCCGCACCTCGACACTTGGTGCATCGAGCCCGGGACCCAACTCTCGAACAATCCGCCGGTGCCGCTCGATTTTCTCATCCAGGCGGACATCGCCTGGTACGAGACCTGGCGGCAATACAAACTGCCGCCCTTCGAGGGCTACGGCCCGATGGGGAGTCCGGGCATCGCCGTCTACGGCAACACGGGCTCGGTCGATATGGGCGGCTAGAGGGCGCGCCCGGGCTCGATTCACAACACTTGGAATACGTCGAACACTCTTTTGTCGGCGAGACGCGAGCCGGTGGCAATCGCGCAAATGCGATTCATCCACGCATATTTCTCGGAGCTGGTCTCGAAGTAGGGCGTCGTGCGGAAGTAGTATGTCGCGGGGTCGACGACTTCGCCGCGATTGAGGCGCTCGATCACGTCCTTGGGTCCGTGACGGAAGCCCTTCCACGTCATGTAGATGTGCTTGTTGTCATCAGTCTCGAGCGCCAACCGGACTTCGATTTCCAGCACTTCGTCTCGCCGCAAGAGCATCCAGCCGGCGCCGCCCGGCAGGACGATGCCGTTGAGATGCGGTCCCTCGAAGTTCCCCGAGCCGAACCGGGCGATGCGTCGCCTGCCGTAGGGCGTGTCACCCAGATTAGAAACGTCAACGTCAAGAGCGATCGTAAACAGAAAGTCTGTCTTGATCTCGCGCACCCCGGTTCTCCTTTTGGCTCTTACTCCTTCACGAATGCCACGAGCGCCTCGACGTCTTTCTTGTCGCCCTCGTAGGAGCGTGCGAGCTGCGCGTAGAGGCGGGCTACGCCCTCGTAAATCTGCGCGCTCGGCGAGGGCTTCCCCAAATGCGCGGCGACTTCCTCCATCTCCGCTACCCAGCGGTAGGCCTTGGCGTACATGTTGGGGAGCTGCCGGTCGAGCCACGCCTTGAGCGCGGGCTGGCTGTCGGCGAGCTCGCGCTTGAGCGCGTCGGCGACGCCGGCCATCGTGGCGCCCAGCATCGCCGCGGTGCCGATCGCGGTGAAGCCCTTGGTGATGGAGCCGTAGGCCATTTTGAGCGCGGAGGCGGTGCCGATCTGGCCATCGAGCGCGCGCACGTCGAGCCCGCAATCTCGGAGCGTCGCGAAGCGCTCGACCGCCGGGCCACAGGCATAGAATTTGGGTCCCGGCGTCCCCGGTCGCGGCGGCCCGCCGATGATCCCGGCATCGACGAAGCCGCAGCCGGTGCGTCCGATCGCCGTCGCGGCCTCGGCGACGGTCACGGGGCTCACCGCATTGCATTCGACATAGACCGGCTTCGCCGTGCTCTGCTTGAGCGCGGGCGCCAGCCGACGGGCGAGCGGCACCGCCTCCGCGGGCGGCGCGATCGAGAGCACGAAATTAGCGTCCGCCACCAGCTCGGCGTCGTCGTTGACGACCGTGAGGCCGTGGCGCCGCGCCCGCTCGGCGGTCTTGGCGCTGCGGCCCACCAACGAGGTCCGGACCTCCGCGCCCTTCTCGCGGAGCCGTCCACCCACCGCCGCACCCATCTCGCCGGCGGCGATCACCACGACGATCGGAGCCACGGGCACCGTCCTACGCGGCTTTCCGGTCGCCGAAGGCCTCGTCTTTGGCGCGGAGCGCGCGGGCCGCGCGCTCGATGTCGTGGCGATGTGCCGGGTCCTCGATCTCCGTCAGCATCGGCAGCATCGGGCCCATGTCGGCGATTCCCGCGAGGGTCACAGCCGTGTGCAGCGCGCGGATCGGCGAGAGGGCGTCGCGAAGGTCCTCGAGCGGCAAGAACGGCGTTTGCCGCTGCAGCGCCTGATCCTCGTCATCGGACTTGAGCGCCCGGAGGAGCGCAAGAGAGAGCCGCGGTGCCACGCAGACCGAGCCCGAGGTGAAGCTCACCAGGCCGAACTTGATGAGATGCGCCGGCGCCGGCCGCTCGCCGATGCCGCTCACGACCTTGTCCGCGCTCACATGGTCGAGCAGCGCCGAGAGATAGGCGTCGGTCGCCGGCTCCTTGCGCACGACACCGTATTTGAGCGCGATCACCGCGCCGTCGCGGATCAGCGCGCCGGCCTCGCTGGGCTTGAGGTAGTTGTCGGATTTCACGTAGGCGACCACCGGCTTGCCGTAGCGCTCCGCGATCTTGCGGATGCCGGTCGCCACACCCGCTGGCGTCGCCGGGAAACCCATCGGCAGCACCATCGCGGTGGGGAAGGGAATGCCCTTGAGGATTTGCGCCTGGTCCAGCGCCTTGCCGTACTCCGGCCCGATCGACGGAATGACCCAGGTGTCGGCGCCCGCGAGGTCCGCGAGCGCCTTCATCTCCGTCTCGAACTCGAGGACGCCGAGGTTATAGACATTGGCATTGCCGCCGTACATCAGCGTGCGGATGCCGCCGGCCTCGAGATAGCGGACGAGCGCGCGGTTCGCGTCGACATTGAGCGAGAAATCCGCGTGACGCGCCATCGGCGGCACCGCCAGTACCGATCGCTCGAAATCCGCCTTGATAACCGCTGTGGTCTTCATAAGAGCCGGCCTCGTTGCTGCGCAGATGGATCACGCGATCTTATCGCCCGGTGGCTGCGGCGTCATCCGCGGACGGCGCGGAGCGGCTTGACATCCGCGAGCTCGGAGCGATATTCACCCTCAAGGATGAATATTGGTGACGATCGTGCAAGCTGAACTTGATCAGACCCTTATCGCGCTCGCGGACGGGACCCGCCGCGCGATTCTGCAGCGCTTGCTCAAGGGCGAGGCCAGGGTCACCGAGATCGCCAAGCCGTTCGCGATGTCGCTGAACTCGGTGTCCAAGCACATCCGCGTTCTCGAGCGCGCGGAGCTCGTGCGCCGTCGTCGAGTGGGGCGCGAGCACATCCTCTCGTTCAACCCGGTGCCGCTGGATGCAGCGGCGGAGTGGCTGCGGAGCCAGCGCGCGCTCTGGACCGCGAGACTCGAGGCTCTCGACGAGATGCTGCGGGCGGAGGACAGCGCCACGTCGACGGCCCAGAGGAGCCGTCGCAGGAAAGGTAAAACCTCATGACCACCGACCGCCGCGCCACCATTCGCGTCACGCACCGCTTCAGTCAATCGCCCGAGCGCGTATTCGACGCGTGGCTCGATCCCACAAAAGCCAAAAAATTCCTCTTTGCGACCCCGGCGGGCGAGATGGTGCGGGCGGAGATCGACGCGCGCGTTGGCGGCCACTTCACTTTTGTCGATCGACGAAACGGCGAGCACATCGAGCACGTTGGCGAGTATCTGGAGATCGATCGGCCACGGCGCCTGGTGTTCACCTTCGCCGTGCCGAAATTCTCGGCGGAGCGCACGACGGTCATCGTCGAGGTCACGCCATGTGGCAAGGGTTGCGAGCTCGTGCTGACCCACGAGAGCGTGCTTCCGGACTACGCGAGCCGGACCGAGGGCGGGTGGAAGATGATCATCGAGGGGCTTGCCGCGGCGTTGGGCTGAGGAGAGAGTGGGCGCTTTCGCGAGGAGAGCCCTCATGCCGCGCATCCTGCTCACCCACACGCCCGACATGCTCGCGAATTATTACGGTCCGCGCGCGCTGGCGGCGTTGCGCGAGCTCGGCGAGGTCCGGCTCAATCCAGGCGGCGTATTGGAGACCAGCGCGCTCATCGAGGCCGCGCGCGGCTGCGACATCGTGGTGTCCGACCGGCAGACGCCCGGCGAAGCTCGCTTCTTCGAGCATGCGCCCGATGTGGCGGTGTTTCTCCGGGTTGCCGTCGACATCCGCAACATCGACGTGGCCGCGGCGAGCCGGCAGGGCGTCCTCGTGACGCGCGCCACGCCCGGCTTTGTTCCGGCGGTGGCGGAGATGGCGGTCGGTTTCATGGTCGATCTCGCGCGCCATATCCCGGCGGCGGTCGCGGACTATCGTGGCGGACGCGATCCCGCGGCCCAGATGGGGCGGCAACTCAAGGGCTCCACGCTGGGCATCATGGGCTATGGCGCGATCGGACAGTATCTCGTACCGCTTGGCGTCGCACTCGGCATGACGGTGCTCGTGAACGATCCCTACAGCACCGTGACCGATCCGGCCTTGCGCCAGGTATCGCTGGAGACAGTCCTGGCGGAGTCCGACTTCGTGGTTTGCCTGGTGGTGGCGAACGAGGAGACCGAGAACCTCATGAATGCGGCGGCCTTCGCGCGCATGAGGCCGAGCGCCTATTTCATCAATCTCTCCCGCGGCAATCTCGTGGACGAGGCGGCGCTGGAACGCGCGCTCGACGAGCGGCGGATTGCCGGCGCCGCCATGGACGTGGGGCGTGCAGCCGACCAGAAGCCCTCGCCCCGGCTCGCGCGCCGCGCCGACGTGATCGCGACGCCGCACATCGCGGGCCTCACGCCGCAGGCGATCGAGCATCAGGCCTTCGATACCGTGAACCAAGTGCGGGAGCTCGTCGCGGGGCGCGTTCCGCCGGGTGCTGTCAATGCCGAGACGGCGAGCCGGATCGCGCGCTGGCTCGGGCCCGCCGCGTGAGCGGTCAGGCTACCGCTCGCCCTCCATTTTCGACTTCATCCAGTCGAACACGACGCCGGCCCAATCCCCGAACACGTCGCCATGGTCGCAGTCGAGCTTGGCGAGCGACCAGGGACCCGCGAGGATTCGCTTGCGCCAGGGCCACTGGGCACGGCCGATTTGCTCGGCTCGTTCGCGGGTGGCGATGATGTGAACCGGCCCCGGATAGGGCAGCGTGACATAGCGGCAGATCGAGAGCAGGACCTTCATGGCGGTCTCCGCCGCCCAATCGAGCTGCCGCGGGTCATTCTCGTCGAACGGGAGCTCGCCCAGGCGCTCGACCGCGTCCGTCATCCATGTCCGTGCGTGGTCTCGGTAGTGGCTCACGACCGCGGGCGTGATTTGTGTCTCGGAAGCGCTCCCCGGCGGGTAGCCCGGCGGATCGATCAGCAGCAGCAGCAGGGGCGCGCGGCCACTCCTGGCCGAGAGCTGCCGCGCCATCTCCAGCGCGAACGCATAACCCTCGCAGACGGAGGCAATGAAGCCCGGCGCCGCCACGCCCGCGTCGGCGAGCTCCGCCAGATACTCGCGCGCGGCCTCCTCGACGCTGGCGGCGGGGGTCGAGACGCCGTCGAAGCCGCGGGACTCAAGACCGTAGATCGGCTGATCGGGAGCCATGTGCCGCGCGAGGCGCCGGCCGCGGTCATAGGCGATGACGCCCATCTGTCCATGCACCAATACGAGCGCGGGCTTGGCGCTCGGGACGGGCTGGATCTTGAGCAGCATGGAGCGCTCGCTAACCTCGCGTCCGGTCGATCCGCTCGGCGAGCAAGGCGACGCTCTTCGCCGTCACCAGCGTGGACATCGGCAGGCGCACGCCGAACACACGCTCGATCTCCGCGAAGATCCGCGCGGCGATCAGGGAGTCGCCGGGCAGCCAGAAATAGCTGTCCTCGACGCCGACCTCATCGAGGTTGAGCGCGGCCCGCCAGATTTCCGCGAGGCGCTTCTCGGTCTCCGACCGCGGCGCGACGTAGTCCTGCTCCAGTCCCAGCTCGCTCCGCGATATCGTCATCGCCGCTCCGCCTCACTGCTTGGCTGGCCGGCACCTGGTTCGGGTACCGGCTTGCCTCAGCTCCGGCCGCCGTTCACGCTCAGGATCTGGCCGGTGACCCAGGTCGAGAGGTCGCTCACGAAGAACAGCACGGCGTTCGCGATGTCCTCCGCCGTCCCCAACCGCTTCAGATAGAGCGACTCCACCAGCCGCTTCTGCCCCTCGGGCCCATAGGAGGCCCACTGCTTCTCGGTCGTGGGATTGGAGCGCACGAAGCCCGGCGCCACGTTGTTGACGGTGATGCCGAAGGGCCCGAGCTCCTGCGCAAGCTGTCGCGTGAGCCCGATCTGCGCCGCCTTCGCCGACGCATAGGCCTGGATGCCCGTGAGGCTGGTACCCAGGCCCGCGCCGCTGGAGATATTGACGATGCGGCCGTAGCGATGCGCCTTCATGCCCGGCGTCGCCGCCTGGATGCAGTTGAAGGCGCCCGTCACGTTGACATCGAAGATCGATTGCCACTGTTGCGGCGTGATCTCCTCGATGGGCCGGCCGACCTGGCCCAGCACCCCGCCGGCGTCGTTGACGAGAACGTCGAGGCGCCCGGTGGCGGATTGCACCTCCTTGATCACCGCCTGCACCAGGGCACGATCCGTCACGTCGAGCCGGCGCACCTGGCAGCGCTCGCCGCAGATCGCTTTGGTCTCCGCGAGCCCCGCCTCCAACACGTCGCCGCCCCATACGGTCGCACCGGCGTCGCCGAGGGCCTTGGCGATCGCGCGGCCGAAGCCATGGGCCGCGCCTGTGACCAGCGCGGTCTGTCCCGCGAGCGAGAGGGTCCTGGGTTGTGCGCTCATGCCGGTATGGTCTCCATCAGCAGATCCAGATTGGTCCAATCCTGCGCGCGCCTGCCGTCCTCGATGTCGCGGATGAGCGCGATGGTACGCGCGGTGATCGGTGCCGAAAGCCCGTACTCGGCCGCCACCGTGACGATCGGCCCGAGCTGGTGCTCGGCCTCGGTGCGGCGCTTGCGCACCGCGAGATCGCGCCAGACCCCGCTATGGGATTTCGCGGAGCGGCGATTGAAGGCGACGAGGGCGTCGAGCGATTGGATGGCCGCGGACTCGGGCGCCCCGGGCTCGAAGGCGCGGGGATCGAAGCCGTCGAAGGGCTCAGGCTTGATGCGCGCCGCGGCGGCAATGCGCAGGACCTCGCGCGGCAAGGCGACGAACAGCGCGCGGTGGCGCGGCGAGGCCAGGCAATCCGCGATCGAGGCGTTGGTGAGGGCGGTCGCGAACAGCATCGCGCCATAGGCGAGCTTGGCCCAGAGATAGCCCCAGATGTTGGCGGTGAGCACCGCGCGCTCGTCGAAGTCGAGGAGCAGGCGATGGAGCCGCTCGGCGCGGCGCGTGGTGCGTCCGTCGATCTCTCCGACGACCACGGCGCCGCGGCCGCCGAACAGGATGACGCCCGGCGAGATGTAATCGGCGCCGAAATTAACGAAGGCGCCGACCGTGCGCTCTTTGCCGACAACCTCGGCGATCACGCGCTCGTTGAGGCCGTTCTGCAGCGAGACGACGCAGCCGTCGTCGGCGAGGTGCGGCAACAAGGCGCGTGCCGCGCCCTCGGTGTCTTGCGCCTTCACGCAGAGCAGCACAGTCTCGAACCGGCCCAGAACCTGCGGTGCCGTCGCCGCCCGAGCCCGCACCTTGAACTCCGTCACTGGCCCGGTGATGGAGAGGCCATGCTCGGCCATCGCCGCCACGTGATCCGCCGCGCGGTCGACGAAAAGCACGTCATGCCCCGCGCGCACAAGATGCGCGCCGGCCGTGCAGCCGATCGCGCCCGCGCCCCAGACCAGGATGGTCTTATCGCTCATATCGGCCCCGTCGCTCCCGCGGCGAAACCCTATAGGCGCCGATGGCCGCGATCAACTGCGCGAGAGCGCCTGTATGCTAGGCTCGGGCGTCGAACGAGGGGAGGGCGATGGCGCGGGTCTTTGTCGCGCTGCTGCGCGGCGTCAACGTCGGCGGCAATACGCTGTCGATGGCGGGGCTCCGCGGCCTCAGCGCCGAGCTCGGCCTGTGGAATCCGCGCACCTATGTCCAGAGCGGCAACCTCGTCTTCGAGGCCGACGGCGCCGCGGAGCGATGGTCGTCGGCTCTGGAGCGAGCGCTCGTCGGGAAAGCGCGGCTGCCCATCACAGTGCTGGTGCGGACTGACACCGAGATGGCGTCGGTGCTCGCGCGCAACCGGTTCCTGCGCGAGAGGGGCATCGATCCCACGCGCCTCTACGTCACTTTTCTGAGGGGCGCGCCGTCGAAAGCCAGCCTTGCGGCGCTGAAGGCGATCGATCCCGGGCCCGACCGGCTGAGCCATGCCGGTCGGGAAGTCTATCTACATTGTCCGACCGGCTATGGTCGGTCGAAGCTCAGCAACAACATGCTCGAGAAGGCGTTGGGCGTTGCCGCCACGACGCGGAACTGGCGCACCGTGACGACGCTCGCGGAGATGGCGGCGACCACCCCCACGCCTTAGGGCCGTGACTCCAGCACGAGGCTGAACGCCGTTGCGGTGGCGCGACGGAAGCGCGTGAACCCGCCGGAGTTGCTCAGGTGTTGTGGTCAGTCTCGTAGCGACCGGTCGGAATCGTCGTCCAACGCGTCTTCATGCGCGCATCCTGTGTGAAGCGAGGCTTGTTCCATCGGCCGGGTCGGCGGCTGCTTCGCGGGCGCGAATGCGCTCGCGAGCGCCACGAGCGCGGTCAGGCCGGCGACCATGGCCCAGGCGGCGGCGACGGCGCCGCTGGTGATGCGGCGATCGTCCGGTGGATGATGATCCATACGACTCTCCACTGAGTTCGGTCGGTCCCGTTGGCCCAGAACGTAGGGGTGGCTTCCGGGCGTACCTGTGATGCTGCTCACAGGTTGAGGGGGTGATCTTGTAGGGAGACGCGCCTACCTGGCGGGCAAGGCTGCTCCAAAGCCCTAGAGGTCAGCGTCGCGCGAGGACCTGCGATCCGCCTACCGGCGCATAAGCCGCGTGCGCCTGGAGGCCGCTTGACGGCTGCGCGCCCAAGCGGCACCCAAGGGCAGGCTGATGCCCTTGCAAAGGATCGATCGTCCATGAGCTCGACCGTGATCGGCGGCGCGATGCTGCCGCATGCTCCGCAGTTCTTCACCATGCCGGAGACCGAGGACCCTAAGACCGTGGAACGCGTACGGGGCCTCGCCGCCGACATCGGCGAGAAACTCCGCGCGCTCAAGCCAGACCTCTGGATCTTGTTCGCGAACGATCACGCTGAGCAATTCTTCCAGAACGTGGCGCCGCCCTTCACCATCCACGTCGGCGGCGAGGCCAAAGGCGAATTCGCGGGCCGGAAGTTCCACTGGAAGATCCCGAGCGAGATCAGCTTCGCCCTCGTGCGCGACCTCTACCGGCAGGGCTTCGACCCCGCCTTCACCAGCACGGCGAAGTTCGACTACGCCATGGGGATTCCGCTGACTCACCTCGGCCACACCGACCCGGTGCTGCCGATCTACGTCAACGCCTACTTGCCGCCGCAGCCGACGGTCGAGCGCTGCTATGCCTTCGGTCAGGCAGTGGCGCGCGCCGTCACGGCGCTGGGGCTGCGGACCGTCGTCATCGCGAGCGGCGGCATGTCACATTTCCCCGGCACCGACCGCTACAGCAATCCCGAGCTCGAGTGGGACAACCAGGTGCTGGACAAACTCGCGACGGGCAATCTCAAATCGCTGATCGGCTATAGCGAGGCCGAGCTCGATGCGCGCGGCAATATCGAGCTCCGCTGCTGGGCCTGTGCCGCCGGCGCGCTCGGCGAGCGCAAGCCCGATATCCTCTCGATGGACCCGAGCTGGCATCACAACTATGCCTCGCTCGCCTGGCTCGGCGGCGAGGCCGCTGCTGAGAGCCCGCATTACCCCTCGATCAAGCCGGAGCTCGTGGAGCTTACCTCCGCACTGCATGGCCTCGCCCACGACCACGCCGCGCGCGCCGCCTACATCGCCGATCCCGCGGGCTATGCCGATCGTTACAAGCTTTCCTCGGCGCAGCGGACCGCGCTCGTGGCGCTCGATGTCCCCGCCATGGTCTCGATGGGCACGCATCCGCTGGTGCCGTTCCTCGCGAACATGCAAGTGCAGCGCCAGCGGAAATCATGAGGGCTCACGAACGTGCGTGCGTCCTTCGACTCACGCGCTCGCGCGCGTGGCTCAGGATGAAGTACGTTCTTTGGTCCTGAAGAAAAGCTTCATCCTGAGCCGCCGCCGCAGGCGCCGAGTCGAGGGACGCACGTCTATTTCTGCACCCAGCCCTCCTTGCGCGCGTGATCCAAGGTCTCGTCGAGCGCGCGGCCGATGATCTTGAGGATCTGCTCGATCTCGGCGGGCTTGATGATCAGCGGCGGCGCCGCCGTGAGGGTGTCGCCGAGGGAGCGCAGGATCGCACCATGCTCCTGGCAGCGGCGCTCGATGTAGAGGCCGACGTTGAGCTCGGGCGCGAAGGGCGCCTTGCTTGCCTTGTTCTTGACCAGCTCGAGCCCACCCATGAGGCCGATGCCGCGCACCTCGCCCACCAGCGGGTGTCGGGCAAAGCTCCGCAGCCCCTCCTGCAACACCGGCGCCACCTTGCGCACGTGGCCGACGATGTCCGTCTCCTCGTAGATCTTCAGCGCCTCCACCGCGACCGCCGCGCAGACGGGGTGGCCCGAGTACGTGAAGCCGTGCCCGAACACGCCGATCTTGCCGCTCTCGTCGAGACATGCGCGATAGATCTCCTCCGAGACCAGCACGGCTGAGATCGGCAGATAGCCCGAGGACAATCCCTTCGCGGTCGTGATGATGTCGGGCTTGAGGCCGAATGTGGTGCTGCCGAACATGTCGCCAAGCCGGCCGAAGCCGCAGATCACCTCGTCCGCGATGAAAAGCACGTCGTGGCGCTTCAGCACCGCCTGAATTTTCTCGTAGTAGGTCTCGGGTGGGACAATGATGCCGCCGGTGCCCATGACGGGCTCGGCGATGAAGGCCGCGACCGTGTCGGGTCCTTCCGCGAGGATCAGCGTCTCGAGATTGTGGGCGAGGCGGGTCGCGAATTGCTCCTCGCTCTCGCCGGGCTCGGCGTAGCGCCAATGGTGGGGCGTGTCCGTATGCAGGAAGCCCGGAAGCGGCAGGTCGAAATCCCGGTGGTTGCGGTCGAGGCCCGTGAGGCTGCCGCTGCCGAGGCCGACGCCGTGGTAGCCGTTGCGGCGCGCGATGATCTTCTTCTTGGCGCGGCGCCCGCGCGCGTTGTTGTAGTACCAGGCGAGCTTCACCGCGGTGTCGTTCGCCTCCGAGCCCGAGTTCGCGAAGAACACCTTCGACATCGGCACCGGTGAGAGCGAGATCAGCCGCTCCGCGAGGTCGATCGCGGGGCCATGGCTCTTGAAGCGGAACATGTGATAGCTCGGCAGCTGCAGCATCTGCCGATAAGCGGCCTCGGCGAGACGCTCGTTGTGGAAGCCGAGTGTCACCGACCAAAGGCCCGAGACGCCCTCGATATAGCGCCGGCCCTGGTCATCGACGATATAGATGCCATCGCCGCGCGAGATGATGAGCGGCCCTTCGGCGGCGTGCTGCACCAGGTTGGTCATGGGGTGCAGCACGAAGGCGAGGTCGCGCGCGCTCGCGGAGTTGGGAAGGAAAGGCGCGGTTTCCGTGAGGTCGTTCATGGCGGGACCTGTTCTCTTGCGGTGATACGCAATTCTGAGGGGGCGCCTGCGGCGCTGCAAGCCCACAGCGGATGCGGCGCGCGATCAGCTCGCTCGTTGCTCAACGAATGCGGGCAACGTATGCTGGTGGCGGGCGCGGCGAGGGATCGACCGCAAGGGGGTTAGGTGTCGGCAATACGCACATTGGCGGCTCTTTGCGTCGGCGCGCTGATGCTGGGAGCGGCCTCGGCCGGCGCGGCGCCACCCACCCAGGCGGAAATCGAGGCGCAGCTCAAGGAAACGTGGAGCGCCGCGGCCAAGGTCGCGACCCGCGGGACCGCGGATGTCAAGCTGCTCGACCAGGCCAGCCTCACCTTGGGCGATGGCGAGTTCTTCGTGCCGCAGGCCGAGGCGAACCAGATCATGGCGCTGCTCGGCAATGGCACCAATTCGGCGCGCCAGGGCTTGATCGTCACCAACCGCCCCGGCGCCGAGTGGATGATCGTCGTCACCTGGATCGCGGAGGGTTACGTCCGCGATGGCGACGCCAAGGAATGGCAAGCGGATGAGCTGCTCGCGAGCCTGCGCGAGGGCACCGAGAGCCAGAATACGGAGCGTCTCGCGCGCGGCCAACCGGCGCTCGCGGTCGTGGGCTGGGTCGAGCCGCCGGCTTACGATGCTGCGACGCATCGGCTGGTCTGGTCGTTGTCGCTTCGCGAGCGCGATGCGCCGAGCGATCGCGTGCAGACCGTCAACTACAACACCTACGCGCTGGGCCGTGATGGGTTCTTCAGTCTGAACCTGATCACTTCGGCGAACGCGGTCGCGGCCGACAAGGACGTGGTGCGCCAGCTGCTCGATACGCTCACCTACGTTCCCGGCAAGCGCTACGAGGATTTCAATCAGTCGACCGACAAGGTGGCGGCCTACGGTCTCGCCGCCCTCATCGGCGCGGTCGCCGTGAAGAAGCTCGGCCTCCTCGCGCTCGCGGGCGCCTTCCTGCTGAAGATCTGGAAGGTCGGCGCGATCGCGCTCATCGGCGTCGCCGCGGCGGCGCGGCGCTTTTTCAAGCGCGGCGCACCGCCCACCGCGAACACCTAGAGCATGATCAAGCTCATCGCCCTCCTGTTCGGCGTTCTGAAGCTGGGCAAGGTGGGTGGCACCGCCTTGACGATGCTGATCTCGCTCGGCATCTACGCCACCGTGTTCGGCTGGCGCTATGCGGCTGGGTTCATCGGATTGATCTTCGTGCACGAGATGGGGCACTTCCTGGCGGCGCGCCAGCGTGGCCTTCCGGTCAGCACACCGACTTTCATTCCCTTCGTGGGTGCGTGGATCCAGCTCAAGGATCAGCCCATGAACGTCGAGACCGAGGCTTACGTGGCGGCGGCCGGGCCGTTCTTGGGAACCGTGGGCGCCGTCCTGGTTTACCTCTGGGCACGGGAGACGCACAGCGGGCTGCTGCTCGCCATCGCCTATAGCGGGTTCTTCCTGAACTTCTTCAATCTGATCCCGCTCTCGCCGCTCGACGGCGGCCGCATGACTGCGATCCTCACACCGCGCGTCTGGTTCATTGGGGTGCCCCTGATGATCGCGATGATGCTCTATCGTCCGAGCCCGCTGCTGGTGGTGATCGCGATCGTTGCGGTGCCGGCACTCATGAAGGCCTGGAAATACGATCCGAACGCGCCGGAGAACCGCGCCTATTACAACGCGTCGCTCGCTCTCAAGGTCGAGTACGGGCTGTTCTACCTCGGTCTTGCCGCGTTCCTGGCAATGATGACCGACGCGACGCACGACATCTTGAAGGGCATGGCCGGCTACTAACGCGGCCAGGCTCAGGAAAGGGGGAATCGATGGTCGAGAACAGGGCAGCCGCGCAACCCGCGACCCCGCCGACGCTGGAGCAGGCGATCGCCATGGTCAAGGTGGGGCAGAACTTCGCGGCGGCGGTCCCGGCGGGGATCGTGGCGTCCATCGTCGGCGCCGGCCTCTGGGCCCTCACGGTCTTCGTCACGCAGATGAAGCTTGGACTGATCGCGATCGCCGTCGGTGCGCTCGTGGGCTATGCGATCCGGAAAGCGGGCAAGGGCATCGACCAGAAGTTCGGCATCCTGGGAGCGATCTGCGCCGCCCTCGGCTGGGGGCTCGGCACGATGCTGAGCGATGTGGCGTTTCTCGCGAAGCATGTCGGTCGGCCATTCGGCGATGTGCTCATGAGCCTGGGCCTCGACGGAACGATCTCCTTCGTCACCCGGGCGGCCGATCCCATGGATTTGCTCTTCCTGGGGATCGCGGTCTACGAGGGCTACAAGCTCTCGTTCCGCTATCGCCTCAAGAAAACGCCGCCTGCCAGGAGCGCATAGAGCACGCTCGCGAGCCTCATCGCGTCACGTGCGCGGAGACCGCGAGCCAGCGGCCGTCGCGGCGCGCCCAGACGTCCGTGTAACGACCGGAGCGCTGCTGGCCGTCCGGCGTTTGATAATGCGTGCGCGCGTGGATGATGGCGAAGTCGCCGAGATCGCGGATCTTCACGTCAGAGATCGCGAGGCCGCGAATGGTCACGGGCCGAGCGGTCTGCTCGAGAAACGCGGACTTGTCCACCAGCGAGGCGTCCGGGTTTGAGCAGTAAAAATCCGCGGCGAGGTTCTCGCGGAACCACGCGACATCGCCAGCCTGCACCGAGCGGATATAGCTCTCGTTGAGGCCGAGGAGGGTATCGTGGTCGGTCATGGCTGTGGTCCCCGGAATGGTGGCCTCATCGGTATATCGAGGCCCTTCGCTTCAGACCATAGGGCCACGATTATCGAGTCCGAATTCGGCGAGGATCATTGGCTTTCGATGCGTGAGTCCTTCGACTCACGTCCCTGCGGGACGTGGCTCAGGATGAAGATATTTTCTCAGTGCACATCCAATTCACTTCATCCTGAGCCGCCTGCGAAGCAGGCGAGTCGAAGGACGCAGGATGTTCATGCCATCGCCAAACCGCTCAAAAATCCGTCGGGACACCGCCCTCGCGCTTTCGCCGCTCGACGAACTCGGTGAGCGCCTCCTTCACCGCCGGGTCCATCGGCGGCTCCTGATAGCTCGCGAGCAGGCTCTTGTAGAGCCGGTTGGCGGCGTCGTAGGCGTCGGGCTTTCCGGCTTCGGTCCAGGTCTCGTAGTTGCGCCAATCCGAGATCATCGGCGCATAGAAGGCGTTGCGATAGCGCGCCATGGTGTGCGCGGCGCCGAAGAAGTGCCCGCCGGGCCCCACTTCGCGCATGGCATCGAGCGCGAGCTCGGCGTCGTTGACTACGACCGGGCGCAGAAACTCCGCCACCATACCGAGGAGGTCGGCGTCGAGCACCATCTTCTCGAAGCTAGCGTGGAGGCCGCCCTCCATCCAGCCCGCCGCGTGCATCATGAAGTTGCAACCGCCCATCACCGCGCCCCAGAGCGAGAACACGCTCTCGTAGGCCGATTGTGCGTCGACGGTATTGGCGGCGTTGGCGTTGGAGGAGCGATAGGGGAGCCTGTAGCGGCGGGCGAGCTGGCCACCCACCAGCGCCGCCTTCATGTACTCGGGTGTGCCGAAGGCGGGCGCGCCCGACTTCATGTCGACGTTCGAGGTGAAGCCGCCATAGACGAAGGGTGCGCCGGAACTGACCACCTGCGTGAGCACCAATCCCGCGAGCGCCTCGGCGTTCTGCTGGGCGAGCGCGCCCGCGAGCGACACTGGCGCCATGGCGCCCGCCAGCGTGAAGGGCGTCATTACCACCGGCTGGTTGCGACGGGCCATCTGGATGATGCCCTCGAGCATCGGCGTGTCGATGCGCAACGGCGAGGACGAGTTGATCACGGTGAACACGGAGGGCTCGCGGTCGAGCGTCGCGTCGTCGATGCCGCGCGCGAGGCGCGTCATCTCGATGGCGTCGAGGTTGCGCTGCCGGCCGAGGCTGTAGCAGTGGATCGGCTTGTCCGAGAGCGTCAGCGAGTCATAGATCGCGTCGAGATGGCGGATCGAGGCATGGATGTCGACGGGCTCCACGGGATAGCCGCCCCAGACATGGACGGCGTCGAGCATTTGTCCGAGCCGGAAGAAATTCTGATAATCGGCGCGATTGCCGCTGCGCCGGCCGCCGTCGCGGTCGGCGGCATTGGGCGCCGAGGCGACCGAGCAGAAGACGACGTAATCGCCGCCCACGATGACGTTGCGCGCGGGATTGCGCGCGTGGAGCGTGAAGCGCTCCGGCGCCTTGCCGAACTGGCTCTCGATCAGCGCGCGGTCGAAGCGCACGCGGTTCGAGCCCGCCGTCACCTCGGCGCCGGCTTCTTTCAAGATTTGGCGCGCGCCTTCGTGCAGGAAATCGATGCCGATTTCCTCGAGGACGCGGAGCGAGGCGACGTGGATCGCCTCGATCTCGTCCGCGGAGACCGCCTCGATCGGCTTGTAGAGCATGCGCGGCTGGGCTTTTGGCGCCGCTTCGCCACCGGTCTGCGGCCGCGGGCCTCGGCGGCTAGCGCGCTGTCGTGTAGGGGTGCCGCCCGGTTCGGTCATCGCTGGCTCTTCTAGCACGTCCTTGCGCGCTTGCGCGCGTCCAAGACATCGTGGATCGTTGGCAGACCAAAGCGCGGTCTATTGATAGACTGCTCAAAAAGGTAAGGGAGGCACGGGTGGTGTTGAAAGGACGAAGAGCGGCCCTGTTGAGCCTGGGCCTCTGCGCGGTGTTCGCAGCACCGGCGACGCGCGCCGACGAGCCCTACACGATCAATGCGATCCTGCCGCTGACCGGCCAAGCCTCGTTCCTCGGCAAGGAAGAGCAGGTCACGCTTCAGATCGCCGAGAAGTTCGTGAACCGCACGGGCGGCATCAAAGGCCGGCCGATCCAGTTCGTGTTTTATGACGACACCTCGAACCCCCAGGTGGGCGTGCAACTGGTGCGTCAGGTGAGCGCCGAGAAGCCGGCGCTGATCCTCGGCTCGTCGCTGGTCGGGGTCTGCGGCGCGATGGGGCCGCTCGTGAAGGAAGGACCGGTCGAGTACTGCTTCTCGCCGGGCGTGCATCCCGAGGCCGGCAGCTACCAGTTCAGCTCCAGCGTCTCGACCCACGATCTGCAAAAGGCGCTGTTCCGGTATTTCCGCGAGAAAGGCTGGAAGCGCATCGCCATCATGACCTCGAGCGACGCCACCGGTCAGGACGCCGAGCGCGGCATCGACGAGACCTTGAGCCAGCCGGAATACAAGGACGCGGGCCTCACGCTGGTCGAGCGCGCGCATTTCAACACGACCGACGTCAGCGTGGCCGCGCAGATCGAGACCGTGAAGGCTGCCAAGCCCGACGCGTTCGTGGCCTGGAGCACGGGCACGCCGATCGCCACCATCTTCAAGGGCATTCTCCAGGCTGGTCTCGACGTGCCGACCGCGACGACCGACGGGAATATGACCTTCGCGCAGATGACGAACTACGCGGACTTCCTGCCGAAGCAGCTCTACATCCCCGCGGGCGAATGGCCGCCGCACGACGGCCTGAAGAAGCTCGATCCCGCGACCGAGCAGGCCCAGCAGGAGTTCTACGCGGAGTTCAAGGCGGCAGGCGTCGAGCCCGACGTCGCAGCCTCGCTCGCCTGGGGACCCGCGATGCTCGTGGTCAAGGCCTTGCGCGATCTCGGCACGGAGGCGACCGCAGTGCAGATCCGCGATTACCTCGCGAAGCTCAAGGAAACGCCGGGCATCGACGGGTTCTACGATTTCCCGGCGACGCCGCAGCGCGGTCTCGACGATCGCAACGCCGTGGTGACGCGATGGGAGCCCGCCAAGCACGCCTGGGTCGTGTTGACCGAGCCCGGAGGCCTGCCGCTCAAATGAGGGCGCGCGCGGGGTGAGCGCCGCAACCCAGGCCGCCATTCAGATCGTCATCGGCGGGCTGCTCCAAGGCAGCTTGTTCGCCCTCGTTGCCCTGGGCTTCGCGCTGGTCTTCCGGATGACCGGCGTCATAAATCTCTCGCAGGGCGCGTTCTGCGTCTTGGGCGCGCTGCTCTGCTGGAGCCTCCAGGAGACACTGCATCTGCCGGTGCCGCTGGCGATCGTCGGTGCGGTGCTGGCGGCGCTCCTCCTCGGCCTCGCGATCGGGAAGGCCGTCTTCGTACCCGCGCTCGCGCGGCTCCCCAACAGCGGCATGCTGATGCTGACCGCGGGGCTGCTCACCTTCCTCCAGGGATTGATGCTGGTGGTGTGGGGCGGCGATCCCTATGCGCTGCGCCCGCTCTCGGGCGAGGCGCCAGTGCAAGTGCTGGGCGTGCGCATTCCAAGCCAGGGCTTCTGGATCGCGGGCACGGCGGCGATCGTGATCGCCGCCTTCTGGTACCTCTTCGCGCGCACCACCCTGGGCAA
>DATEGF010000324.1:0-6425 GCA_035280245.1 Allostellaceae bacterium
CAGCCCGTCGACGCGACCGGCGCCGTACGGCGCCCGCTCGCGACGCCCGCGCCTGCGGTTGCCACCGTCGCCGCTGAAGCCGTTGCCGGCAGCTGATCCCCGCATGTCCAAGAAGCTCTACATCAAGACCTACGGCTGCCAGATGAACGTCTACGACTCCGCGCGCATGGCGGACGTGCTGGCGCCCTTGGGCTATGCGCCGGCGGAAAGCCCGCGAGGCGCCGACATGGTGATCCTCAACACCTGTCACATCCGCGAGAAGGCGGCCGAGAAGGTGTTCTCCGAGCTCGGCCGTTTGAAGCCGCTGAAGGATGCCGCGCGCAAGCGCGGCGGCCGAATGATCCTGGCGGTCGCCGGCTGCGTGGCGCAGGCCGAGGGTGCTGAGATCCTGGCGCGCGCGCCGCATGTCGACATCGTGCTGGGACCGCAGACCTACCATCGCCTGCCGGAGCTGGTCGCGACTGCGACGCGGCAGGCGGGCGGCGTGCTCGACACCGACTTCCCTGTCGAGAGCAAGTTCGACCATCTGCCGGACCCGTCGGCGCCGCCGGGCGTCTCGAGCTTCCTCACGATCCAGGAAGGCTGCGACAAGTTCTGCACCTTCTGCGTCGTTCCCTATACGCGGGGCGCCGAATTCTCGCGGCCCGCGGCCGAGGTGCTCGCCGAGGCGCGCAAGCAGATCGCGGCGGGCGCCCGCGAGATCACGCTCCTCGGCCAGAACGTCAACGCCTATCACGGTCTGGCGCCGGACAGCGGCGAATGGGGTCTGGGGCGGTTGATCCGCGCCGTCAGCGAGCTCCCCGACATCGCCCGCATCCGCTACACGACCTCGCATCCCCGCGACGTCGACGACGAGCTCGTCGAGGCGCATCGAGACGTCGCCGCGCTCATGCCCTTCCTGCATCTGCCGGTGCAGTCGGGCTCCGATTGTATCCTTACCGCGATGAACCGGCGGCACACCGCGGCCGATTATCTGCGCACGCTCGAGCGGTTGCGGCGCGCGCGACCGGAGATCGCCTTCTCCTCCGATTTCATCGTCGGCTATCCCGGCGAGAGCGAGCGGGACTTCGAGGCAACGCTGGCGCTGGTGCGCGAGGTCGGCTTCGCGCAGTCCTTCTCGTTCAAATACAGCGCGCGGCCGGGCACACCCGCGGCGGCGGAGAGCGACCAGATACCCGACACGGTCAAGTCCGAGCGCCTCGCGAGACTGCAGGCGCTGCTCGAAGATCAGCAACAGGCCTTCAACCGGAGCCAGGTCGGCCGCGCGCTCGAGGTTCTGCTGGAGCGGCCGGGACGGCATCCGGGCCAACTGGTCGGGCGCAGCCCTTACCTGCAGCCCGTTCACATGATGGCGCCGCCGCATCTCGTGGGCGCGCTGGTGACGGCGCACATCGTCGGCGCCGAGCCCAACAGCCTCGCTGGCGAGCGCCTCGAGACCGCGGAGCGGGTTCCCGCATGAGCAGCTCGAGCGCGCCCAAGCCCGTGGGCGACACCGTCCAAATGCAGTTCGACGACAACGCGCTGTTGCCGCTTCTCTTCGGCGAGCACGACGCGCATCTCGATCGGATCGAGCGGCAGCTCGGCGTCTCTCTCGTCTCGCGCGGCAATCGGCTGGCGATCTCGGGTCCGAGCGCGCGAGCGGACCAGGCGCGCGCCGCGTTAGCCTCGCTCTACGACCGGCTGAAGCGCGGCCTCGAGGTCGACGGTTCCACGGTCGACGCCGCGGTGCGGCTCGCCCACAGCCGGCCCGGCGAGGCACCCTCGCCCTTCGGCCTCGACTCCGAGATCCACACGCGCAAGCGCCGCATCAGCGCGAGGAGCGCCAACCAGGCCGCCTATATCCGCGCGCTCGGGAGCCAGCAGCTGGTCTTCGGCCTGGGTCCCGCCGGAACCGGCAAGACCTATCTCGCGGTTGCGACGGCCGTCGACATGATGATGTCGGGCAAGGTCGAGCGCATCGTGCTCTCGCGGCCCGCCGTCGAGGCGGGCGAGCGTCTGGGCTTCCTGCCAGGCGATCTCCGCGAGAAGGTCGATCCCTATCTTCGGCCGCTCTACGACGCGCTCTACGACATGCTGCCGGGCGAGCAGGTGCAAAAGCGCCTGCTGAGCGGGGAGATCGAGATTGCGCCGCTCGCCTTCATGCGTGGCCGAACGCTGGCGCATGCCTACATAATTCTGGATGAAGCGCAGAACACCACCCCCGTCCAGATGAAGATGTTCCTGACCCGGCTCGGGGAAGGTGCGCGCATGGCCGTCACCGGTGATCTCACGCAGGTCGACCTGCCGCGTGGCACGACCTCCGGGGTCACCGACGCGCTGGCGGCGCTCGAGGGTGTCGAGGAGATCGGCATCGTACAGTTCACCGAGGCCGACGTGGTGCGCCATCCACTGGTGCAACGCATCGTGCAGGCCTACGACCGCCGCGACCGCCGGCGCGCCAGCCGCAAGGGAGCGGGCGACCATGAGTGACCGCTCCGCCTCGAAAACGCGCCGCAAGCCTACGATCGCCATCGAGCTCGTGGAGACATCGGCACGCTGGCGCGAGCGCCTCCCGCGCCGCCGCGCGCTCTGCATCGCCGCCGCGGAGGCGGCCTTCGCCGCCGCCAAGCCGAAGCTCACGCGCCGGACCGAGGTGAGTGTCGTGCTGGCCGACGATGCCCTGGTGCGCCGGCTCAATCGCCAATGGCGCCGCATCGATGCGGCGACCAACGTGCTGTCGTTCCCCGCGCTCGACCTGGAGCTGCCGCCGAAGGCACCGCTCCTCCTGGGTGACGTGGTGCTCGCCTTCGAGACCGTGAGCCGCGAGGCGCAGGAGCAGGGCAAGGAGCTCGCCGACCATCTGCGCCATCTGGTGGTGCATGGCGTCCTGCATTTGATCGGTTACGACCACGAAGAGCCTGGCGGGGCCGAGCAGATGGAGGCGCTGGAGACGCAAGTGCTCGCGCGGCTCGGCGTCGCCGACCCCTACGCCGAGCGGCAGGCGGTGGGCGATGACTGACGATCCGACCGAGCGCCCGCAACCCGCGCGCGAGACCGACGATGGCCCATTCAGCGGCTTGCGGAATTGGCTGAAGCAGCTGCGCGGTGAGCGCGCGGGCGAGCAGAACCTGCGCTCCTCCCTCGAGGAGCTGATCGAGGAGCACGAGGAAGAGCCGATCGACGCCCAGGAGCGAGCGATCCTCACCAACATCGTGAAGCTCCACGAGCAGACCGCGGCGGACGTGATGGTGCCGCGGGTCGATATCGTGGCGCTCGAGGTCGACACGCCCTTCGATCAGGTGGTGAAGTCGTTCGTGGAGCACGGGCACTCGCGCGTGCCGGTCTATCGCGAGACCCTCGACGACGTGCTAGGCATGGTCCACGTCAAGGACGTGCTGCCTTACGCCGCCGACAGCAAGCCAGTAACGGTCGCGAAGATCGTGCGCAAGGTGCTGTTCGTGGCGCCCTCCATGCCGGTGCTCGATCTCCTGCTGCAGATGCGCCTCACGCGCATCCATCTGGCGCTGGTGGTCGACGAGTTCGGCGGCGTCGACGGGCTGCTTTCGATCGAGGATGTGATCGAGGAGATCGTCGGCGAGATCGAGGACGAGCACGACCCCGCCGATCCCCCGCAGATGATCGAGCGGCCCGACGGCAGCGTCATCGTCGAGGCGCGCATGCCGATCGATCGGCTCGAGGACGCGACCGGCCAGAAGCTGCTGCCGGAGGAGAGCGAGGAGGAGATCAACACGCTGGGCGGGTTGGTGACCACGCTCGCGGGCCGGGTGCCCGCGCGCGGCGAGGTGATCAAGCATCCCGCCGGGTTCGACATCGAGGTGCTGGACGCCGATCCCCGCCGCGTGAAGCGCCTCCGGCTCCGCGGCCTGCCGGCGCCGCCGTCGGTGAGCGAGGTCGAGCATGCCTGAGCAGGCGACCACACTCGAATTCCGCGGCGCGATCCCGGTGGCACCGGCGCAGCTCGCGGCACTGCGCCTCTCGGAGCTTCAGGGCTATCGGCGTTACGGCGTGGCCTTCCTCCTGGGCGTGCTGGCGGCGGCGGCGCTGCCGCCCGTCGACATGACGCCGGTGCTGCTGGTGTCCTTCGTCGGCTTCGTCTGGCTCTTCGACGGCGCGCAACGCTCGCGCGAGGCCTTCGGAATCGGCTGGTGCTTCGGCCTCGGCTTCTTCGTCGCCGGCTTCTACTGGATGACCGCCGCGCTCTTTGTCGATATCGCGCGGTTCTGGTGGCTGACGCCCTTCGCGCTGCTGGGCGTACCGTCAGGGCTCGCGATCTTCACGGGCGGCGCGGCACTGGCGGCGCATCTCGTCTGTCGCGGTCTAAAATGGCGTGGCGCCTCGCGGGCGTTGGCGCTGGCGGTCTTCTGGTGCATCGCCGAATGGCTGCGCGGCCACGTGCTGACGGGCCTGCCGTGGAACCTCGTGGGCTATGCCTGGTCGGGCGCCTTTCCGGGCAACCTCGAGATGCTCCAGGTGACCTCAGTCATCGGCATTTACGGGCTGAGCCTGCTGACAGTGACCGCGGCGGTGCTGCCGGCGACTTTGGGCGACCTCGCCGGGCGCCGCTGGCCGCCGCTCATCGCGGCGGCTGGACTCCTCGCCGTGTGCTTCGCCTTCGGCTGGGCGCGCGTCGACGGCGCGGGCACGCCCGCGATGCAGCCAGGCATCGCGATCCGGATTATCCAGCCCTCGATCCCCGAGACCCTCGGGAGCGATCCCGCCGAGCGCCTGGCGAATTTCCGCAAGCAGCTCGCGCTCAGCAGCGAGCCCGGCGGGCCGTTCAATCTGCTGATCTGGTCCGAGGGGAGCGCGCCGCCGTGCCTCGACCGCGACAACGGCGCACGCATGGCGATCGCGTCGGTGCTGCCCGCAGGAGGCCTGGCCTTCGTCGGCAGCGACCGTTGCGATCCGCCGGCGGGCCCGCCCAAGCATTTCTGGAACAGCATGGCCGTGATCGACCATAGCGGCGTCATCCAGGCCTATTACGACAAGGCACATCTAGTGCCGTTCGGCGAGTACGTGCCGTTCCGTAGCGTCCTGCCGATCGACAAGATCACGCCGGGCACGGTGGATTTCTCCTCCGGGCCGGGGCCCCGCACGCTCCACATCGCGGGCGTGCCGCCGGTCTCGCCGCTGATCTGCTTCGAGGTGATCTTCCCGGGCGCGGTCATCGACCCCGCCGACCGGCCGCAATGGCTGCTCACGATCAGCGATGACGCCTGGTATGGCCTCACCTCCGGCCCCTTTCAGCATTTCGCGATCTCCCGGGTGCGCGCGATCGAGGAAGGCTTGCCGGTGGTGCGTGCGGCCAACAACGGGATCTCCGGCCTGATCGATCCGTTGGGTCGCGTCGTCAGGCGGCTCGATCTCAATGTCGTGGGGGCGCTCGACGTGCTGCTGCCGCGCGCGCTGCCGCCGACTCTCTACGAGCAGACCGGCGACACGTTCTTCTTCGTAGCCTTGCCCGTCTTACTAGGTCTTGCCTGGATTTTTGCCCGCCTCACGAGGAAACCCACCAAAACCGTATAGATTCAGGGTGCACAGTTACGAATTCCTCGCCCTGGCGGTTGACCGCATACGATCGTGTGATTTATCAATTGGCGCGTACCCTTTTTGCGGTCGGCCAAGGATAAATGGATAGCAATAGCAGCGACGGCCGACGAAGCCGCCAAAAGTCCGCCAAACCCAATCCCATCGACGTCCACGTCGGCGCCCGCGTGCGGCTCCGGCGCACGCTCCTTGGCATGAGCCAGGAGAAGCTCGGCGAGGCCATCGGCCTCACCTTTCAGCAGGTGCAGAAGTACGAGCGCGGGGCGAACCGGGTCGGCGCCAGCCGGCTCTACGACCTCTCACGCGTCCTCGACGTGCCGGTCTCGTATTTCTTCGAGGAGATGGGGGCGGATGTCTCAAGCGCCGCCGAGGCGCGGCTCGGCGGCATGGCCGAGGCGGCGCCGAGCCCCAGCTACGAGGCCGATCCGATGATGCGCCGCGAGACCCTGGAGCTCGTGCGCGCCTATTACCGCATCAACGATCCACAGATCCGCCGTCGGCTCTTCGACCTGACCAAGGCGATCGCGAACGCGACCGAACGCCGCTGAGTCCGCGATGGGCTTATGCCCACCGCAAAAATCCTTGACGCCCGGTTGCCCCGGTAGCAACTAGTCCGCGGGTTCTGCGCGAGCGTGCGATCCCGCGCACGCCGAGCGTTTGGGCTGTGCCGCAATGGAACCGGGCGGCTCTCGAGGGGCGGAGGCAAGAAAACACGTGTTGAAGCGCGACTATCTCTTCACCAGCGAGTCGGTATCGGAAGGACACCCCGACAAAGTCTGCGACCGGATATCGGATTCGGTGGTGGACACGTTCCTCGCGGCCGACCCGCAGGCGCGCGTCGGCTGCGAGACGCTCGCGACGACGAATCACGTGGTGAT
>DATEGF010000325.1:0-34992 GCA_035280245.1 Allostellaceae bacterium
ATCGATGTCGGAAACGGCGCGATCGCGCAAAATTTCTCCCAGGCCGTGATCGACGAGCGCTGGCGCCGCATCGTCGACGGTGCCTCAAAGGTCATCGCGGCGAAGGGGTTCGCGAAGGCGACCATCCGCGAGATCGCCGCGGCCTCGGATATGCCGGTCGCGACGATGTACCAGTACCTCGAGCGCAAAGAGGACATCCTCCATAACGTCTACAAGTTCTTCATGACCGATATCGTCGCGAGCCTGAAACGCTGGCCGGCAAGCGACGTGCCCCCCAAGGAGCGGCTCGTCGGTGCGATCCGCACCATGGTCGACGTCTTCGACAAGAACCATCGGTTCATCAAGCTGATGTTTCAGGAGACACGAGCCCTTACCCCCGAGGCTCGGCGGCAGGTTTACGAGCTCGATGCGCAGTACATTGCGATCTTCCGCGAGCTTCTGTCGGAAGCTCAGCGGAACGGTGATTTCCGCATCCGCAACGTCGAGCTCGCCGCGAACTTCGTCTATTTCCTCTGCACGATCTGGCCGCTCCGCTACTGGTCGATCGGCAAGTACGGCGAGGCTGCCGTCACCAGCGAGATCCTGGAATTCGTCCTCAACGGGCTCGGCGCCGGCGAGCGCGTCTGATCCGCCTGTGCGACACGAAAGGAGGCCCTAATGAAGTTCATGTTCTTCTCCGAGGCCGAGACGCTGCCTGGTGCCTCCTATCAGACGCGCTACTGGGAGCTTGTCGAGCAGGTGATCCATGCGGAGAAGTGGGGTTTCGACTGCTTCGGCGTCTCCGAGCAGCAATACGCGATCGGCGGAATCTCCACGTCCTGTCCGGAGGTGCTCTTCGCCTATCTGTTCCCGCTCACCAAGACGCTGCGCTTCGCGCATGCGATCACCTTGCTGCCCAAGAGGATGAACCATGCGCTGCGCATCGCGTCGCGCACGGCGGTGCAGGACATCCTCTCCAGCGGGCGGATCGAGCTCGGCGTGGGCCGCGGCAACACCACGCTGGCGCTCCGCGCCTTCGAGGTCGATCTCGAGAAGAACCGCGACGAGGTGAGCGAGGGGATCCAGGTTCTCAAGAAGGCATTCACCCAGGACCCCTTCATGTTCTACGGCGAGCACTACAAGATCCCGCCGCGCTCGCTGGTGCCGAAGCCACTTCAGACTCCCCATCCGCCGATCTATGTCGCGGCGACCAGCGCGGAGTCCCATCGGCTCGCGGGCTCGCTCGGCGTCGGCGTCTACAGCTGGTCGAACTTCATGGGGTGGGATGCGCTCTCGGAGTCGGTCGCGGAATTCAAGCAGGCCATCGCGCAAACCAAGGCGCGCGGAGAGCACGTGAACGAGAGTGCCGGTGCGCTGCTGCAAGCCTATTGCGCCGAGACCGACGCCATCGCCGAGGCGGAAGCGGGCGCGGGAAACATCAAATGGCTTCGGATCGCAATCGACGGATATCCGCGACTCGCCAAGGTCGCCAAGAGCTACGCCTATATGAACAAGATCACCGAGGTCGCGAAAAAGACCGAGGATTTCGAGTACTTCAAGGAAGCCTCGGGCGGCGCGATCTTCGGCTCACCGGAGAGCTGCATCCGTGCGATCGAGCGGTTCAAGGCCTGCGGGATCGATCAGCTCGTCATGCGCATCGACAGCGTCTCGCACGCGAAGATCATGAAGTCGATCGAGATGTTCGGCCGCCACGTCATCCCGCACTTCAAGAGCCCGCGCAATTTCATGCGGCCGGCCGAGGACGTGATGGCGGACATCCGGGAAATGCGCAATCAGGCCCGCGCCATGGGCATCTACCCGGAAGGCGAGGACGGCCGAAAGCCGCCGCCCGCCTCCGCTGCAGGGTGAGGGCGATGGGCAAGATCCTCGAGTTCCTCACGGTCAACGTCGCGACACCCGACCTCGAATCGGCCCTCGCCAAGTGGCGGAAGCTCGGCCTCGGCACGCTGCCCGCGGCTCACATGCCGGACCCTCCGGTGGAGATCACCGATGTGACCGTACCGATCGGGCCCTTGGGCGCGATCTCCGTCATCGCCCCGACCGGACCCGGATCAGCGGTCAACCGCTTTCTTGCGAAACGCGGACCCGGCGCCTACTCGATCGCGGTTCGCGTCGACAGCCTGCCGGAAGTCATGAAGGAGTGGTCCGCCGCTGGCGTCGAATGGGTGCTGCCCGAGCCGCAGGAGCTGCCGCCAGGTACGCCCGCGGCACGCTACAGGCCGGAAAAGGTCCGGATCAACTGGGTGAAACCCTCGAGCCTCGGCGGTATCATGCTCGAGGTCTTCGAGTTTTCCGGGCGCATCGAGCACCACTAATCCTGCGCGCCTCGGGTGGAGGGTGGCTGATGAATTTCGGCACCATCTTCGATCTGCCGCTCACGATGTCGCCCACGAAAGAGGCGCTCATCTACGGGCCGCACCGGGTCACCTATAGGGAGCTGGAGGACCGGACCAATCGCGTGGCCAATGGACTGCGGCGGCTGGGGATCGGCTCCGGCGATCACGTCGCGGTCCTGGTCAAGAACGACCATCGTTTCGTCGAGACGATGCTTGGCCCGCTTCGCGTGGGCGCGACGGTGACGCCGACGACGACGCGCGCCCATTTGAGCACGCTCACTCACATCATGCGGGATTCGGAGGCCAAGGTCCTGTTCGCCTCCGCCGACTTCATCGAGGAGGCGCGGACGCTCGCCGAGACGATACCGGGCCTGCGGCGCGTTTTCGTCATGGATCAGGCTCCGGCTGGCACCACGCTCTACGATGATTGGCTCGCTGACCAAAGCACCGCGCGCGAGGTCGTCGAGAAGGCGCCGGACGACGTAGCCCTCCTCTCCTACACATCGGGCTCGACCGGCCTGCCGAAGGGCGTATTGCTGACCCATCACGCCATCGACTGGGCGACGCGCAACCTGCGGCGGGCCCTGCTCTATGGCCCGGACGAGCGGTGCTTGCTCGCGGTGCCGATGTTCCACGCGAACGGCATGCTCGCGGGCGTCTTCTCCATGCTCGAATGCGGCGGCTCTCTGGTCATTCTGCACGACGTGCAGCCCGCCGACATGATTCGTGCGATCGAGCGCGAGCGCTGCACCTACACGACCGGCGTTCCCGCGATGTACAAGATGATGTTGCGCGAGGAGGCGCTGCTGCGCGAGCACGACTGCTCGTCGCTGCGTTTCGTGATTTGCGGCTCCTCGGAGGTGCCCGAGGAGCTGCTGGAGGAGTTCACCCACAAGCTGGCGCCGATGCTCGAGGCCTACGGCCTCACCGAGTGCGGGTTCGTCTGCAACAACCCGCGCTGGGGCATCACGAAGCAGGGCACCACGGGCCTGCCCTATCCCGGCGTCGAGCTACGCATCGTCGATCCCGAGGACGTCTCACGGGATATACCGGTCGGTGAGCTTGGCGAGCTGCTGGTGCGCTCGCCGGCAAATCTCGTCGCCTACCATAACCTGCCGCAGGTGACGGCGGAGCGACTGCTTGCCGACGGCTGGTTCCGCACCCGCGACATCGTGCGCGCCGACGAGCAGGGCTATGTCGAGATCGTCGGACGGCTGGACGACCGCATCAGCTGCGCCGGCGAGAGCATCTACCCCAAGGAGGTCGAGAACGTGCTGCTGGGCCACCCCGACATCGTCGATGTCGCGGTCGTTCCCATGCCCGACGACGTCAAGGGCGAGGTACCCGTGGCGTTCGTCGTCGAGCGCGAAGCGGGTGCGGTGCGCGAAGCCAATGTCAAAGAATACTTTCTCAAGCATGGTGCGCCGTACATGCATCCCCGCCGCGTCTTCGTGTTGCCAGAGATGCCGCTGACGCCCGCGAAAAAGGTGGATCGGACGGCATTGAAGAAGCTCACGCAGGAGGGGCGCTCTGGTTGACGGCGGAACCGCATGATCGAGCCTCCCGCCATAGGAACAGCGGAAACGACGCTTTATCACGTGCTGGCGCGGCGATTGGTGGACAGCGCCGATCGGCCGTGGGTTCTGAGCGATGAGCGCGCGTTCAGCTATCGGGAGATCGACCAGCTCGCGCGCCGGCTCGCGAACGGTCTCGCCAAGCTCGGCGTGGCGCGCGGCGACACCGTGCTGCTCATGCTCCAGAACTCGATCGATTTTATCGGGCTCTGGTGCGCGCTCGGCAAGCTCGGGGCGATCGAGGTGCCCGTCAATTGCAGCTATAGGGGTCAGATCCTCGCGCGGGTGATGACGGACTCGCGCGCGCGCCTCGTGATCGCGGACGCTGAGTTCCTGCCGCGCTTCGCGGAGCTCTCAGCGGAGCTTTCATCGATCGACACCATCGTCGTGCACGACGCAGAGCGCGCGGCCTCGCCGCTCGAGCATGCCCGCGTCGTGCCATTCTCGGCGATCGTGAGCGCCGATGCTGTCTTCGAGGCGGTGCCGCTCGAGCCCTGGGATCAGGCCGCGATCATGTACACGTCGGGCACCACCGGGCCGTCGAAGGGCGTGATGGTGAGCCACGGCCACGCCTATGAATACGCGCGCGGTGTCATCGACATGCTCGGGATCGAGCGCACGGACGTCTACTATGCGCCGCTGCCGCTCTTTCATATCGCGGGGCAATGGGCGGTGATCTATGCGGCTGCGATCGCCGGTGCTACGGCCGTGCTGCCAGACACCTTCAGCATCTCGCGCTATTGGGTGACGGTCCGCCGGCATCGCGCCACTTGCTCCTTCCTGCTGGGCGCTATGGCCAATCTCCTTTATCGCCAGCCACCCGAGCCGTCGGATGCCGATAATCCGCTCGACCGCATCCTCGTGGTGCCGCTGATCCCCGAAGTCGAATCCTTCAAGCGGCGCTTCGGCTGCCGCGTCTCCACGACTTGGGGCGGTACTGAGATGAATTGCCCGACGCGCTCCGGCTTCGATCTTCCCAACAATAAGACCTGCGGCCGGGTCGACGAGCGGCTCTACGAGGTGCGCATCGTTGACGAGCACGACAACGACCTTCCGCCAGGGGTTCCCGGCGAGGCGGTGGTGCGCCCGAAGATCCCCTGGATCACCATGGCGGGCTATTGGAACCGGCCGGATTGGACAGCAAATGCGTGGCGCAATCTCTGGCTCCACACCGGCGACATGCTGATGAAGGACGCCGAGGGTAATCTCTATTTCGTCGACCGCACCAAGGACGCGATCCGCCGACGCGGCGAGAACATCTCCTCCATGGAGGTCGAGCAGGAGATCAATGCGCACCCCGATGTGCTGGAGTGCGCGGTCATTCCGGTGACTTCGGCCGAGACCGAGCAGGAGGTCATGGCGGTGGTGGTGGCAAAGCCCGGGCGCGCCGTGGCGCCGGGCGCGCTGATCGCGTTTCTCGAGCCGCGCATGGCCTATTTCATGATACCGCGCTATCTCGAATTCGTGACGGTGTTGCCGAAGACGCCGACCGGCAAGATCCAGAAATTCGGCCTGCGCGAGCGCGGACTGACCCCCACCACCTGGGACCGCGTCGCCGCCGGCATCAAGCTGACGCGCTGATCCGCATCAAACGGGAGGAACCCATGGACGACCGCATCATCCTGCGCCGCGACGGTCACGTCGCCTGGCTGATCTTCAACCGGCCCGCCCGTCTCAATGCCATGACCATCGAGACATGGCAGCTCATGGGCCGTCACCTGGCGGCACTTGCGGAGGATCGCGCCGTCCGCTGTCTGGTGCTCGCGGGTGAGGGCCGTGCTTTTCTCGCCGGCCATGACGTCGCCGAGATCCGCGAGCACAACGAGCACATCGCATCGGGCAAGCTCTCGCCGGCACAGCTCCGCGAATGGCAGAAGGCGCTGCAAAACACCACGCGACACATGCGGCTGGCACCGTTCCCGGTGGTCGCCGCGGTGCAGGGCTATGCGGTTGGCGCCGGCTGCGAGGTGGTGTTCGCCGCGGATCTCGTCGTCGCCGCGGAGAACACCAAGTTCGGCTTTCCCGAGGTCAATATCGGCGTCACCATCACCAACGGCGGCTGTTTCTTCGTGCCGCGGAAGATCGGCCTCGCGAAGGCGCGTGAGCTCGCTTACACCGGCGAGTTCATCGATGCCGCAGAAGCCTACCGCCTCGGCCTGGTCAATCGGGTCGTGTCCGAGGGGCAGGAGCGCGCCGAGGCGGAGCGGCTCGCGCGGCGCATCGCGAGCCGCGCGCCCGTCGCGGTCCAGCTCCACAAGACGATGATCGATCGCGGGCTCGAGGCCTCGCTCGAGTCGGTGCTCGCCTTCGAGACCGAGGCTCTGGTCCAGACCGCGATGACCAAGGACAACCTCGAGGGCACCAATGCCTTCTTCGAGAAGCGCGAGCCGCGCTTTACCGGGGATTGACCGCGCCCTAGCGAGGGCGCTCGCCGGCCGAGGCTATCGCCAAGCCCATGCCGGCTGGTCGAAATGATCGACGCGGGTTGGTCGCCCCTCCAAGGCGACCTCGCGGAATTGGTAGAGCAGCGCGGCGGTCGGTGCGTTGACGCGGCCTTTCAGCGTAGGGAGGAGCAGTCGGATGACGGGCCGTGTCGATTCCTCGATCGAGAAGACCTCGGGCGCATCGGGCCGCCGCAGCTCCGCGAGTGGAATGCGGAAGACGGTCGCGACCTCCGCCGTGTTCGGCGCCGCGATGGTATCGGGAGGCGCCCAGGCCACGAAGGGAGCGATCAGATAGCCTGACCGCGTCGGATAGTCGTCCAACCGGCCGAGGATCGCGGTCGGAGCGAGGTCGATCGTCAGCTCCTCCGCGAGCTCGCGCAGCGCGCCTTGCTCCAGCGTCTCGCCGGGGTCGACGCGCCCACCCGGGAGCGCGAGTTGACTGGCGTGCGCCTGCAGTTTCGCGGCGCGCGCGGTCAGAAAGAAAGCCGCTTCTCTCGGCTCATTGGGGGTGGGCGATTCGCTGAGCGGCACGATGACGATGGTCACCGCGGCTCGCTTCAGTCCCGCCGCATCTTCCCGCTGGACGAAGGCAAAGTCGGCCAAGCGAGCCGCAATGAGCGCGCGTAGATCGTCTGTATAGAGACAGGATACACCCATGGGACTCGATCCAAGCGGCGAGGGCGGCGCAAGGCCTATTCATGCGGCCGCCAGAGCATGGCGCGCAAGTGCTGCCTCATCGCCGCCTGCAGCCTTTTGCGGGACCCGCGGTTACAATCCTTGAAACCGAGCCGGAGGAAGGCGGATGGGCGCGAACGTCAGGCGCGTGGTCACCGGGCACGACCGAAGCGGCAAGGCGATCATCGTGTCCGACGGCGTGACGCCGGTCGTGCACACGGTGCCGCTCAGGCCCGGCTATGCCATGAACGAGATTTGGGCGACTTACTCAACGCCGGCGGTCATCGATCCGCTCGGCGAGCCTGCGGACCGGCCGCGCTCGCTGGAGCCACCGAGCAATGGTGCCGTCTGCCGCATCGTCGAGTTTCCGCCGGAGGCGCCGTGGATCGGCAAGATCGACGCTGCGGGGGCCAAGGCCGCCTTCGCGTCCCTGGGGTCCGAAAGCGCCGCGACCTATGAGGGGCAGCAACCGCATCCCCTGATGCATCGGACCAAGACGGTCGATTTCGGGATCGTGCTCTCTGGCGAGATCTATCTCGTCCTCGACGACAGCGAGACGCTGTGCGAGCCCGGCGATGTCGTCGTCCAATGCGGCACCAACCACGCCTGGAGCAATCGCGGCGACCGGCCGTGCCGCATCGCTTTCATCTTGATCGACGGCACGTGGCGCGACCAGGCGCCCTGGTGAGACGAGAGAGGCGTCAGCTGTTAGAGAACCGCCGCGGCGAGCAAGACTCGATATCCTCGCCCGGATTGCGGCCCAGCACGCAGTCGGCGACCAGGCGCGCCGAGATCGGGCCCAGCGTGTAGCCGGCGCTGCCGGGGATCGCGTAGAACAATCCGGGCACCGCGGCGCTGGGCCCCAGGGCGCCGCAGCCGTCGATGTCCGTGTTGAGGCCGGCCCAGGTACGGATCACGCGTAGCGCGCCGATCTTCGGCACGATGTGTTGGGCGAGCGAGATGTTGCCGATCATGCTCGAGAGCTTGGTGCGCGGTATCTCGCCGGGTCCACGCCGCTCCGCGGGCCAGCCGCCGCCGATCACCACCTGGCCGGCGCTCAGCTGTTTCAAGGTAATGCGGCGATCGGCGTGCTGCACGAGGTGCGAGATGAAGGGCGCGGTCGCCTCCGTGATGTTCATATGCAGCGGCTCGGCCTCAGCGGGCATGTCGAGGCCGAGCTGCGCCGCGAGTGCCTTGCCACCGTAGCCCGCCGCCAGCACGACGCAGCCGGCGCGGATCTCGCCGCGCGCGGTGACGGCGCGAAAGCCGGGCACCTTCCGCTCGAGCATTTGAACCGGCTCGGCGTCGACCAGCACGACGCCGCGCCGCTTCGCCCAGCGGCGGATCGCGGCGTTCGCGAGCAGCGGGTTCACCTTGCCCTCGTCCGCGCAGAACTCCGCGCCGACCACGGCGGGCCCGAGGTAAGGCGCCACGCGCTCGAGCTCGGCCCGCTCCAGGATCGAGACGTCGAGACCCAGGGATTTCTCCCGGCGGCACTTTCCGATCAGGAGATCGAGCTGCCGCTGGTCCTCAGCGATCATCAGACCGCCGCCGATCCGCAGCTCGCAATCGACGCCGAGCTCCTGCTGGAACGTCTTCCAGAATCCGACGGCCTTGCGGTAGAGCGGCAACGAGCGCTCGACACCCGGCACCAGCTTCGGGAAATCACGCAGGAACAGGCTTTGCATCTGGACGTGGATGCTGCCGGCGTTGGCGGTGCTGCCGCCCGGCCAGCCGGCGTCGATCACGGCGACGTCGCGGCCCTCGGCGGCGAGGAAGCCGCCGACGCAGCTGCCGACGATGCCGCCACCGATCACCAGCGTGCCGATCTCGGCGACGCTCGGATGCGAGCCGCGCCTCATCACCGCGACGGCCTTGCGATGTCGGTGACCGGGACCGGCTTCAGCGGCACGCGCGGCGCGAAGCGGAGATCCTCTTCGGGTGCCCGGCCGAGCCGGTCCGCCATCAAGCGCGACAGCAGCGGGCCGCAGTAGCGGCCCTGGCAGGCACCCATCCCTGCTCGGGTGGTGCGCTTGAGCTCGCCGATCGAGGGACAGCCGTCGCCAATCGTGGCGTCGATCTCGCCCGCGCTGATCTCCTCGCAGCGGCACACGACGGTCTCCGAGGTCGCGAGGTCGAGATTGAGGCGCGGTGCCGCGAAGAGCCGCCAGAGCGCCGATTGAAAGCCGCGGTGGCGCACCAAGTCCCGCCGCGCGCGGTCGCGCTCCGCCGCCAGGTCGCCGCCGATCGCATGTCCGACCTCCGAGGCGGCTGCCAATCCCGCGAGCGTACCCTGGGCGAGCGCCATGCGCGCGCCGCCGAGGCCCGTGCAGTCGCCGAGCGCGAAGACGCTCGGGATGCTCGTCTTGCCCGTGCCGTCCGGCGCCAGGTGCGTGACCAGCTGGTCGCGCGCGGCGTCGTAGCCGTGCTCGCAGCCGAGCGCGCGCAGGATCTCGTTCGAGGGGTGGAAACCGTAGCCGAGGCAGACCGTGTCGACGGAGAAGGTTCGCACGGAATACTTGGCGCGAAGCGGCGCCACCTGGACGGTGAGACCGGTCGCGCCCCGCTCGACGCGGAGGACGGCGGAGCCATAGAGCACGGGCACACGGGCGGCGTGGAGCAGCCGGCGATAGGCCAGGCCCTCCCGGACGAGGCGGGGGGAGGCCATCGCCATGGCGGCCAAGGTGAGGGCCGAGCGCGCCATGGGCATTTCCGCCAACTCGATCACGGCTGCGATCTCGGCGCCGCCCGCGGCTAACTCCGCCGCGACCTGGAAATTGAGTGGGCCATTGCCGGCGATGAGGATCCGTCGGCCCGCGAGACGCCTGTAGCTGCGCCATAGGGTTTGCGCGGCACCGGTGGTCATTACCCCCGGCAGCGTCCAGCCCGGGAACGGCACGCCCCGCTCATAGGCGCCCGCGGCGACGATCAAGCGCGCTGGCGTGAAGGTGCGTGCGGCGCCGTCCTGCGTCGCCGCGAGCGTTGCGGGTGGGAAGGCGCCCCAGATGTCGACGCCATTGCGGATCTCCACACTGGCTGCGCGCGCCGCCTCGATGAGGCGACGGCCCTCCAGGTGCTGTGCGTCGGGGGGAGCACCTCCGGCATCGATCGCGACCTGCTTGAAGTACTGACCGCCCGGCAGCGGGCGCTCGTCTAGCACGACCACCTTGGCGCCCGCCCGGCGCGCGGCGATCGCGGCCGAGAGGCCGCCGGGGCCGGCACCGACCACCAGGATCTCCGGCGTCTCCTCGGGGATCTCCTCGACGGTTCGGGGCGGCGCGCCGTACAGGGGTCCGAGCAGCTCGCGCGCGAAGCTCTCGCGCCGCACGATCATGGGTCGATCGAGCTTCACCATGCAGGCGCGGCGGTTCGTCTCGCCGTCGACCTCGACCAGGCAGTCCTGACAGACGCCCATGCCACAGAAGATGCTCCGCTCGGCGCCGGTGCGCGTCACGCGGAAGCTCCGGACGCCCGCGGCGATCAACGCGGCGGCCAGGCTCTCGCCGCGGCGGCCCGTGAGCTCGCGCCCCTCGAAGGTGAAGGAAATCGACTCGCTCATCGGCTGGGGATTGCGTGCGGCGGGGAGGGAGGAGGAATCACTGGAACTTTGCGCGAGGCTAGTCGATTGTCGGACACTTGCCAACGACAGGGAGGATGCGCCGATGCCCGAACTCCTGACTGGCCGCGTGGCCGTGGTGACCGGCGGCTGCCGCGGCATCGGCCGCGCGATCGTGGGCACTCTCGCGGAGCAGGGATCGACGGGCTTGGCTGTCGACCTCGCGGGTGCGGTGGCAGAGGCCTCGCTGCCGCCGGGCTACGTGGCGCACGTCGCCGACGTCGCCGTAGAGGAGCAGATCGCCGCGACCTTCGCTGAGGCCCGGCGCCGCTTCGGCCGGCTCGATATCCTTGTCGCTAATGCGGGCATCGTGCCGCCCTGGCACGAGACCGATGGTCTCGACCTCGCGGAATGGGATCGCGTCTTCGCGATCAACGCCCGCGGCGTCGCCGCCACGATCAAGCACGCGGTGCCGCTGATGAAAGAGCGCGGCGGTGCCATCGTGGTGACGGCCTCGGTGAATGCGCTCAAGGCCCATCCGCGGCAGATGGCCTACACGGCGACCAAGCACGCGACCGTCGGCATCATCCGGACGGCGGCACTCGACCTCGGCCGCTTCAACATCCGCGTGAACGGTTTGGCACCGGGACCGATCGCGACCGCGGCGCTCCGCGAGCGGATCCGCTATCGATCGACCATCGGCGGGCCGCCGGAGGACGAGGCCTTGCGCGCGCTGGCGCGGGAGGCGCCGCTCGGCCGGATCGCGACCGAGCGCGAAGTCGCCCAGGCGGCGCTGTTCCTCGCCTCGGACCTCGCGAGTGCGATTACCGGGCATCTGCTGCCGGTCGATGCCGGTTACTCCGCATCCTAGAGGGAGTGCTCGAGCCGCGTATTGACGACGAGCTCGGCGACCGAGGCCGTGTTCGGCAGTCGCAGGAGCAGCGCCACGATCTCGGCGAGCGTCGCGGGCGCGATCCGCTTCCCCGCCGGCGTGACACCCTGCAGTCCCTTCAGCAGATCGGTCTCGACCGCACCCGGGCAGAGCGCGGTCACGCGCACGCCGTCTTCCCAGCCCGCGAATTTCGCGGCATGCGACAGCGCCACCAGCGCCTGCTTACTGAGCGCATAAGCGATTGAGACCGACGCGTCCCGATAGCGCTTGCCGTCCGTCGAGGCGACGTTGATGATCCGCCCGTTGCCGGACCGCGCGAGCAGCGGCAATGCCAGCCGGATCAGGCGGAATGGCGCCTTCACGTTCACGGCCCAAAGCTCGTCGAGCGCGCTCTCGTCGCCGGCGGTGAAGCTCAGGGGCTTCATGATGCCGGCGTTGTTGATGAGCGCATCGAGCCGGCCGAAGCGCTTCGCCGTCTCGTCAAGCCAGGTCTGCGCGGAGTCGAGGTCGAGCGCGTCGAAATGCGAGACCAACAGGCGCTCGGGCGCGGCCGAGGCGAACTTCCCGCGCACTTCCGCTGGTCGCCGGACGCCCAGCGACAGGGTGAAGCCGTCGGCGAGCAGGCGCTGTGCGATCGCGGCCCCGATGCCACGGGACGCGCCGGAGATCATCACGACGCGGCCCGTGGGGCTCAGCAGATCCTGCTCGCTCACGTCAGAACGGCCCCTGATAGACGCCGCAGGCGACCGCCCGGCGGGCAGCGATGCCGAGGTTCATTCCGGCGCGAAGGAATTCGCGAGCAGCCGCGGGGGCACCCGGAAGCGGCCGATGATGTCCCGGAGCTCCTCGCGCTCGGTGGTGATCTCCGCCTGATCGCCGCAGACCAGCACCGAGGCCGGCAGCAGCTGCGCGTTGTAGCGGGCGGCGCAGGGCTCGGTGTACCCGCCGGTGTCGAGGAAGCCGACGTAGTCGCCGCGCTTCAGCGGCGGCATCTTGCGATGCGGACCCACCTCGTCGGAATTGCAGAGCGGGCCCACGAGGTCGACCACCTCGGTTGCGGCCGCACCCGCGTTCGCCACCGGCACCGAGTGGTAGTACCAGTTGAGCACCGCGGCCCAGGAGAGGTGGTTGGTCGAGAGGTCCATGTTGACCCACTTCTTGGTGGTGCCCTGCTTGACCGCGCCGACCCGGCCGACGCTGACGCCGGCGGGGCCCGAGAGCGAGCGGCCCGGCTCCATCCGCAGCTTCGGCAATGGGAGGTTCAGCTTCTTCGCCTCGTCCTTGATCGCCGCGCAGCAGTGCTTCGCGTAATCCTCGGGCGTCGGCGCATTGCTGTCGTCGAGCTCGCCGTTGGGACCGGTGCCGTACCATTTGCCGAAGGTCCAGCCGCCGCCGATGTCGATGCAGGGCGGGATCCAGTCCGCCTTGTCGCGCAGATAGCCCGACCAGGTGATCATCTCCCGCGCCATCACCGCGAAGGCGGCGGGATCGTTGGTCATGCGGCTCAGGTGGAAGTGCGTCTCCTTGAGGTGGATGTGCGGCAGCTGCTTTGCGCGCTTGATGATCTCGACGGTCTGCTCGCGGCTCATGCCCCATTTCGTACTGTCGCTCTGGATCTTGAGCGTGCCGGGCCCATGCATGGCGACGCCTTCTTTCTTGGCGAGCGGGTCCAGGTCGAGCTTCAAACGGATGCCGATATCTGCGTGTTTACCCGTCTGCCGGCAGACCGCATCGATCCGGTCGAGCTCGTCCATGGCATCGATGTTGATGCAGAGTCCGTTCGCGACCGCCATCTCGAGCTCCTCGGTCTCCTTGTTGGAGCCGTTGAGCACGAGCGTCTTCGGATTGGTGCCGGCGAGCAGCGCCAAGTACATCTCGTTGACGCCGAAGCAATCACCGCCGGCGCCCTCCTGATTCATGATGTGGCGGATCGCGAGTCCATTGTTCGATTTGTTCGCGAAGAGGATCTCGACCTCGGGATAGTGCGCGCGAAAGGCGTCGCGGAAGGTGCGGTAGGTGTGACGGAGCTGGTTCTCGGACATGATGAAGAGTGGCGTACCGAACCGGTCCGCGAGGTCCTTCACGTCGCAGCCGTCGACCCAGAGGTTCCCGTTGGGGCCGATGCCGATGTATTCCCCGAAGGTCGTGCTGTAGTTCGTCGGCTTCTTGAGCGACGGTGCGCGGTCTAGCTTGGTCATGGCTCAGCTCCTCTCATCGATCACTGTCTTTTGGTCGGGCGAGAGCGCGGAAGCACTCTACGACGATCGCTTGCGATTGGCGCGGCCGATCACGGCAGCAGCCTCAGCTCCCGGAGCCCTTTGCGAAGCCGCTCCAGCGGCTCGCCCTCGGCCGGCCGCAGCGGCGGGCGCGGGCGTCCGCCGCCGGGATGGCCCATCATGTCCATCGCGGCCTTGGTCGCGGGATAGAGCGTGAGACCGCCGCTGGTGAACAGATCCGTCAGCTGCCGCGCGGTCTTCTGGATCCGCGCCGCGGTCGGCGTGTCGCCCTTGCGGACGGATTCCCAGAGCGGCTTGCCGCCCTCGGCCCAGACATTGGGGAAGCAGTCGATGAAGCCGTCGGCGCCAAGCTCGGCCGCCGGCGCGCCATAGATCGAGGCGGGCCCGCAGAAGACTCGAATGCGCTCCACCACCTCGATCAGCGTCGCATAGAAATTGTTCCAGTCGCCGGAGCTCTCTTTGACCGCGACCACGGTGTCGAGGTCCGCGAGACGCCGCACCAGCGCCGGCGAGAGCGCGTTCACCGCGTTGCCGGGGATGTTGTAGAGCAAGATCGGCAGTCGCGTCCGGCCGGAGATGTCGCGGTAATGCGCGAAGATCTCGTTGTCGGTGAGCTTTACGAAATAGGGCGGCAGGATGAGCGCGCCATCGCAGCCGGCCTTCTCGGCGTGATTGGTAAGTGCCACGGTCTCGTCGACCGTCACCGCGCCCGTGCCCACGATCAGTGTCCCGCGTTTGTTGATCGCGGCGGCCGCCACCTCGTAGAGGCGCTTCCGCTCGTCGTGAGAGAGCGCCCAGAACTCGCCGGTGCAGCCCCCGACCACCATGCCGGTGGCACCGTCCGCCAGCAGGCGGTCCACGTTGCGCCCGAAGGCCTTCTCGTCGATGCGCCCCTGCGCGTCGAACGGCGTCGTCATGGCGGGTATCGAGCCATGCCAGTCGATACTGTTTCTATCCATCTGCTCGTGCTCCTCGGTGAATTCTCATCGCTGACCGATCGACTGCCGGCCGGGAAAGGCCGTGACCCGTGACGGTCCGTCGCCGTTGAGGCGGGTCCCGGCGTCGCGATCGAAGATGTGGATTTTTGGCGTGCGGAATCCGACGCGCACCGCCTCGCCGGCCCGAAGCCGCACGTCGGCGCCCAGTCGCGCGGTCATCACCAGACCGTGGACGGTCAGCAGGACGATGTTCTCGTGCCCCGTGGGCTCGACCAGCTTCACCACCGCGGGCTCGCCGGTGTCGCCCAGGAAGATATCCTCGGGGCGGACGCCCAGTCGGATCGCGAGCGTGTTGGAGGTGCCGGCCCACGCGACGTGATCCTCCGGCAGGGCGATCACCAGCGAACCGATACGCGCCTCGAGGCAGCCAGCCCCTCGGTGCAGCGTGCCCTCGAACAAGCTCATCGAGGGCGTGCCAATGAAATCGGCGACAAAGACATTGGCGGGGCGCTCGTAGACGTCGGCGGGCGTGCCGAATTGCTGGAGCAAGCCGCCGTGCAGGATGGCGATGCGGTCCGACATGGTCATCGCCTCGAGCTGGTCGTGCGTCACGTAGACCATGGTCTTGCCGATGCGCCGGTGCAGCTCGATGAGCTCGGCGCGCATGTGCGCGCGCAGCTTCGCATCGAGGTTCGAGAGCGGCTCGTCCAGCAGGAACACCTGCGGCTCGCGCACCAAGGCGCGGCCGAGCGCCACGCGCTGCTGCTGTCCGCCCGAGAGATGCCGCGGCTTGCGTTCGACCAGCTCCTCGAGGCGCAGGAGCCGCGCGACCTCCATGACCTTCACGTCGCGCTCGCGCCGCGGCACGCCGCGCTTCCGGAGCGGATAAGCGATGTTCTCCGCCACGGTCATATGCGGATAGAGCGCATATGACTGGAACACCATGGCGATGTCGCGCTTGCCCGGCGGCAAGTCGTTCACGAGCCGACCGCCGATACGGATGGTGCCGCTGGTCGGGAAATCGAGCCCCGCCAGCATCCGCAAGGTCGTGGTCTTGCCGCAACCGGAGGGACCGAGGAGGCTCACGAACTCGGTCTCGGCGATCTCGAGGTCGAGGTCGCGGACCGCGGTCACGGAGCCGAAGGTCTTGCAGAGCTTCTCGATGGAGATGCCGGCCATGGCGTGCGCTCAGCCCTTGATGCCGCTCGCGGCGAAGCCGCGCGTCAGGTAGCTCTGCAGGAAGACGAAAATCACGATCAGCGGCAGGCTCATCATCACGGAGGCCGCCATCAGCAGTGACCACTCGATATTGAACGAGGTGATCAGCATGTTCATGACGCCGGTGGTGAGCGGACGTGCGCTGTCGGAGTTCACCAGCACCAGCGCATAGAAATACTCGTTCCACCCGACGATGAAAGTGAACACCGCTGTCGAGATGATGCCCGGCAGCATCTGCGGTAACACGATGTCGACGAAGGCGCCGAGCCGGCTCGCACCGTCGACCAGCGCCGCCCATTCGAGATCCTCGGGCGTTCCCGCCATGAAGGCGCGCAAGAGCCAGAGCGCGTAGGGCAGCGAGAAGGTCGTGTAGGCGACGACCAGGCTCATCAGCGTGTTGGCAAGACCGACCTTCACCATCAGGAGATAGAGCGGCAGCACGAGCACGACCGATGGCAGCAGGTACGTGAAGAGCACCAGGATCGCGAGCCGCTCGCGGCCGGGATAGGAGAAGCGCACGAGGCTGTAGGCGCCGAGCACGCCGAGCACGACCACCAGCACCGTGGTCGAGGTCGCGATCACCAGCGAGTGGCCGAAATAGGTGAGGAACGGTGTATTCTCGAGCAGCTCCTCAAAATGCTCGAAGGTCACGCTCTCCGGCAGGAACGCCGGTGGGATCCGGAACAACTCCGCCTGTGGCTTGATCGACGTGATCGCCATCCAGATCAGCGGGAAGATCGTCGTGAGCACCACGAGCCAGGCCGCGGCCGTCGCGACGATCGATTTTCCCTCGCGGCGTCTCATGCGGACTCCTTCCCGCGGCCGACGCGGGCGAGGTAAAGCACCATGAAGCTGAGCAACACCAGCAGCATGCCGATGGCGTAGGTCGAGGCCGTGCCCATGGCGTTGAGGCCGAAGGCCTGCTTGTAGACCAGAATCGGCAGGGTCTGGGTCGAGGTGACGGGTCCGCCGCCCGTCAGCAGATAGATGAGATCGAACTCCTTGAAGTCCCAGATCGTGCGCAGGAGCACGATCACCACCAGCACGTCGCGGAGCTGCGGCAGGGTCACGTCCCAGAATCGGCCCCAGACGCCGGCGCCGTCGATCGTGGCGGCCTCGTAGAGCTGCGGCGGGATGGTCTGGAGCCGCGCCAGCACCGCAATCACCACGAAGGGGAAATATTTCCAGGCGCCGATCACGATGATGCTCACCATCGCGTTCGGCATGTGGCCGAGCCAGTCGATGGGCATGTCGACGATGTGGGCCGCCAGCAGCGTATGGTTCAAGATCCCGTAGACGTCGTTGAACATCCAGCGCCAGACCAGCACCGCGACCACGGTCGAGACGAAATAGGGAAACAGGATCAGGCTCCGCGCCAGAGAGCGGAACCAGATGTTCTGATTGAGCAGCAGCGCCGTGCCGATGCCGAACACGAGCTGGAGTGAGAGCGTGCCCACGGTCCACACGATGTTGGTCCAGAGCGCGCCCCAGAACTGGCCGGAGCCCAGCATGTCGCGGAAGTTCGCGAGCCCGACCCAATTCCCCTGGAGGGTCGGCGTGTAGATCGAGAACAGCGAGAGGTAGATCGCGGTCACCAGCGGATAAACGATCACCGCGCAGAAAATCAGGATCGTTGGCGCGATCAAGAGCATGCCCAGGAGGGCGTAGTGGCGCTGCAGGCTGTACGGGCGGACGCTGGCGGCGCCGCCGAGAACTGCCGACGTCATCGGGCTTGAACCTGCTCCAACACAAAACCGCTCCAAGCCCCGCCGCGCGACATTGCGGCGGGGCAGGGAAGCGGATCAGCCTTTCATGATGGCTTCGAGCTTCTTGGCGGTGTCGCCGATCACCGTCTTGATGCTCTCGTTGTTGAGCGCAACGCGCTGCCCCATCTCGGAGAGCGCCTCGCTCGAGATGATGTCGACCGATTTGGTGTTCGGCTTGTGCTTGGCGCTCTCGAAGCCGAGGTTGTAACCGGCAGCGGCCGAGACCGTCATCAGCTCGACCTCTTTCGGGTACTTCTTGATGATGGGATCGGCGAGATAGGTCGGGTTCTCGCCGATGGTCTTGAGCACCGGCAGCACGTGGCCGGGGGCCGCGAGCAGCTGCTTGATGTAGCCCTCGGGGTCGAACAGGAACGCCGCGAACTTCTTCGCCGCGTCGAGGTTCTTGGTGCCTTTCGGGATGAACACGCTCGGGAAATCGTTCACCGACTTCTGCGGCACGTCCTTGGAGATGGTCGGATAGAGCGTGCAAGTGATCTTGTCGGCGATTGCCGCGTTCTGGTTGTTCACGTTCACGAGCACGCGGCCGGCGTAGTAGCCGGTGGCGCAGGCGCCGCTGACGAAGCCCGTGATCATCTCGCCCCAGCTGTAGCTGGTGGCGCCGGGCGGGCAGAGCTCGCGGAGCGATTTATAGAACTCGAGCGCGTGCTCCGTCTCCGGGCTTGCGAGCGCTACCTGCAGATCGGGCGTGAAGAATTGACCGCCCGCACCATGCACCAGCGTGGTCAACACGAACGCCGTGGCGCTGTTTCGGCCATAAGGCAGTGGCGCCCCGTAGATCCCGCCGCCCTGCATCTTCTGCAGTGCCGCGCGCATCTCGTCCCAGGTGCGGGGAATCGCGCTGATGCCCGCTTTCTCCATCAGGTCCTTGCGGACCCAGAAATTGTCGGCAGCGGTGTTGCCGATGCCGGTGCCGGTGAAGGTGCCCGGCTTCACCTCATAGGTCTTGTTGGCGTCGGGATAGTACTTCTCGGGCCCGATCATCTTGATGACGTCGTCGAAGGGCTCGACCAGGCCCTTGTCGAAATAGCTGGCGACCGCGAAAGACGGGATGTGCGTGACGACGTCGGGCACCTGGCCGCTCGCATAGGCGGCGGCCATCTGCGCGGGATAGCCTTCGTCGGAGGTTGGCTCGAAGTTGACTTTGACGCCGGGGTTCTTCGCCTCGAACGCCGCGATCTGGAACTTATAGGCCGCGAGCTGCGCCGGAGACGATTGCGGCGACCACCAGCGGAGCGTGACACCCGCTTGCGCGCGTGCGCCGCGCGAGAAGGGCAGGCTTGCCGCGGCCGTGAGCGCGCCCGCGGCGCCGATCGTGCGCAAGGCCTGACGGCGCGAGACCGGTGCGCCACCCGAAAGCGTGGACTTCTTCGTCATTGGGTTCCTCCCGTTTTGAGTGCGTCGATTCCCCGGGCTCGAGCACCGCGCGGACGCGCAGCATCGCGCCGAGCCGTTCAGTCGACGCTAGTCGATTGTCCGACAATTGACAAGGAGCGGCGGATCCGCCGCGGCGCGCAGCAGCTAGTCGGAAGCGCCGACTCTCCGCTCGCCCGATCGCGCGGAGCGGCGCGGCCGCGCCTGCACCACCGGCGCGGCCTCGCGCGCCTCCTGCTCGGTGCTCTTGAGAGCGCGCTGCACGGCGGCGAAGCCGAGATCGAGGTGGCGGTCGACTTGCGCCAACATCGCCGCGAGATTGTTGCCGAGCGCCGCCGAGAGGTAGCGCTGGTTCTCCTTGGTGAAGGGGAGGCCGAACACGACTGTCTGGCTCACCGTGAAGCAGAGCTGGATGCGTGGGGCCAGCTGGTGCCAGACCTCGAGCAGCGTTTCATCGCGGCAGAACTCGTAAGGGAAGCTGTGGAAGTGCATCTCCGCCTTGATGGCGGCGGTGCGCTTACCGGTCTCCATCGCTTGCGCGATGGCGCGGTTGCGCGCCGCGAATTCCGCGCGATAGGCCTCGTCCCGATGGGGCCACAGCATGGTGAAGGCGTAACGGTCGAGCACCTTGCGGAGCGCGAACAGCTCGTTGAGCGCCTTCTCGTCGATCCGGATGACGAAATTCCCGGCGTATGGCTTGCTTACCACCAGCCCCCGCTCGACGAGCTCAAGGATCGCCTCGCGGACGGAGCCGCGGCTCACGCCCAGGCGTTTCGCGAGCTTCATCTCCACGAGCTGGGTCCCGGGTGCGATCGTCCCCGCGAAGATCGCGTCCCGCAGCACTTCCGCCACTTGCGCCCGCCGCGTCCGGCTCAGGACGAAGTCGAATTCCGGCAGCGCTTCCTTCATGTTCGATCCGGCCCGACCTTGGTCTTCCATCGTTAATGCGCTCGAAAGTGGATTCGGTCGCGGCCGTACTCTATTCCAAACCCGCGGGAGGGCAAACAGCCGAGCGCCGCGACGCGGGGTCGCGGCTCTGATTCTGAGGCGCTGGACGCGCGTGCCATCCGGCTCGATGATCTCCGGGATTTCCTTAGCTGCACAGCGGGAGCGGCCGATGAAGATCGCACGCGTCACCGTCTACCAAGTCGACCTGCCGCTGACAGAGGGCAGCTACAGCTGGTCCGGCGGCAAGTCGATTCGGGGTTACGACTCGACCGTCGTGCGCATCGAGACCGACAGCGGGCTCGCGGGTTTTGGCGAGGTGGCACCGCTCGGCCCCGCCTATCTACCGGCTTATGCAGCCGGCGTGCGCGCGGGCCTCGCCGAGCTGGTGCCCCATCTCATGGGCCAGGACCCGACCGAGCTCGGCGTCATGAATCGGCTGATGGAGCGGCACCTCAAGGGCCATCCCTACGTGAAGTCCGCCCTCGACATCGCGTGCTGGGACGTCCTCGGCCAGCAGAGCGGGCTCTCGGTGTCGACCCTGCTGGGCGGACGTGACGGCGACAGCATCGGGCTCTATCGCGCCATCTCGCAGGACACGCCCGAGCGCATGGCCGAGCGGGTCGCGCACTTTCGCCGGGAGGGTTATCGGCAATTCCAGCTGAAGGTCGGGGGCGCGCCCGACCTCGATATCGCTCGCATCCGCGCGGTCGCAAAGGAGTTGCGGCCCGGGGAGATCATCGTCGCGGACGCCAATGGCAGCTGGCTCTCTCATCAGGCGATCCGCGTCGCCGCTGGTGTCGAGGATCTCGACCTCTATATCGAGCAGCCTTGCCTCACGTATGAGGAGTGCCTCAGCGTCCGCCGGCGCATTCGCCATCCGATGATCCTCGACGAGTCCATGGATAGCCCGGCCGCATTGCTGCGTGCCCACGCGGACGGCGCCATGGACGTGGTGAACATCAAGCTGAGCCGGGTCGGGGGCGTCACCGCGGCGCGACAGATGCGCGACATGTGTGTCGCCATGGGGATCGCCATGACCATCGAGGATAGCGGCGGTGGCGATATCGTGACGGCGGCGATCGCGCATCTCGCGCACAGCACGCCCGAGAAGCTCCGCTTCAGTGTCAGCGACTGCAACAGCTACGTGACGGTGGACCTTGCGGATGGCGCGCCGCGCCGCGCCGACGGCCGCTTCCGCGCGCCGACGGGCGCGGGCCTCGGGATCGGCGTGCGAGTCGGGGCGTTGGGCACGCCGGTACTGAGCTTCGGCTGAGTCTCGGCACTGCCGCGCGTTCTCAATAGATGAAAGCGTATTTCCGCGGCATGCCCGAGCCGCAGTCTCGAAAACACGCCGCCGCACGCACAATAATCGCTTGATCTGCCCCCGGACCACCTACCGGGGAACGCGGATTGACACGATTTTCTCCGCTCCATAGTTTATATGGCGAAGTCCGTTTTCATATGGCGAGCGGGGGTCACCATGCGGAAAAGCCGGGGTCAGCTGCCGATCATCATCGCGTGCGCGGTCGTCGCGGGGCTCGCGGCGCTCTCGTCGCCATCGCGGGCCGACGATCGCAAGATCGTGTATGTCGGCATCGGCGGGCCGACGCAGGAGGCGATCAGAAAATCTCTGTTCGAGCCGTTCAAGGCGGAGACCGGGATCGAGGTCGTCGAGGACACTGGGCTCGGCGCCGAGCGCGTGCAGGCCGAGGTGCAATCAGGTCATCCCGCGATCGACTTCATGACCATCGGCGCCAGCGCCTACGGCACGCTGCTGGCGAAGGATCTGTTGGCGCCGATCGATTACAAATACTACGACCCCGCCGACCTCAAGAGCATGCCGGAGACGATCCGGCAGAAGTATTCGGTTGGCTCGATCTTCAGCTCGCTCGGCATGGCCTATAGCAAGAAGGCGTTTCCGGACGGCGGGCCGCAGCCCGCGTCCTGGGCGGACTTCTGGGACGTGAAGAAATTCCCGGGCAAGCGCACGATGCCCTATTGCGGCGTGCTCGAGGGCAGCTGGCCCATTGCCGAGGCCGCGCTCATGGCCGACGGCGTCTCAAAGGACAAGCTCTATCCGCTCGACATGGATCGCGCTGTCAAGAAGTTGAAGGAGCTGGCGCCGAACGTGATCTGGTGGAAGAACACCAGCCAGCCCGGCCAATACATGGCGAGCGGCGAGGCGGTGATGGACCTCGACTCCGTCGGCCGCACAAACAACCTCAACAAGTCCGGCGTACCCGTGCAGTACGTCTGGAATGGCGCGAACGTGTTCGGCGACAAGTGGATCGTGGTCAAAGGCGCGCCCCACTATGACGACGTGATGAAGTTCCTCGCGTTCGTCGCCCGGCCGCAGATCCAAGCGGGCTTGGCGCGGCTGATCGGATACGCACCCAGCAACCCGCGGGCCTACGACGTCATGGACAAGGCCGAGGCCATGCAGCTGGTGACGTACCCCGATAACTTCAAACAGGCGTGGCCGACGAATCCCGAGTGGTGGTCGGCCAATGTCCAGAAATGGACCGAGACCTGCCTGAACGGGCTCTCGGGCTGAGCTTCTTCGAGCGCCGCGGATCGTCGCTCCACGGTGCCTTGCGAGTTTGAATATGCCAACTCGGCTACGAGGCACGCCGCTGGCACCCTTGTTGGCGGCGGCGCCGGCGGTGATCTTCCTGACGGTCATCTTCGGCCTGCCGGTGCTGCGCGTCCTCGCGCTGAGCCTGTTCGATCCAGGCTTCACCCTCGAGCATTACCAACGCCTGATCGACGTGCCGATCTACCGTGCGGTCATGCTCAACACCGTCGAGATCGCCGCGGTGGTGGCGCTGATCTGCGTGCTCCTCGCCTATCCGACCGCCTACATGCTCGCGACGATCCGGCCGCGCCTCGCGCAAATCCTGGTGCTCGCGGTGATGGTGCCGTTCTTCACGAGCGCGCTGGTGCGGAACTACGCCTGGATCTTCCTGCTGGGCTCGCACGGCGTGGTCAACTCGACGCTCTTGAGCCTAGGGCTCATCAGCGAGCCGCTGCCGCTCATCTTCAATCGCGCGGGCGTGCTCATCGGCATGACGAACGTGCTGATGCCCTACACCATCCTTGTCCTCCTGAGCGTGATGCGCGGGATCCGGCACGATCTGATGCCGGCGGCACAGAGCCTCATGGCCCGCCCCTTCACGGCCTTCCGCCGCGTTTACCTGCCGCTCAGTTTGCCCGGCGTGGGGGCAAGCTTCCTGCTGGTGTTCGTACTCGGACTCGCCTTCTTCATCACGCCCGCCATGCTGGGCGGGCCGCGCGACGTGATGATCGCCAACATCATCGGGAACGTCACCACCGCGCTCAATTGGGGTTTCGCGGCGGCGCTGGCCACCGTTCTCCTGGTGGTGAGCCTCTTCGTGATCGCTCTGACGCAGATTCTCTTCGGCGGCATCGGGCTATTGGCGGGCGAGAGCGGCACTGGGCTCCGCGCGGTCCGCGTCCGCCGGAGTCGCGAAGGCGCCGTGCTCTCGCTACTCGACCGGCTGCTCGATCCGCTCTGGCCGCTCGGCTTCCATGTGATCGGCGGTGCTTCCCTGCTGTTCCTCGTGATCCCTGTGGTGATCATGGTGCCGCTGTCCTTCAGCTCGGCGGCGTTCTTCGTGTTTCCGCCGCCGGGCTGGTCGCTGCAGTGGTATGTGAAGTACCTGACCGGCGCGCCCTGGCTCGATGCCACCTGGCATAGCCTCGAGATCGGCGTGCTCACGACGATCCTGGCGCTCGCCGCGGCCGTGCCGGCCTCGATCGCGATCTCGCGCCTGCCGTCGCGCATCGGCATGACGATCTATCTCTGGATCTTGGCACCCCTGATCATGCCCAGCATCATCATCGCGGTCGCGGTGTTCTATGTGCTGGGCCAGCTGAACCTGAACTACACCGTGCTTGGCGTGGCGCTCGGCCACATGATCCTCGCGATGCCGATGGCCACGGTCGTGCTGACCGCCGCGCTGCGAAATTTCGACCGCAACGTCGAGCGGGCCGCCACCAGCCTTGGCGCCGGGCCGCTCAGGACCATCTGGCGCGTCACCCTGCCGACCCTGGCGACGGCGATGTTCACCGCGGGCCTCTTCGCTTTCCTGCAATCCTTCGACGAGCTCCTGATCGCGCTTTTCGTGAGCGGCATCAATGCCGGCACGCTCCCCAAGAAAATGTGGGAGAGCCTCCAGGAGCTCGACCCAACCATTGCCGCGGTCTCGACCCTGCTCGTCACCTTCTCGATTGCGATCCTGGGTGCGTCGTTCCTTCTGCAGCGGGTCGGCAAGCGTCGAACGGCTCGCACGGGCGAGCTCGGCGCCTTCGCGCTCGAGCCGGGTGCCGCGGAGGAGGTGCGATGAGCGGCTCGAACGCCCCACCGGCGCTGCGCCTTGATCGCGTCACTAAGCGCTACGGCAGCGTCGTCGCCGTCGATGCACTCATGCTCGAGATACAGCAGGGAGAATTCTTCACTCTCCTTGGGCCTAGCGGCTCCGGCAAGAGCACGACGTTGCTCTTGGTCGCCGGCTTCGAGCAGTTGAGCGAGGGCGAGATCTATCTCGGTGACCGGCCGCTCTCGCGCGTCGCCGCGCACAAGCGCGAGATCGGCGTGGTGTTCCAGAGCTACGCGCTCTTTCCGCACCTGACCGTGTTCGAGAACGTCGCGTTCGCGCTCCGCAACCTCCGCTGGAAGGAGTCGGAGATCCGCGTGCAGGTGCGTGAGATGCTGGCCCTCGTCAAGCTCAAGCATTGCGAAGAGCGCCTGCCCACGGAGCTGTCAGGCGGGCAGCAGCAGCGCGTCGCCTTGGCGCGCTCGCTCGCGTTCCGGCCCTCGGTCCTGCTGCTGGACGAGCCCATCGGCGCGCTCGACCGCAAGCTCCGCGAGCACATGCTGGTCGAGTTCAAGCGAATCCATCGCTCGCTCAGCACGACCATGATCTACGTGACCCACGATCAGGAAGAGGCGCTGGTCATGTCGGACCGGATCGGCGTGATGAACGAAGGACGCCTCGTGCGTGTGGGCTCCCCGCGCGAACTCTACGAGGACCCCCGCGATCCCTTCGTCGCAGAATTCCTCGGCGAGACGAACCTGCTCCCCGGCGCCGTGCAACCGTCAGGCCGCGTGTTGCTCGACGGCGGAAGCGAGGAGGTGACGGCGGCGGAGCAGGCCTCGCCGGGAGCCAAGGTGCATGTCGTGGTGAGGCCCGAGAAGATTGCGCTCTCGATCGGCGCCGAGGTCCTCGACGGCTGGAACCGCGTCCGCGGCCGGATCGAGGAGGTGATCTATGTCGGCGAGGCCACCAAGTACCGCGTGCGGACCCAGGCGGGCTCGCTCATGCGGGTGAAACAGCTCAATCGGCAGACGTCGCCCACGCACGAGGTCGGGCGCGAGGTCGCGCTCTGCTGGCACGCGTCGGACAGCAGAATTCTGAGCGTCAAGTAAGGCAATTCAGGAGAGATATATGACGGCGAACAATGCGCTGAACGGCGGCCAGGTGATCGTGGACTATCTGGTCCGCGAGAAGGTGCCGTATGTGTTCGGCCTCTGCGGGCACGGCAACATCAGCTTCATCGACGCGCTCTACGAGCGCTCGAGCGACATCAAGACGATCTCCGTGCACCATGAGTCCGTCGCCGGCTTCATGGCCGATGTCTACTACCGTGTCACCGGCCAGCCGACCGCGACCTTCACCTCCTGCGGTCCCGGCTCCGCCAACATGCCGATCTGCCTCGCCAACGCCTTCTTCGATTCGGTGCCGTTCCTCGCGGTGACCGGCAACGTGCCGACCGGGCAGTTCAATCGCGGCGCCTTCCAGGAGACTTACCGGCACTACCAGGCCGATTTCCCCTCGACGGTGCGCGCCTACTGCAAACGCGTGTTCCAGCCGACCCGCGGCGACATGGTGCCGCTCGCGATGCGGCAGGCCTGGAAGACCATGGTGACCGGGCGGCCCGGGCCGGTGGTGCTCGATGTGCCCTTCGACATCTTCAAGGAAGCGGCGGCGACCGAGACGCCGAGGCCCGAGGAGTGGAGCGCAAACATATCCTGCCGCTGCGGCGCCGATCCCGAGGGTGTGGGGAAAGCGGTCGACATGCTGCTCGCGGCGAAGCGGCCGGTGATCCTGGTGGGGCAGGGCGTCAAGTATGGCGGCGGCGCGGCCGATTTGCTGCGCCTCGCCGAGCGCTTGCAGATCCCGGTGGCATGGTCCGCGAGCGGCTCGGGCGCGATCCCCAGCGAGCATCCGCTCGCGTTGGGTCTGGTCGCGCGCAACGGTCACTACCAGGCGAACCACGCCGCGCGCCAAGCCGATGTGCTGCTGGCGCTGGGCGTCCGGTTCGATGACCGCACCTCGAGCTCCTGGCTGCCGGGCTATTCCTTCACGATCCCGCCGACGCAGCTCATCCACGTCGACATCGATCCCGACGAGATCGCCCGCAATTACCCGGTGGCGCTCGGCCTGATGGCGGACGTGCGCACGTTCCTGCGCCAGGTGCTGGCTGAGCTCGAGCAGCGCAAAGCGAAGACCGGCGCGCTCGCGCGCAAGGCCTGGCTCGACGACATCGCGGGCTATCGCAAGGCATGGGACGCCTTCGTGGCGCCCGGCTTCCAGGTCGATACCACACCGATTCATCCGCAGCGCGCCGCGCATGAGATAGACAAGGCGCTGCCTGAGGACGCGATTCTCGTGAGCGACATCGGCATCCATCACAACTGGCTGCTGCAGTATTGCAAGCCCAAGCGGCCAGACTCGCTGGTGGGCTCCATGGGTTTTGGCCCCATGGGCTTCGGCGTCGCGGGCGTGCTGGGTGCGAAGCTCGCGGCGCCCGATCGGCCCTGCGTCTCGGTCTGCGGCGATGGTGCATTCTTCATGCACGCGAGCGTGCTCGGCACCGCGGTCGAGTACAACATACCCGTCGTCTGGGTGGTCTGGAACAATTACGCCTACGCCTCGATCCGCGGCTTGCAGCGGGGATATCTCGAGGGGCGCGAGCTCGCGACCGACTTCCACCATCCCGAGACCGGCAAGCCCTACAACCCCGACTTCGCTGCCATGGCGCGCGCCGCGGGGATCGAGGGCGTGAGCGTCGATCGCGCCGCCGATCTCGCGGACGCCGTCCGCGCAGGCATCGCGACCGGCCGTCCCTATCTGATCGACGCCAACATCGGCGCAGACCTCAACCCCGGCGGCGCCGGCGTCTGGGAGTTGCCGGGCCTCGGGCAGAGCAAGCCCGCATTCGGCGATCGCTATCGCGCGACTTGATCCGCAAGCAATTCATCAGAAGGAGGGACACATGCAGGGGATATTGAGAACGATCGCCATCGCCATCGTAAGCGTGGCGGTCCTGAGCGGAGCGTCGGCCGCTCACGGCCAGCAAAATGGAAAAATCTTCTACATCGGGATCGGTGGTGCGACGCAGGAGGCGCTGCGCAAAGCCTATTTCGAGCCATTCCAGAAGGAGACCGGCATCCAGGTGGTCGAGGATACCGGATTGGGTCCGGAGCGGATCCAGGCCGAAGTGCAATCCGGCCATCCCACAATCGACATCACCAACATCAGCACGGCCGCCTACGAGACGCTGCTCGCCAAGGACCTGCTGGCGCCCATCGATTACAAGTACTACGCGCCCGAGGACTTGAAGAGCATGCCTGAGGGCACGCTGCGCGGGAAATTCTCGGTCAGCACCAGCTACACCTCGCTCGGCATGAGCTTTAGCAAGGCGGCTTTCCCCGATGCTAGGCCGCAGCCCAATTCATGGGCGGATTTCTGGGACGTGCAGAAATTCCCGGGCAAGCGGACCATGCCCTATTGCGGCGTGCTCGAGGGCGATTGGCCGCTGCCGGAAGCAGCGCTGCTCGCCGACGGCGTGGCGCCCGACAAGCTCTATCCGCTCGACATGGATCGCGCGGTCAAGAAGCTCAAGGCGCTCTCGCCCAACGTGATCTGGTGGCGGAACCCGAGCCAGCCCGGCCAGTACCTGGTGAGCCAGGAGGCGGTGATGGCCATGAACTCGGTCGGGCGCACGAACGCGCTCATCGACGGCGGCGCGCCGCTCAAATACGTGTGGAACGGCGCGCAGACCTTCAGCAGCAAATGGATCGTGATGAAGGGCGATCCGAACTACGACAACACCATGAAGTTCCTGGCCTTCGTCGCGCGGCCCGAGCCCGAGATCCAATTGGCGAAGCTGATCGGCTACGCGCCGATCAATCCGCGCGCCTACGATTTCATCGAGAAATCCGCGGCGGAGCGCCTGGTGACCTACCCCGACAACTTCAAACAGACCTTCGCCTACGACTTCAAATGGTGGGCCGCGAACCTCTCCAAGTGGAGGGAGGCGTGCCTCAACGGTCTTTCCGGATAGCGAGGTACCTCACACCGGCGCGATCGCGAGCGTGCGGTCGCGCGCGGTGAGGACCTCGCACCCGGTCTCGGTCACCATCATGGTGTCGGTGAAGCCGATGCCGAGCACGCCCGGGAGCCGGAGCGTGATCGGCGAGAGGAAAGTCATGCCGGCGACCATAGGCTCGTGGACGCCCTCGGCGATCATGAAGCGGCCCTCGCGCCAAGTCGGCGGGAAGCTCAGGCCGACGGCGTAGCCGAACATGCCGGTGGAATAGGCCTCGGCGGCCACGTCAGCGAGGCCCTGCTTGACGATGGTCGCGACCTCGTGGGCCGTGCGACCGGGCTTCACCGTCTCGGCGATCAGCGTCAATGTGTCGTCCGAGGCCTTGATCAGGCGCAGCACGTCCTTCGAGGGCTCGCCGATCGAGACGGTATGCATGATCGCGCCAACGTAGCGGCGCACGAAGGCGCCGACCTCCATCATCACGGTGTCACCGCGCTTGACCCGCGTGCCGCGCTGCGAGGTGTGGATCCAGCCAGTGCGATGGGCTCCCACGACGCAGGGCTGGCAGCTGAAGTACTCGCTGCCCTCGCGCGCCAGCGTTGCATAGGCGACGCTCGCGATCTCGTTGTCGCTGATGCCGGCGCGCACGCTCGCCACCGCGTCGGCGATGCCTTTCTTGGCGATGCCCGCGGCCTTTCGCATATAGGCGAGCTCGGCAGGCGATTTCACCACGCGAGCCCGATAGACCAGGTCGGAGGCATCGACGAATTTGGCGCTCGGTAGCGCGGATTTGAGGCCCTCGTAGACATCGATGTTGATGCCGGGGAGGCGCGTCTCGAGACCGATCCGCTTGCCGTCGAGCTGGTGCTCCCGGAGGATGCCGGCGAATTCCTTCACGACGGCGTCGGGGTCGTTGAAGCGCGTGGCACGCACGTCCTTGACCCAGCTGTTGAGGAGCGCGCCAGGGATCTCGAACTCCGCCACCTGCAGCGTGGGCTCGCGTGCCGCGGAGAGTGTGAGACAGGAGAAGTTGTTGGGCACGAAGGTGTCGTAGCCCGAGAGATAGCAGACGTTCGGCACCTCCGTGACCAGGAGCGCATCGAACTCGCGCTCGACCATCAGCGCGCGCACCTTGTCGAGGCGCCGGCGGTACTCGTCTTCCGGAAACGCCAGCTCCTTCGGAATGGGTCGGCTGGTGAGCTCCTGGAGGTACTGTTTGAAGTTCACGGGTCGCATCTCCTGTGTGCGGACGATGCGAGCATGATTTCAGCATTGTGCAAAGTCAATGCACGATATGAGAGGATCAGTCCTCCAGAGCGTGGGTCTCCGCCGCGACTCGATGCCAGTGCATCTCGCGGATGCAGATGTAGACGCCGCTCGCGACCACGAGCGCGACACCGATGGCTAGGGTGACGTCCGGGAGGTCGCCCCAGATGAGGTAGCCCAGGATCACCGCCCAGATGATCTGGGTGTAGCTGAAGGGCGCGATTGCGGCGGCGGGCGCGCAACTGAGCGATTGCGTCGAGAGGTACTGGCCCGTGCCGCCGAGCAGCCCGATCGCGACCATCACGAGCGCCGCCTGCCAGGTCGGCGTGATCCACGCGAAGGGCAGCGCCACCGCCAGGATCAGCGCCGCGAAGACGTGCATGTAGCAAGTGATTGCGGCCGTGGTCTCCGACCGGCTCAGTTGCCGCACGCTGAGCGCCCCGGAGGCCGAGCAGAGCGCGCTCCCGATGCCGAAGAGCGTGCCGAGCTGCAGGAACTCGCCGTTGGGCCGGGTCATGAACAGTACGCCCACGAAGCCCACGACGACGGCGCTCCAGCGATGGATGCCGACGCGCTCGCCCAGCATGGGCACCGAGAGTGCCGTCATGAAGATCGGCGACAGGAACGACAGCGACACCGCCTCTGCGAGCGGCAGGAACTTGAGAGAGAGGAAGCTCAGGATGAAGGCGCCACACCAGTAGAGGGCGCGGATGAAATGCCGTGCTGGCCGACGCGTATGCAGCGCCCGCACGCCGCCGGACCCTCGCACCACGAAGAGGACTGGGACGAAGCCGAAGAGGCAGCGCAGGAAGGTGAGTTCGACCGCCGGATAGGCGTCCGAGAGCCACTTCAGCCCGACGTTCAGCAGCGATCCCAGGACGACGGAGACGCAGGTATAGGTGATCGCCTTGCGAACGTCCTCCTGCGGACGGACGAAGTGGATCGGAGCCAACGATGGAGCGGACATCGACCTCCCAGGCGAGCGACGAAGCCGCGCAGTCTAGCCGAGCGCGGGGCTCTGAAAAGTTTTTCATATAGAGAATTTGAATTTCACGAATGCGGCAAATGCGCTAGACTCCGGTGGAATTCGCCGAAGGAGGCATTGCCGATGAAGCCGATCATGGTGGTCGAGAGCAGCTGGAAGCAGCCCCGCAAGCCCATGACCCCCGAGCAGGAGCGGGAATACGAGCACTGGTGCAACGAGATCCATATCCCGGACCTGCTCCGGGGCACGGGCATGTCGAGTGTCACGCGCTACAAGAACCAGGACGGCAGCGGTTATCTCTGGATCCAGGAGTTCGAGAGCGAGGAGGCGCTCAAGAAGTACCTCGTCAGCGACCGGCGGAAGGAGCTGATCCACGAGACCGAGAGCCACTATCCCGGCGGTGCCGACCCCGGCAATTACTTCGACGAGCGCACGGTCCGGAACTTCAGCCGGGTTGCGGGGCAAACGCGGAAATAGTTATAGATTGTGCCGATGGCCAAAGTCAGCACGGTCAAGCGCATTGCCGCCAGCGAGAAGCCGCCACCGGAGGCGGCGCGCGGTGGCGGCATCCAGTCCCTCGAGCGGGCGTTCGGCATCCTCGAGGAAGTCGCGCGGAACCGCGAGGGGATCAACCTTTCCGAGCTCAGCAAGCGCGTCGGCCTGCATAACAGCACGACCTTCCACCTGGTGAAGACCATGGTCACGCTCGGCTACATCGAGCAGGCCAAGGATTCGAAGCGCTATCGGGTCGGCCGGCGGCTGTTCACGCTCGCGGCCGCCGCGCTCGACGAGATCGAACTGGTCAATCTCGCTACCCCCGTCCTCGAGAGCCTCACGCGCGCGACCGGCGAGTGCAGCCATTTCGCAATCCGCTCGGGCGACGACATCGTGGTGCTCGCGAAGACCGCGGGCGCTGGCATGTTCCAAATGGTGGATCGTGCAGGCGTGGTGCGTCCGGCACATTGCACGGCGCTCGGCAAGGTGCTGCTGGCCGCGCTGACGCCGGCGCAGATCGAGAGCTACCTCGCGGGCCACGAGCTCCGTCGCTTCACGCCCAAGACCATCGTGGAGCGGGAGGCACTGGTGCGTGAGCTCAAGGACGTGCGCCGCACCGGCATCGGCTTCGACGACGGCGAGTTCGACGCCGAGGCACGCTGCGTCGCCGTGCCTGTACGCGACTTTACGGGCCAGGTCGCGGGTGCCATCGGGCTCTCCGGTCCGATCTGGCGACTCTCGATCCAGTCGCTGCAGGAGAAGGCGCAACAGGTGCGCGAGGCCGCCGCCGACCTCTCGCGCGAGCTCGGCTACGACACCGCCTCCGCGATCGCCAAGATCCCAGCCGCCAAGAGCTGATGCTCGATCAGTTCACCACGACCACGCGCAGGTCTCCGCGGCCCGCGAGTACGTTGACGGTGACGTCGCTCTCGTGCCGGCGCAGCAGAACGTCGACGCTGGCCCCGTTGAGCCGCAGCCGGCGAATCCGCACCTCGTCGATGTCGCGCGGCAGCATCGGCCGCTCGAACCGGATCTCGCCCTTGGCGTGGTCGCAGCGCAGTCCGAGGCAGGCCTCGAGGAGCGCCAGCGGCGCCGCCGAAGCCCAGGCCTGCGGCGAGCAGGCGACGGGATAGAGCGTCGGCGCCCGGTTGCGCCGCCGGGCGAAACCGCAGAAAAGCTCGGGCGGCCGCAGCAATTCCATGCGCTTGGTGACCTCGAGGATGCCGTCGAAGAGCTGCAGCGTCTCGGTCTTGAGGCCGTAGCGCGAGAGCCCGATCCCGATCAGCGCGTTGTCGTGCGGCCAGACCGAGCCGTTGTGATAGGACATGGGATTGTAGCGGCGCGCTGAGGCCGCGAGCGTGCGCACCCCCCAGCCCGAGAAGGAGTCGCGGTCGAACATCGTTCGGGCGACGCGGCGCGCCCGCTCCGGACCGGCGATCCCCGCGAAGAGCGCGTGGCCCGCGTTCGAGCTCGCGATCTCGCAAGGCTGCTTTGCGCCATCGAGCGCGATCGCATAAGTGCCGAGCTCCTCGCACCAGAATGCCGCCTCGAAGCGCTCGCGCAATGCTTCCGCCGCGACCTCGAGATTCAAGGCCACCTCGAACCGCCCGAGCGCGCGGCACACGCCGGCGATCTCGCGCTTTGCCGCATAGACGTAAGCCTGAACCTCCGAGAGCGCGACCGCGCCGGTGGCGAGGCTGCCGTCGGCGTGGGAGATCGAGTCCTGCGAATCCTTCCAACCCTGGTTCGTGAGCCCCTTGCCGGGATGTGGGCGATACTCGAGGAAGCCGTCGCCGTCGGCGTCACCAAAGGCGTCGATCCAACCGAGCGCCGCCGCGATGTTGGGCCAGAGCGCCTCCAGCGTGGCTCGGTCGCCGGTGCGCTCGAAGTAGCGCGCGGCCAGGAGCACGAACAGCGGCGTCGCGTCGACGCTGCCGTAGTAGAGGCCGAACGGCACCTCGCCGGTTCGCGCCATCTCGGAGCGGCGCGTCTCGTGCAGGATCTTGCCGGGCTCGGCGTCGCGGGCGGGATCGAGATCGCGAGCCTGATTCGCGGCCAGGAACTGCAAGACGCCGCGGGCGATCTCGGGATCGATCCACAGCATCTGCAGCGCCGTGATAATGCCGTCCCGGCCGAAGGCGGTGCTGAACCAGGGAATGCCCGCATAGGGGTAAGGTCCTTGCGGCGTATCGGTCAGCAGCATGTAGATGTCGGCAACCGACCGGCAGAGCACGCGGTTCAGCATCGCATTGGAGCTATCGAGGGCGGCGGCGCGCGAGGCGGCGGCGCGCAACTCGCCGTGCGCCCGGCGAAAGCTCGTGAAGAACTCGCGGCGCCGCGCGCGCTCTTCGCTGTTGCATCGTACGGTGACCAGCACAGAAGCCATCTCGTGTGGCCCCGGCAGCAGCTCGAAGACCGCCTCTCCGCGGTCGAGACGGGTCGGCGTGGGATCGAGGTCGATCCGGGTGACGCGCACCACGCCGTCGAGGCCGCGATAGCGGTAGAGAATCGAGCTCGCGCCCAGTTGCTCTATCTGCACCTCGCCGCGGCGCGCGCGCTCGGCGCCGCGGATCTCGAACAGGTCCGCGAAGTCGGCGGCAAACCTCAAGCCGAGACGGACGCGATGGGCGACCAGGTCATAGTTATGGAGTGCCAAACGCTCGTAGCAGGTGGCGCGCCAGAGAAACTTCGTTCGCACGAGATACACCGTCTCGCGCGAGAGGAGCAGACGGCCGCCGCGATGGATGTCGGGATTGGCCAGGTCCACCGTGAGGACGGCGTTGTCCTCCTGGATAGTCGAGCTCAGGAGCAGCGGTCGGTACCCCTCGAGCGAAACTTCGAAGCGGGACAGGTGGCGCATATCGTCGTGGAAGAGCCCGGTGGGCCCGTGCACGTTGACCGGAATATCGCCGTAGTGATCAAAGAGCGCGAAGGTGTCGCCATGCTTCAACGCGCGCGGCCGTCGCTCCAGGAGCGACGTGCTCGCGGCGATGTAGTAGTCGGTGGGTTGCGGATCGACCTCGGGATGGCTGAACGGCTTTGCCATGGTGCTCCTTGCTCATTCGCGCGTCGGCCGCGTCTCCGGCATCAGGATGGCGACCATCGCCGCGCTCGCAGCCGCGATGGCCGCGAGGCTCAAAAACGCGGCGGCATTACCGAATCCGTCGCTGAGGTAGCCGGCGAGCGTGGTGCTCAGCGCCGCGCCAATGGCGCCGGCGGTGCCGACCACGCCGAGCGCCGCGTTGAAATGCCCGGTGCCACGAGTGGTATCGGCGACGACCAGCGGCAGCATCACGCCCATGACCGCGGCGGAGATGCCGTCCAGCAGCTGCACGGGCACCAGCAGATAGGGGCTCCGCACGAATACGAAGAAGGCGCCGCGAATCGCGAGCGCGCCGAACCCCAAGAGCAGCAGCGGCCAGCGGCCCCAGGTCTCGGCCTGCCGCCCGATCCAGGGTGACAGCACCGCCACCAGCAGTTGCGGCGCCACGATGCAGGCGGCGATCAGCACCGTTGCCCATTCACGCGAGCGCATGGTGACGACGCTCGCCATCAGCGGCAGCATCGCACCGTTTGCGAGATGGAACAGCACCAGGCAACCGCCGAAGATCAGCAGCGGCTTGTTGTCGGCGATGCCGTGGCAACGCGCCTTCAGGCCATGAGGGTGGGGCTCGGGCTTGCCGCCGCGGGCGCGCAGCGGGTCAATCTCGCCGGACTTGATCCGGCGGAGCGCGATCAGCGCGGGAATGGCGAGCGCCGCAGCCAGGACGAACACCGCCCGGTTGGAGACGAGCCGCCCGCACGCGCCCATCAGCGCGGCGGCGAGGCCGTTGCCGATCGAGGCGAAGCGTGCGTTGCGTCCGAGGCGCTCGCCAATCTGCGTCCGGCTCACCAGGCCGAGACTGATCGCCGCGA
>DATEGF010000326.1:0-27235 GCA_035280245.1 Allostellaceae bacterium
CAGAGGCAAGCCGGCGGAAGTCCGCGATGTCGAGCAAGAGCAACTGACACGATTTGCGGGCGACAACCGTCGCCGTGCGCGGGCTGCCGGTCACCAGTGCGATCTCGCCGAAGAACTGGCCGGTGCCGAGGACGAGGGGCTTGGGCTCGATCTGGATCGCGACCTCGCCCGCGGCGATGAAATACATGCAGTCGCCGGGCTCGCCGCGGCGGGTGATGATGGTGCCAGCCGGCGCGTCGCGGGTGCGGAGCAGCTTGGTCACCTCGGCGATGGTGGCGGCGCCCACGTCGCGGAAGAACGGCACCCGCGCCACCAGGTCCCAGGTGCGCAGAAACTCGCGCCGGCGCATCTCCTCGGCGAAGCTGTTGGCGAGGATGCCGGCCAGGAACGCGAAGGTTGCAATGCCGCAGATCATCACCACGCCGGCGATGAACCGACCGAGCGAGGTCAGCGGCACCACGTCGCCATAGCCCGTGGTGGTGAGCGTGGTCACGGCCCAATAGAGCGCCGCGGGGATGCTGCTGAAGGCCTCGGGCTGGGCCTTGTTCTCGGCGAGGTACTCGAGCGTCGCCGCCATCATCAGGACGACCATGAATGCCAGGAACAGGCTCTCGACCGGGCCACGCGCGTTCCGCAGCACGCGCCCCACCAGCGCCATGCCCTCGGAGTACCGGCCAAACTTGAGGATCCAAAGCACGCCCAGGATGCGGGCCGCGATCACCGGCACGCCCGCCAGCATCGCCACCAACGGCAATACGCCCAGCAGATCGACCACGCCGGGCCCCGCCATCCATTGCCAGCGAGCGCGCCAGGGGTGGCCGTGTTGCGCCCACGGAGCCTCCGCTGCCGCCCACATGCGCACGGCGAACTCGATCGTGAAGAAGGCCAAGGTCACGTCGAAGACGGCGTCGAGCGCGGGGCCGACGCGCGCGTGGATCTCGCCGACCGTGTCCATGACCAGCGCGACCAGCCCAGCCACGCCGAAAACGTGGTGCGCCACGCGGAACAGCAGCGCCGGCCACGCATGCGTGTCCGGCGTGAGCCAGAGATAGATCCGCCTCGCCAGCACCTCGCCCTCCAGGCTCCGAGCTCGGAAGCCGCGCACAGAAAGCCAGCATTCGCGCGGCTCGGCAACGTTTTTCGCGTATGGCAACGACGCTTTGGCGCGCTCCGGCGGGGCGCGCTAAGATGCCGCGGTCGACAAGGGACGGGGCTGGGTAATGGGTGTTAGGTGGCGATGGGTTTTCTGGTTGGCGGCGGCCGTGATCGCGGCGGCTGCCGATGGTCATGCCCAATCATCAATGACGGATACGGACACGCTTTATAAAAACCAGGACACGAGACTCCAGAAATCCAACAAGATGTGGGAGCGGAGCGACACGTGCGGCAAGGAGTCATTCCGGAAATTTCCGGATTTCACGGCCGAGGCCGCCACAGCGCGCGACGTCTATATGCGGGACTGTCTGCGCAAGCACCACCTGCCGCCACGCAACGACGTGGCGCAGCCGCTCGGACAGAGACCCTAATCAGGCGGCGGCCGCCTCGGACTCTGCTCTCTCCTGCAGCTTGCTCAGAAGGAAATCGAGATTGTCGGCGCCGATGTCCTCGAATTGCGTGAGGATGCGCTCGATCATCCGGCGCTCGCGGCGCTCCCGATCGTGCTCGCCGCCGTCGAGCGGCGTGTCGCGCGCCACGTCGAGCGCGATGCGGAAGGCCCGGAACAGCGACCGCGGCATGGCCACGTGATCATAGAGGGACTTGAAGCCGAGCGGTCCCGCATCGTGGATCATCAGGCGCGCATTGTGGACTGGTATGCGCGCCATGGTCGCGAACGCGGCCTCGACGAAAGTGAGGTCGCCGAGGCAAAGCGCACGCAGCACGATCGACGGCGTGAGGCGGCCCGCCTTCTTGAGGTGCGCGACCAGCTCCAGTGCCTCGCTCACCGGTGACTGCGGGGAGATCAGCTGGACCGTGGCGCGCTCGCGCGCCTGGAAGACCAGCGTGCTGGCGAGCCGCTCCGGTAGATCGTGGCGCGCGATCAGAACTTCGCGCAGCCGATCGGACGCGGCGGACACCAGCCCCTCGAGGATCGAGATCGGCAGCTTCGAGCGGCGCGCCAGCGTCTCGCCGACCTCGGGCCTGCTGCCGTGACGAGTAAGCACGGTCTGCAAGGACGGCTCCGCGATGCGGGCGCCTTCGTTGCCGACCAGCGCCGTGATCGCGGCCGGATCGTCGGTGCGCACCACCGCGTCGGAGACCGGCTCCGACAGCGTGCGCCGGCGCGCGATCGCGGTCAGCTTTTGGGAATTCGCGCTCTTGACCAGGGCGAGCAGGTCGTCGTCGGTCAAGACCGTGGAATACTGCAGCACGGGGACCGCCACCGCCTCGACGTCGTTGGCGAGCAGCCGCGCCACGTCCGCCGGCAGGCTGTTGCTCTCCTTGAGATGCTCGGCGAGCGCCTGCCGCACGCGGAGCACGGCGTCACGCGCCATGGCGCGCACGATCCCTTCTGCGATCCGGCGCTCCTCTCCGGTCAGACTGCCGCGCCGGAACTCGCGAGCGACTTTCGCCGCCATGTCGGCACGCGTGTCCGGTGACGGGTCGGACAGCAGTTTCATTACGTCCGCGTGGGTGAGTTTTTCGACCATCGTCCTCGGGACGCCCGCGCGCATGGGACGCGCGTCCACGCCCTCCAGTGTGGGCAGACAAGCCTAATACGTGGTTAATGTCAGGCCGCGCGCTTGAGCGCGGCCTCGACCTGCCGCACCTGCTCCTCGATGTCGATCGAAAGAGTGGAGGCGATCTCGAGGCGGCGGTCCTCGAAAACGTGAATCTTGCCACGATGCCGTCGGCGCCAATTCATGATCGCGGCGTCGCGCGCCGCTAGGAGTACCCGCATCTCAGGGCGGAACAGCACGAACATCGCGGTGATCCAGCGGTTGAGCGGCTCCGACGGCTCGCGATTGCCGATCGCGAAGCGGTCGAGCATGGGCACGACGTCCTCGGCGCGGTACCAGGTCTCGCCGGTGACCCAACGATTGGTCGTGAAGAGCCGGATCGGCACGCCACGGGCGTCCATCGAGATCGCCACCAGGTGACTCAGCCTGTCGTTGTCCTCGCCCTGGTTCGGCTGCCGCGCGGGCCGGAATACCGGGTCCAGGGGCTGGGCCGGCGAATCGGGGATGGCAAGCTCCGGCAGCATCAGGGGCTGCACTCCCGGCGGCATTCCGCGTGGGCGCAGGAAGGTATGGAAATGCCCGTGCTCGCTGGCGGCGCGAGCGCCGGGCGGGTGCGCGTGATAGAAATATTGCGCGTGGCTCCCGGGGTCGTAGACATCGCCCTCGGGATAGTGCCGCCATTCGTAGAAGCCGGCGGTGGCCGCCAATGCCTCGCTCACGAGGCTGCGGCCCCTGGATGCCAGCAAGCGGTAACTGTCGAGCGCGGTCTCACCCGCGGCGGCCATGCGCTCGAGCTCCGCGCGCGGCAGAGCGGCAAGCGCCGGCTTGGCCAATGGCGTGCGGGGATTGATGCTTATCGGCCGCCCATCGCGGTCAAGGTCCAGGCCACGGCGTTGCCGATGACCTGGTGGAGCGCGGTGTTGAAAGCGTCGACGACCGCCGGCACCGAGTTCTGCGTGGCGGGCGCGTCCGACGACGACGTGTGCAGGCCGACGATCTGCTTGTCCGGAAGCTTCACCAGCTTGAGCGCCATGCGCACGCGCACCGTCGGCACGTCGGTCGTCCCGTAGATGGCGGTGAAGTCGCGCAGGTCAGGCTCGAGGACGAAGTCGGCGCGGAGCGCGAGGCTCTCGCGGTCGATGGCGGCGATCTTGCCGGTGTTCTCGAAGGACTCGACGAGCAGGCTCTGCACGAGATTTGGCGCCCGGTCCGTCCAGGCGGCGCCCGCGAAGTGGTCGAGGCTGGTTGTGCTCTTCTGGAGCGCGATCCGCTCGCTGTCGAGGCCGCCCGGCGCCGACGGTGTCTCGACCAGCAGCTGTGCCGTCGTCCTCGGCAAGTTGGGGGGAAAGTCACTGACCGGGGTCAGCTTGTAGAGCTGCGGCGGCGCGCCGCCGCCGAGCGGACCGTTGCAGGCGGCGAGCCCCACGGGCAGCGCGAGGAGGAAGGTGCGACGCGCGATCATTTTGGCTTGTAGCCCCCTTGTTTGTCGCCGAACAGGAAGCGCGTGGGATCGCGCTCGATCTCGGCCACGACCCGCGTCAGCCCGGCGACCAGAACGCGCGCATCAGATATCAGCGCGTGCAAGTCGTTGAGGCCGCCTTGGCTGAAATCCTTCACGCCCGGGCGGTTCTCCTGGATCATCGCGTCGATGTGGCCGGTCGCGGTGTTCAACAGCTTCGCGGTCTGGGTCAGGTCGTTTATGACGGCGTTGGCCGAGGCCAGGGTCTTCTGGACCTCGCTCAAAGAGCCGTTCAGGGATGGGAGGGTGGATTTGCGGAAATCGCCGGTCGTCGATTTCACGTCGTCGACGATGGCGTCCACCTTCACGGCGTCGCGCGCGAAGCTCTCGCTGATCTGCTCGACGTTGGCGAGGGTCTGCGCGATCTCCGCGCGATTCTTGTCATCCAGAAGCTGCGAGAGGCGGTCGGCGACCTGAATGACGCGGTTCATCACCTCCGGCGCGCTCGCGAACAGCGATGCGAATTGCGAGGGCTTCGACGCGATCACCGGATTGGGCTGCCCTTCCTGGCGCGTAAGCGGCGGTGCCTCGCGCGTGCCGCCGCTGATCTCGATGTAGTAGATGCCGGTGATGCCGGTGAGCTCCATGGAGGCGACGGAGTCGGACTTGATCGGCGCCTGGGCGTCGGCCTCGATGGTGACGCGCACCTGATCGGGATTGATGGGGTCGAGCCCGATCCTGGTGACGCGGCCAATCTGCACGCCGTTCAGATTGACCGGCGCACCCACCGAGAGGCCGGTGACCGAGCCCGTGAAGTAGATGTCGTAGTTGGCCAATTGCTGATTGAACTGCGTGTGCGCGAGCCAGAGGATCGACACGAAAATGCCCGCCAGGACGACGAGCACGAACGAGCCGACCATGACGTAGTTGGCGCGCGTCTCCATTGCCTATCAGCCCCCTTGAGCCCCCCCATGGGCCGCGAGCGCGACCCGGCCGCGCGGTCCGTGGAAATAGGCATGGATCCACGGGTGCGCGTCGTTCAACAGCTCCGGTATTGTGCCGATTTTGATTCGCTTGTCGACCAGGACTGCGATCCGGTCGCAGATGGTCATCAAGGTATCGAGGTCGTGGGTGACCAGGAAGACCGTGAGCCCCAGGCTCTTCTGGAGGTCGCGGATCAGCGCGTCGAAGGCCGCGGCGCCGATGGGGTCGAGCCCCGCCGTGGGCTCGTCGAGGAACAGGAGCTCGGGATCGAGGGCGAGCGCGCGGGCGAGCGAGGCGCGCTTGCGCATGCCGCCCGAGAGCTCGGCTGGGAACTTCGTAGCGGTATCGGGCGGCAGCCCTACGAGCGCGATCTTCATCGCGGCGATCTCGTCCATGAGGGCCTGCGGGAGCCTCAGATGCTCCTTGAGCGGCACCTGGATGTTCTGGGCCACCGTGAGCGAGCTGAAGAGCGCGCCGTCCTGGAACAGCACGCCCCAGCGCGCCTCGACCTGGCGCATCGCGTCGGTATCGAGCTTCGCGGTGTCCTGGCCGAACACCTCGATCGTGCCGCGATGGGGCGGAATCAGGCCGACCACCACGCGCAGCAGCACCGACTTGCCGGTACCCGAGCCGCCGACGACGCCCAGCACCTCGCCGCGCTTCACGTCGAGATCGAGGTTGCGGTGGATCGCTCGGTTGCCCATCCGGGTCTTGAGTCCGCGGATGCGGATGATGGGCGGCGGCTCGGCGCCGTTGCCCCCATTCGTCCGCTCAGACATGGAGATAGGAGAACACGATGGAAAAAGCCGCGTCGAGCACGATGACGAGGAAAATCGACTCCACCACCGAGACGGTGGTGAGCCGGCCCACGCTTTCGGCGCTCTGGGAAACCTTGAGGCCCTGATAGCAGCCGATGAGCGCGATCACCACGGCGAAGAACGGCGCCTTCAAGGGCCCGAGCCAGAAGGTCCATCCGAAGAGCGCGCTCTGCAGCTGGCGCAGGAACAGCGGCAGGTTGATGTCGAGCGCCGCCCACGACATGAGCGCGCCGCCGAGGATCCCCATGAAGTTCGCGTAGAACGCCAGCAACGGCAGCACCAGAACCAGCGCGAACATGCGCGGCAGCACCAGGATCTCCACGGGATCGAGGCCGAGCGTGCGCATGGCATCGACCTCCTCGTGCACCTTCATGGCGCCGATCTCCGCCGTGAAGGCACTCCCGGAGCGGCCCGCCACGATGATCGCGGTGAGGAGGATGCCGAGCTCGCGCAGGATGCCGATGCCGATCAGGTTAACCGTGTAGATCTCGGCACCGAACCGGTGCAGCAGGTCGGCGCCCTGGTAGGCCGTCACGACACCGATCAGGAAGCAGATCAGGCCCACGATCGGCATCGCGCTGACGCCGGTGCGCTCCATATGCGTCACCAGCGAGATGAACCGCAGCCGCTCCGGACGTCGCAGCGTGCGCGCGACAGTAACCGTGACGAGGCCCAGGAACCCGACCAACTCCGCGGCCTGGCCGAGGAACCACACCGTGCTCTCGCCGATGTCGCGGACGAAGTCGCGAAAGCCATGATGGTGGTGGTGCCGCCGCTCACGCGGCACCGCTTCGCGGCTGCTCTCGACCTTGCGCAGGAGCGGCTCGATCTCCGGCCGCAGGTTCGCCACGCGCACGGATAGTCCGCGCCCCTCGAGCGCGCGCTCGGTGCGGAGCACCAGCCAAGCGCCGGCGGAATCCAGGCTTTCGACCTCGGCGAGGTCGATCAGCGCGGAGCGCGCGGTCCCGGGATCGAGGGCATCGAGCTTGCGGTCGAGCTCCGCGGCGCTCTGGACCCGCCAGGCGCCGCCCGCCCGAAGCACGAAGGCCCCCTCCCGAAAGCCGCTCTCGAGCCAAGCGTCTTGAGCCATCGCCGGCCACTCTACAGGGGCGGCCATGCCCGGGCCACGCGAATTCCGGGCTCACCGCCTGGGCAATTACCGCCGAAGCGGACACCGGTTCGGCGTAGAAAAGGCACCCAAACCCAAGAATCTAGAGCATGTTCCGATTAGACATAATCGGAGCTTGCTCTAGAGTGCGCCCGGGCGCGGCTGGCACAGGGTTAAGGGTAAAGATGGACCTCAAGGAGCATATCCGGTCGATTCCGGATTTTCCCAAGCCCGGCATTCTCTTCTACGACATCTCGACGCTGCTCGCGCACCCGCGAGCCTGGCGCGAGACCGTGCATCGGCTCGAGGCGGCGATCAGTCCTCATCGCCCGGAGGTTCTGGTCGGCATCGAGTCCCGGGGCTTCCTGGTGGCGGCGCCCCTCGCCTATGCGCTCGGCTGCGGCTTCGTCATGGTGCGCAAGAAGGGCAAGCTCCCCGGTGGCACCATCCCCTACACCTACGATCTCGAATACGGCAAAGACACCATCGAGATCCAAGCGAACGCCATCGAGCCCGCCAAGCGTGTCGTGGTGCTGGACGACCTGCTGGCGACCGGCGGTACCATGGCGGCGGCGGTCAATCTCGTGCGTAAGGTCGGTGGCAACGTCACCGGCGCCGCCTGCATCATCGAGCTCAGCTTCCTGGCGGGCCGGAAGCGCGTCGACGTCCCCGTCCACTCGATCGTCGCCTACGACGCCTGAGGTTCTCGCGAGTCCGCCTCAGCGCTTGCGCGCCAGCGTCAAGCCGTCGCCCACGGTGAGGAGCACCGACTCGACCCGGGGGTCGTCGCGCATCTTGAGGTTGAGCGCGCGCAGCGCGTCGGTGTCGGCGTCGCGCTTCTTCGAATTCGTCACGGCCCCGCTCCAGAGGACGTTGTCGACGGCGATCAACCCGTTCTGGCGGATCAATTGCAGGCAGAGCTCGTAATAGGCGTCGTAGCCCGACTTGTCCGCGTCGATGAAGGCGAAATCGAACGTGCCGGCGCCGCCCCCGGCGAGCAGCGATTTCAGCGTATCGGCGGCGGGTGCGAGCCGCAGGTCGATCTTGTCGGCGACCCCCGCCTCCTTCCAATAGCGCCGGCCGATCGATGTCCATTCCTCGTTGATGTCGCACGCGATCACCTTGCCGTCCTTCGGCAAGGCCTGCGCCACCGCGAGCGCGCTATAGCCGGTGAAGGTGCCGATCTCGATGGTGCGCTTGGCGCCGATCAGGCGCACCAGCAGCGCCAGAAACGCGCCCTGGTCGGCGCCGATCTGCATCATCGCCCAGTTGTCGGGCAGCTTCGCGGTCTCGGCGCGCAGGCGCTTCTGTAGCGGCGTCTCCTTGGCGATGGTCTCGCCGACGTAGCGCTCGACCTCGTCGGACAGCAGCGAGCGGGCTCCCATGGGCTTTCTTCTCCTCGTCGATAGTCGGTTGATTTCTATTATGGAACCAAGCACCGCGCCATGCCGGTCGACGCGGACCTACAGAGATGTGACCGCGCGCAGCGGTTTACCCGGTTTGGAGCGGACGCGCGACCATGCTACGAAGCATGCCTCAATTGCATTGAACACAAACAAAAGGGGAGGTTCTTATGAAGCATCGCCTGACAGCGTTTGCCCTCGTCGCAGCCGTCGCCGGCGTCAGCCTCACAGCCTGCTTGCAGCAGCAGCAAGCCGCAGCACCGGCGACCATAACGTTCAAGGCGCATCTCACCGGCAAGGACGAGGTCCCGCCGACCGGGAGCACCGGTACCGGTGATGGCACCGTCGTGCTGAACACCGCCACCAACGAGATCACCTGGAACGTGACCTTCAGCGGGCTCACTGGCCCGGCCCTCGCCGCCCACATCCACGGGCCCGGGGCACCCGGCACCAATGCGGGCGTGTTGGTCGGCTTCGATCCGCCGAAGGCGCCCGCCGGCGAGATCAAGGGCAGCAACGTGATCCTTGCGAAACAGGTCGAGGACCTCAAGGCCGGCAAGTGGTACGTCAACATCCACACCGCCGCCAACAAAGGCGGCGAGATCCGCGGCCAGTTAATGCCGTGATTCTGGTTTAGGAACTCCGGTGCACCCCCTCACCCTTCCCTCTCCCCTCGGGGAGAGGGTTACGAAGGCTTAGCGAGCGAAGCGAGCCCCCGGGTCGAAGAGCCCGGGGGGTTGGGTGAGGGGGATCTGCCCCGGGGCAATCGGGCTGCCATAAATCCGAGATCACCCCGCGCTATCGACCGTGTCGTGGAAGCGGCGGTAGTCGACCAGCGTGTCGCCCGCCTCGGTCTCGCTCAAGATATCGACGAACTTCCGGCCCCAGAGGATCTCGTCCGCGCGATAGGCGGTGCGCGCGAAGACGGGTTGCGAGAGCGTCTCGTCGGTTCCCGTGAGCGTCACCACGATCGAGGCCTCCTGGCCCGCAAGCAGGTCTGGATCGATGCCGTAGAGCGGGCTCTGCGGGTCAATCGCATGCATCACCGTCCAGCTCAGGCTGAATTGCGGATTGCGGTCGCGCTGGAGCCCGAGCTCGTAGGAGCGGCGCAACTCGAGCCCCTCGGCGCTCGTCTCCTGCCGCGCGAAATCCACGTGGACCTGCGCCTCGAAGATCTGGTTCCGCCGCTCGTTGGCGCAGCGGAACATCAAGGTCGGCACCCCATTGAAGGGCGTCACCACCGCGACCCGGCTGAACAGCACGCGCGCCGTCGGTCGCGAGAAGCGCGCGAAGATCAGGCCCGCCGCCACTGCGAAGCTCACCATCCCCAGCAGGGACTCGATGGTCACCATGACGTTGGCGTAGAGGGTCAAGGGCGCCATCACGCCGTAGCCGATGGTCGCCATGGTCTGCACGCTGAAGAAGAACGCGTCCGCGAAGGAGCCAGACTTGGCATTGGCGACGCTGCCGGGCACGGCGAGGTAGAGGAGCGCGAAGATCGCGTTGAAAATCAGATAGCCCACCGCCAGAACGCCGAAGAATCGGGTCCAGGGCATGGTCAGTAAGGCGTGGTAGACGTCGCGACGGTTGAGGCGCGCGGCACCAACCCGGCGCACGCCTTCGGCGCTCCGCGTCGGGCGCCAGATCAGCCTCATGCGGCTCCGAAGAAGCGCTCGAGCCGCTCCGCGATCTCGTCGGGTTTCTCCTCCGCGAGGAAATGGCCCGAGGTGACCGGGCCGCCTTCGACCTCCGTCGCCCACTCACGCCAGATCGAGAGCCACCGATCCGCCTTGCGCTCGGGCCGCCGCTCGCCCCAGAGCACCAGCAACGGCGCCGGGATGCGGCGCCCGGCCTGCTTGTCCGCCGCATCGAGCTCGGCATCGATGCCGAGCCCCGCGCGATAGTCCTCGCAGGCCGCGTGGATCACGACGGGATTGCGGAAGGCGGCGCGGTAGCGCTCCATCGCCTCGGGCGCCAGCGCCGCGCCCTCGCCGAGCCAGCTTGCGATGGTCCAGTCGAGATAGAAATCGGGCTCGGCGCCGATCAGCCGCTCCGGCAGGTCGAAGGGCTGCGCCAGGAAGAACCAGTGATAGGTGCCATAGGCGAGCTTGCGGTCGACCCGCGTGACCATCTCGCCCGTCGGAATGATGTCGAGCAGCGCCAGCCGCGTGACCCGGCCGGGATGATCGAGCGCCAGCCGATAGGCGACGCGTCCGCCGCGATCATGTCCCGCGACCGCGAAGCGCTCGAACCCGAGTGTCGACATCACCGCAACCTGGTCGCGCGCCATCGCCCGCTTGGAATAAGCCGCGTGGTCCGGCGTCTCCTGTGGCGGAGCGCGGCTCTCGCCATAGCCGCGCAGATCGGGACAGACGACGGTGAAGCGCCGCGCCAGCCTCGGCGCCACGCGATGCCAGCAGACATGGGTCTGCGGATACCCGTGTAGCAGCAGCAGAGGCGGACCCGCGCCGCCGATCGCCAGATGGATCGAGGCTTCGCCCGTCTCGATCCGCCGAGTGGCGAAGCCCTCCATCATGCGAGCGGCTACTCCGCCGCCTGCCGGTCGGGCTGCGGCGGATGCCAGCGCAGGACCGGCTTGCGCGCGGCGAGCGTCTCGTCGAGCCGGCGTCGCGGTGCCAGGCGCGGGCAGCCGTGGAAGTATTCGGCGTCGCCCGCCTTGGCGCGCTTCGCCAGTGCGCGCAGCACCGCGATGAAGGCGTCCAGTGAATCCCGGCTCTCGCTCTCCGTCGGCTCCATCAAGAGGGCGCCATGCACCACCAATGGGAAGTACATGGTCATGGGGTGATAGCCCTCGTCGATCATCGCCTTCGCGAAATCGAGGGTGGAGACGCCGGTGTCCTTGAGGAAGTGGTCGTCGAACAGCACCTCGTGCATACAGGTGCCCGGGAAAGCCGGGGTCAGCTCGTCCTTGAGCCCCGCCAAGAGATAGTTGGCGTTGAGCACGGCGTCCTCGGCGACCTGGCGCAGACCGTCGGCACCGTGGCTCATCATGAAGGAAAGCGCGCGCACGAACATGCCCATCTGGCCGTGATTGCCCTTGAGCCGGCCAATGCTCCCCCGCGCGTCGCCTTGGGCGCGCTCGATCAGCTCGAAGCCCTTGGCGCCGTGCACGACCCAGGGCGTGGGCGCGAAAGGCGCCAGGCTCTCGGCCAGCACCACCGGCCCGCTCCCGGGCCCGCCGCCGCCGTGCGGCGTCGAGAAGGTCTTGTGCAGGTTGATGTGCATGACGTCGATGCCGAGGTCCGCCGGCCGCACGCGGCCGACGATGGCGTTGAAGTTGGCGCCATCGCAGTAGAAAAACGCGCCGGCGGCGTGGACCGCATCAGCGATCTCGCGGATATCGCGCTCGAAGAGCCCGCAGGTGTTCGGGTTGGTCAGCATGAGCGCCGCGACATCGGGCCCGAGCTTGGCCTTGAGCGCGGCGACATCGACGCGGCCGTCGGCGTTCGCGGGAATGGCGTCTACCGTGAAGCCGCAGGCTGCGGCGGTGGCGGGATTTGTGCCATGGGCCGATTCCGGCACCAGGACGCGTGTGCGCTTCTCGCCGCGCGCCTCGAGCGCCGCGCGGATGCACATGATCCCGCAGAGCTCGCCATGGGCACCCGCCCCCGGCGAGAGCGCCACCGCGGCCATGCCGGTCAACGTCTTGAGCCAATGCGCGAGCTGATCCATGAGCTCGAGCGCGCCCGGCACCGTCGAGACCGGCTGCAGCGGGTGGATATCTGCGAAGCCCGCGAGCCGCGCCATCCGCTCGTTGAGGCGCGGGTTGTGCTTCATCGTGCAGGAGCCCAGCGGGTAGAGCCCGGTGTCGATCGCGTAGTTCTTCTGCGAGAGCCGCGTGTAGTGCCGTACGACCTGCGGCTCCGAGAGGCCGGGCAGGCCGATCGGGCCCTCGCGCGTGACGCCGCCGAGGCGGCTCTTGACCGCCGGCGGCTCGGGCAGGTCGACACCGGTGCGGCCGGGCGCGTCCTGCTCGAAGATGAGCGCTTCCTCGATCTGGAGGCCGCGATTGCCGCTGACGGTGGCGCCGCCCGACTTGGGGTCGGTCCGGAACTGGCTCACGGCCTGGCTCCAATCACTCATGACAGCACCTGCGTGAGCGCGGTTGCGAACGCCTCGATATCGGCCTCGGTCGTCATCTCGGTCGCGGTGACCAGCAGCAGATTCCGGAGCGCGGATTTGCCGGGATGGAGCCGGCTTATGGGTACGCCGCCGAGGATCCTCTTGCGCGCGAGCCGCTCGACCACCGCCGCCGCCGGCTTCGGCAGTCGAAGGGTGAACTCGTTGAAGAAGGTGTCATTGACGACGCTGACGCCCGGCACGGCCGCGAGCCGATCGGCGAGCATCGTGGCCTTCGCGTGGTTGAGCGCCGCGAGGCGCGTTAGGCCCGCCTCGCCCAGCAGCGAGATATGGATCGAGGCCGCGAGCGCGCAGAGGCCGGAGTTCGTGCAGATGTTGCTGGTCGCCTTCTCGCGGCGGATGTGCTGCTCGCGGGTCGAGAGGGTGAGCACCCAGCCGCGCCGGCCATCGGCATCGACGGTCTCGCCGACGAGGCGACCCGGCATCTGCCGCACGTAGCGCTCCCGCGTCGCGAACAAGCCCAGATGCGGTCCGCCGAAATTGAGCGCGTTACCGAACGATTGGCCCTCGCCCGCGACGATGTCGGCGCCCATGGCGCCCGGCGATTTGACGGCGCCGAGCGAGACCGCCTCGTTGACCACGATGATCAGCAGCGCGCCCGCCTTGTGGCAAGCGTCGGCGAGCGCCGAGTAGTCGCGCACCTGGCCGAAGGTGCCGGGGTTCTGCACCACCACGCAGGACGTGTTGGCGTCGATCTGGGCGGCGAGGTCCTCCTTCGCCTCGGGATCGGGCTCCGCGAGCTTCGCCTGGAAGCCCACGAAACGCGCGTGGGTCCGCGTGACCTCACGGTAATGCGAATGAAGGCCGCCCGAGAGGATCGCCTTCTTCCGGCGCGTGAGACGGTTCGCCATCATCACGGCCTCGGCACAAGCGGTGGCGCCGTCGTACATCGAGGCATTCGCGACATCCATCCCCGTCAAGAGCGCGATCTGGGTCTGGAACTCGAACAGCATCTGCAGCGTGCCCTGCGAGACCTCAGGTTGGTAGGGCGTGTAGGAAGTCAGGAACTCGCCGCGCTGGATCAGGTGATCGACCGCGGCGGGCACGTGATGGCGATAGACGCCGGCGCCGACGAAGCTCGGCACCGAGCCCGCCACCAGATTCTTGGCGGCCATCGCACTCAGCGCGCGCTCGACCTCGAGCTCGCCTTGGGCCTTCGGCAGATCGAGGAGACCGTCGAGCCGCGCGGCCTGGGGCACGTCGGCGAAGAGGGCATCGATCGAGGAGACGCCGATCGCCGCGAGCATCGCCTGGCGGTCAGCGGTGGTGAGCGACAGGTAGCGCATCAGCCCAGTCCCTCGACGAAAGTCTTGTACTGTGCCTCGTCCATGAGGCCGTCGAGCTCCTTGGGATTGGCGATGGTCATCTTGAAGAACCAGCCGCCACCCATGGGATCGGCGTTGATCTTGGCAGGCTCGCCCGCGAGCTCGGCGTTCGCCTCGGTCACCTTGCCGGAGATCGGCGCGTAGACTTCGCTCGCCGCTTTCACGGATTCCACGACGGCGGCTTCCTTGCCCTGCTCGAGCTTGCGGCCGACCTCGGGCAGCTCGACATAGACGACGTCGCCGAGCTGCGTCTGCGCGTAGTCGCTGATCCCGACCACGGCCGTGGTGCCTTCGACACGCACCCATTCGTGGTCCTTGGTGTATTTGACGGTCATGACGTTTCCTCTCCCTAAGCGGTCTGATCAGCCGCGGTAGTAGCGATGGGGAACAAAGGGTAGCGGCACCACGCGCGCCGGCCGCGGCGTGCCGCGCACCATCAGCGACAAGGCCGTGCCGGGCGCCGCGTGGGCGCTCGCGACATAGCCCATGGCGATCGGGCCATCGACGCTGGGTCCGAAGCCGCCGCTGGTGATTTTTCCGATGACGGCGCCGCCGGCGTCGCGGATCTCGGTGCCGTCGCGCGCGGGCGCGCGGCCTTCGGGTTTGATGCCGACGCGTTTGCGCGCGGCGCCGTCGCGAAGCTGGCGCTGGATCACCTCGGCGCCGAGGAAGCCGCCGCCCTCGCGGCGGCGCTTCGCCAAGGCAAAACCGAGAGCCGCCTCGACCGGCGTGGTCGAGGTGTCGATGTCGTGGCCATAGAGACAGAGCCCGGCCTCGAGCCGGAGCGTGTCGCGGGCACCGAGACCGATCGGCTTCACCTCGGGCTCCGCCAGCAATCGCCGCGCGAGTTTCTCGGCGGCATCGGCCGGAACCGAGATCTCGTAGCCGTCCTCGCCGGTATAGCCGGAGCGCGAGATCAAGCAGGGAATGCCCGCCAGATCGTGCGTCGCCACGGTCATGAACGTCATCGCCCTGACCCCGGGTGCGAGTCGCCCGAGCACCGCCGCGGCCGCAGGGCCCTGCAGCGCCACTAGCGCGCGATCGGGGAGCGCCGTCACCTTGATCGCGGGCTCGAGCGCGTGCTTGAGGTGCGCCACGTCCTCTACCTTGCAGGCGGCGTTCACCACCAGATGCAGGTGATCCCCGAGGTTTGTCACCATGAGGTCGTCGAGGATGCCGCCGCTCGGGTTGGTGAAGAGTGTGTAGCGCGTGCGGTCGCGCTTCACGGCCTGGATGTCGCCGGGCACCAGACGCTCCAGGGCCGCTGCGGCGCCGGCGCCGTCGAGGCGCACCTGGCCCATGTGCGAGACATCGAAGAGGCCCGCCTGGCTACGCGTGTGTGTGTGCTCCGCCACGATGCCCGTCGGGTATTGCACGGGCATGTCGTAGCCCGCGAAGGGCACCATGCGCGCGCCCAGCGAGACGTGCAGCGCGTGGAGTGGTGTCTTCTGGAGAGGTGCCTGGGGTTGGTCGCTCAAGGGACAGCTCCGGACGATTGCGGGGTCCGCCTCGGCGATCGCCGAGACGGAGACCCCTCTGTCCGGGAACCTGAAAGATTCACCGTGGGATCGTCCCGCGGTTTACCTCTTCGGTGAGACGCGCGAGGCTCGCGCGTCTGCTTTCCAGAGTGCCCTCGCCCTGACGGTCCTTTTGCCTGAGAGTTTCCGGGGCGGTTGCTCCTTCGGCGCCGGCCTCACGCTATTCGTCGCGCGGTCCGGTCTCTCCCATCAGGGTGCTTGCGGCACGGACGCGACCTTAGCACCGGCGCCGCCGCGTGACCAGCTTGGGACACGGTCGAAAACGCGGCCTTAGTTACGACAAATTGCTGCGTAGGATTCAACGATCTCGACTTGGAGAGGAAACATGACCGTGCCTTCGCGATATGCGGGGGATACGGGGGGAATGCTGTCGGCGCAAAAAATCAACGCCGGCCTATTTGCGATTGTGGCGACATTGTGGATCGGCGCGATGGTGACGCCGGATATCGCGACTTGCGCCTATGGGCGGCCACAATGGGCGCCGGGTTACGAGACGCTGCTCACGGGCTGGGCGGGCCCGCTGATGATGTTCTGGCATCCATCCTTTGGAATGTTTGCCTGGTACGCGAACGTGTTCCTGCTGATCTGCCTCGCGCAGATGCTGCGCGGACGACCGCCGGCGCTCCATCATGCCGTGTCCGGCATCATGCTGGCGCTCACCGCCTTCGCGCCGATCTATTTCTACAGCGACGCCCGCGGCGAGGATGCGCTCTGCGGGCGCGGCCCAGGCTTCTGGCTCTGGCTCTCGGCCTTTGTCGTGACCGCGGTGACGGCCGTGTGGGAAGGATCGCGCTGGCGCCCGCTATCGGCGCACTGAGCGGCCGCTCTCAGCCCTGCGGCTTCGCCGCGTGCTCGCGATTGTACTGCAGCTCGTCCGGCGTCAGCCGAAAACCGAAGAGGATTGCGTAGTCGTCGCCGCCTGCGTCCTTCGCGAAGGGGACGAAGGTCTCGAGCTCGTCCGTGATCGTGAGCTCGCGCTGCGATCGCGGCCACTCGAGATCGATCACGAAATCGCGCTCGGCCAGGATCTCCTGGCGGCGATTGATGACCGCCTCGAAATACGTAACCTGACCCTTCTTCACGTCCGGCTGGATGCGGAGTGCCATGACGCCGAGCTTCGTCGCGACGGTGACGCCGCTCTTCTTCTTGTCGGCGCTGCAGCTCGCTTGAGCGGCGGTCATCCGTGCGCCGAAGATCGCGTCGGTGTCCTGGCGCCCCGGACCGGGGCCGAACTTCGCCACCGCCTGCAGCTCGGGCACGATCCCAACGTGCGGACACGCAAGCTTGCCGCTGCCGCTGCTTGAGCAGGCACCCAACGCGAGCGCCAGGGCCGTTACCGCGCCTACGCGGGCGGATCGCATGATACGTGGTCGGCTCAAATCCGGTTGTGGGTGCCGTCGCAGAACGGCTTACCGCCGGTCCGCTTACAGCCGCAGAACCAGACCTCGTGCGATTTGTCGGCCAGGTATTGCTGCGGCGCGAGGCCCGTCCCCTTGTGGGAGCCGTCGCAGAACGGCTGGTTCTTGCTGCGCCCGCAGGCGCACCACCAGTACTCTTTCCCGGCCTCCACGGTCACGCCGTAAGGTGCTTTCTGTGCCGAGATCGGCTCCGCCATGACCCCTCTTCCCCATCGAGAGTTGCTGGACTAACGTCGCCCCGAGCGCCGGAAGCGCCGGTGAATGCGGGCGCAACTCTATGCGAGGGCGCGGAGGCGCACAAGAGTTGGGCGCCGGGGAGGCCGAGCCATGAGATGCGAATCGGGCCGAATTTGAGCGTGCGCTCCACGAAACTCCACATCGCGCTTGAGGCGCGAACCTAAGCCCGGCCATGGCGGTCTACACCGACGTCGGCGACGACGAGCTCACCGCCTTCGTCCGGGATTACAACATCGGCGAGGTGGTTTCCTGCAAGGGCATCGCCGAGGGCGTCGAGAACTCGAATTTCCTCCTGCGCACCGAGCGCGGCACCTTCATCCTGACGCTCTACGAGAAGCGGGTGCAGCCGCAGGACCTGCCATTCTTCATCGCGCTCATGGAGCATCTGGCGACGCACGGGATCGCATGCCCGACGCCGGTCAAGGCGAGGGACGGGGTGGCGCTCCGCTCGCTGTGCGGCCGGCCCGCCGCCATCATCACTTTCCTCGAGGGCCTATGGCCGCGCCGGATCCTGCCCTTCCATTGCGCGGGCGTCGGCGGCGCGCTCGCGGCGCTGCACCTCGCGGGCGCGGGTTTCGCCATGCGTCGGCCGAACAATCTCTCGGTCGCGGGCTGGCGCCCGCTCCTCGAGGCGTGCGAGGCGCGCGCCCATGAGGTGAGGGCGGGCCTCGCCGACGAGCTGCGGAGCGAGCTCGCCGAGCTCGAGCAGCGCTGGCCCAAGGATCTGCCGGTCGGCACCATCCACGCGGACCTGTTCCCCGATAACGTGTTCTTCCGCGGCGAGGCGGTGTCGGGGCTGATCGATTTCTATTTCGCCTGCACGGATTTCCTCGCCTACGACGTCGCGGTCTGCCTCAACGCGTGGTGCTTCGAAACCGACGGCGACTTCAACGTCACCAAGGCGCGGCAGCTGCTCTCGAACTATCGCGCGAAGCGCGCACTCTCGGAGGCGGAGTACGAGGCCTTGCCGCTGCTCGCCCGCGGCAGCGCGCTCCGCTTCCTGCTGACGCGGCTCTATGACCTGCTCAATCACCCCGCGGGCGCGCTGGTGCGGCCCAAGGACCCGCTCGAATACCTGCGCAAGCTGCGCTTCCATCGCGGCATCGCGCGCACCAGCGCCTATGGCCTCGGCGGATGAGCGAGAGCGCCGGGGACAACGTCATCGACATCTTCACGGACGGCGCCTGCAGCGGGAACCCGGGGCCCGGCGGCTGGGGCGCGATCCTGCGCTTCCGCGGCACCGAGCGCGAGCTCTCGGGCTTCGAGCCCAGCGCCACCAACAATCGCATGGAGCTGATGGCGGCGATCATGGCGCTGGAGGCGCTGACCCGGCCCTGCCGCGTGCGGCTGCACACCGACAGCCGCTATGTGCGTGACGGCATCACCACCTGGATCCACGACTGGAAGCGCCGGAACTGGCGCACCGCCGACAAGAAGCCCGTGAAGAACGTCGACCTCTGGCAGCGGCTCGCCGCGGCGCTCGAGCCGCACCAGGTGGAGTTCATCTGGGTGCGCGGCCATGCCGGGCACCCCGAGAACGAGCGCGCGGATGCGCTCGCCCGCGCCGCGATCTCCGCCAACCGATGAGGCGACGATGCTGATCCAGGGTCTCGCGATCCTCGCAACCGCCCTCTTCACGGGCGCGGCGCTCTACGTGAGCGCGGTCGAGCAGCCCGCGCGCCTTGCGCTGCCGGTCGAGATCGCGATCGCGGAGTGGCGCCCGAGCTACCGGCGGGCAACCGTCATGCAGTCGACGCTCGCGGTGCTGGGTACGCTCCTCGGCATCGCGGCGGGACTCTTCAGCGCCAGCGCCATCTGGATCGGCGCCGCCTTCGTGCTGAGCGCCGTGGTGCCCTTCACGCTCTTCGTGATGTGGCCCACGAACAAGCGGCTCGAGGATCCGGCGCTCGATCTCGGCAGCGCGGAAGCGCGCGACCTGCTCGTCAGATGGGGCCGTCTGCACGCCGTGCGGACGGCGGTCAGCCTCGCCGCGCTTCTGCTGATGCTGTTCGCGCGGCTCTAACCGAAAAACCGCGCGCGCATGCGCTCGGAGTACTCCACGAGATTGGGGTGCTTCTGGATCGCCTGCTTGAGTGGCGACTCCAGCGGCGGCACCAGCGTGCCAACGATATAGGGCCAGACCGTCGCGTCGACGCTCGTGGGCTCGCTGCCCAGCAGGAACGGTTTGGTGCCGAGCTGCACGGAGATCGCGCCGACATCCTTGGCGCCCATGGCGTAGATCTCGTCGCGGCCGTGAAGGCCGAGGCCCTGGGCACGGAGCATGCTCCGGACGCGCCTGCGGATCACCGGTCCCAGCGCCGCTCGGAGGAAACCGGGCATGCCCGCGAAGAGATTGTCGCGGAACAGCAGCCAGTTCGCCTCCTCGATCCAGCGGCTATAGACCAGGACCCAGTAGGTCCGCTCCTCGGCCATGCGCGAGAGGACGTGGCTGATGGCGCGCTCCGCGGGGCTTAGCCCCTTGTCGAAATCGATGCCGTACTTGCGCTCGAGATGCCAGCGGATGATCTCGGAATCGCCGATCGCTTGTCCGTCATCGACGATCGCCGGCAGCTTGCCCTTCGGCCCCTTGCCGGGATTACCGACGAACTCGCACTCGTAAGCGATGCCCGCCATCTTGAGCAGGACCTCGACCTTGACGCAGAACGGGCTCGGGTTCGGCAGCCCGAGCATGCGCGGGAATTGGATGAGCTTGATCATCGGCCCCCCTCGCAAAGAAAAGGGCGGGGTTTCGCCCCGCCCTTTCGTTTCGACCCTGATCTCGCTCAGAGCGCCTTCAGCACCGCTTCCGCGCTCGAAACCTCGAAGGCGCCGGGGTTCTCGACGTTGAGCGTCTTCACGACACCGTCCTGCGCCACCAGCGCATAGCGGCGCGAGCGCTTGCCCATGCCATAGCCAGTGCCATCCATCTCGAGGCCGACCGCGCGGGTGAAATCGCCGTTGCCGTCCGCCAGCATCAGCACCTTGTCGTCGACCTTCTGGTCCTTGCCCCAGGCATTCATCACGAAGGCGTCGTTCACCGAGAGGCAGGCGATGGTGTCGACACCCTTGCCCTTGAGCTCGCTCGCGCGCTGCACGAAGCCTGGCAGGTGCTTCGCCGAGCAGGTCGGCGTGAAGGCGCCCGGCAGCGCGAAGAGCACGACCTTCTTGCCCTTGAAGAGCTCGTCCGTGGTGATGTCCTTCGGGCCATCGGCGGTCATGTGCTTGAGCTTCACCGACGGAATCCTGTCGCCAACCTTGATCATTGCCTTTCCCCTTCTTTTGCGATCGTGAGTGGAAATTCGAATGCGGGCGCGAATTGAGCGCTCCGCATGGGCCACAACATAGTCGGTACCATCCCGAAAATCACCCCCCGCTCGGTGGGCTTTGCGGAGCAACGCCGGCGGCGCTGGCGGAGCCGCGCGCGCGCTCGATCGCGCTCAAGACCTCGCCGGGCGTTAGCAGCTCCGAGAGCGCGATGCCCTGCGGCGCGCGCGGCCCATAGACGGCGTTGAAGGGAATGCCATAGCGGCCGTAGCTCTTGAGATAGGCCGCGATGATCGGATCGGGCCGCGTCCAGTCCGCGATCATGGCGACGGTGCCCGGCGCCGCGAGGCCGCCGCGGACCTGGGCCTGGTCGAGCACCAGCCGCTTGTTCGCCTGACAGGTGATGCACCAGCGCGCAGTTACGTCGACGAACACGACTTTGCCCTCGCCCACCAGCTCGGAGATCCGCGCGCGATCGAAGGGCTGCCAGAGTGCGTCCGCCGTCTCGGGCGGAGACGGTTCCGGCGCGGCAGGTCCGACCGCCGCCGCGATCAACGCCACCGCGATCGCAAGGCCGACGCCCGCCGCCCGCAGGCGCGACGCCTCAAGCGCGCCGAAGCACACGAGGACCGCGGCGAGTGCCGCCGCCGCGATGAGCGCCACGCGGTCGCCCGCCTCGTCGCTCAGCACGAAGATCAGCCACGCGGCGGTGCCGAGCAGCGCGAGCCCGAGGATACGGCGCAGCACGATCATCCAGCGCCCGGGCCGCGGCAGCCAGCGCGCGGCACCGGGCACGAGCGCCACGGCGAGGTAGGGGAGCGAAAGCCCGAGACCCAACATCACGAAGATCACGAGGATGTCGAGGCTGGTGCCGGCGAAGGCGAAGCCGATGGCCGTGCCGAGGTACGGCGCCGAGCAGGGTGTCGCGAGCAGCGTCGCGAAGGCGCCCGCGGCAATGTTGCCCGCGAGCGAGCCCTCGTGCCCGCCTGCGGTCGCGGGGGCGCGGTCGGCGATGAAGCGCGGCAACGGCACCTCGAACCAGCCCCAGAGATTCGCGGCGAACAGCGTCGTGAGGGCGGCCATCGCCGCGAGGAATACCGGCTGCTGGAATTGCAGCCCCCAACCCACCGACACGCCGAGACCGCGCAAGGTAATCATCACACCCGCGAGGACGAGGAAGGACAGCAGGATGCCCGCGGATGTCGCGAGAAAGCCACGCCGGAGCCCTTGTGAGCCACCCGTCGCGTGGTCGACGGCGCCCAGGAGCTTCAGCGAGAGCACCGGCAGCACGCAGGGCATCAGGTTCAGGATCAGCCCGCCGAGTAGCGCGGTCAGCATCATCGGCAGGAGCGCCGCGAGCTCCGACACCGGCGCCGCGGCGACGAGGGGAATCGTCGCCGCCTCCATGCTTCGCCTGCCGTCCACCACGGTGATCACCAGGTCGTGGTTCGGCAGCGCCGCCAAATCCTGCGCCGTACCGAAAGCGCGGACCTTGAGCAAAGGATGCGCGGGATCGTCCAGCACCATCACGGGCGCACTGAAGCTGACGCCGTCGGGTCCCTCGACGAAGGTGTCGGGATGCTCGAGCGGCGGGTCGGCCGCGAGCGCCAGGGTCAGCACCGGCTTGGCGCCGGTCTCCAGGCTCGCGCCCTCGAGGTGAAGGCCCACGGCACGGCCGTCGCTCGGCACTTTTGCGCGGTAGCGCGCGATCAGCGCACCGAGGCCCACGACCCCGTCGGGCGCGGGATCGGCCGGCAGATCGAGGGCGAGCGCCGTCTCATAGGGTACGCAGACGATCTCGCAGGTGAGATACTGCAGCGCGGCGCGGAGCTTCAGCGGCTCGCCCGGCTTGACGAGGCGCGCGGTGATGGGCAGCACCACCGCGCTCTCATAGCCCATGGTCTCGAGGCCGAGGACCGTGAAGCGCTCGGGCGCGGGCCAGGCCACCGCTGCGCCAGCAAGGTTCTGCGAGCCCGCCCAGTCGAGGCTCGGCGCATAGCCCGCGTCGCCCGGCGAGCGCCAATAGACCTTCCAGTGCGGCGCCAGCTCGAATTGCAGGCCGAGCCAGACGGACTCGTCGGTGCCCACACTGGGTGTGGCGGCAATCAGGCGCACCCGGCCCTGCTCGGTGGTGAACCAGGGCGAGGCCGCCTCCTCCGCGCGGAGCGCGCCCGGTGTGGCTAAGAGGGCGACCGCAAGCAGCAGTCCGCGCAGGACCAGACCCATGGCTGAGGGTCGTCCGGGCTGGCGGAGCGGTAAGCGGCGCTGCATCTGGGGTTCCTCGCCCGCTTATATAGGGGATCGCCCCCTGGCGGTAGCTCACAACCCCGAGAGGCAAACCCGCTTGCAAGCCAACCGCCCCGGGCCTATCTCAAATCCGATTGCGAGCAAGGAGATCGCCTCGTGGCGGACCCCAAGACCCCGCGGCCAAACGAGCCGCAAGACCCGGAAAACCAGCCCATTCCGGCCGAATCCGACCCCAAGAGCGCAACGACGCCGAGCACGGGCCGGACAGCGCGGAAGCTGGGGCCGAGCTCGCTGACGGGCCAGCTGCTCATCGCCATGCCACAGATGCAGGACCCTCGCTTCGCGCGGACCGTGATCTACATGTGCGCCCACGGCAGCGAGGGCGCGATGGGCCTGGTGGTGAACAAATTCCTCGACAATCCGCCCGTGACACTCTCGAAGCTCATGGGCCAACTCGGCATCGAGGCCGAGGGGCTCAAGACGGATCCGCGCGTCCACCGGGGCGGTCCCGTCGAGGAGGGTCGCGGTTTCGTGCTGCACACCGCCGACTATACCGAGGATGCCACCATGGTGATCGGCAACGACGTCGCCCTCACGGCGACCCTCGACATTCTCCGGGCGATCGGCCGCGGCGAGGGTCCGAAGCGGAGCCTGCTGGCGCTCGGCTACGCCGGCTGGGGTCCAGGCCAGCTCGACGCGGAAATGCAAGCGAACGGCTGGCTCCACGTCGACGCCGATGACGGGCTCGTCTTCGATCCCGAGTCCAAGGACAAGTGGCAGCAGGCGATCGCCAAGATCGGCATCGACCTCTCCGTCCTCTCCGGCGACGCCGGCCACGCCTGATGCGAGCACCCCGACGGCGACGAAACTCGACCTACGCGTGAAGCGGGCCTATGAGCCCGCCACGCGCGACGACGGCACACGCGTGCTCGTGGACCGCGTTTGGCCGCGCGGCCTTACGAAATCCAAGGCCGCGATCGACCAGTGGATGAAGGACGTGGCGCCGAGCACCGAGCTGCGCCAATGGTTCGGCCACGATCCCGAGCGCTGGACAGAGTTCCGCCGGCGCTACCGCGCCGAATTGGCCCATCAGTCGGCCCTCCTGAAAGAGTTGCGCGCGATCGCCCGCAGCGGTCGCCTCACCCTGGTCTACTCGGCGCGCGACGAGCGCCACAACCAGGCCGTCGTGCTCCGCGAGCGTCTGCTGCGATAACCTCCACGTATCTTTTCGGATCCTCTCTCGGCATGCGCCGGCCTTGTCCCGGTCATGACGACTGAGAGGCGTCGAGGTGGTGCAACGAATCAGGACAACTGACAGAATGGTCCGGTGAGTACACCCGTCGCACCTTCCAGCTCCGTAACATCGAGCTGCGGCGTCGTTGCCGCGGGGCATCCTGACGAAGTCGCGGCTGGGCTTGCGATGCTTGAAGACGGCGGCAATGCGATCGACGCGGTGGTGGCGGCGGCGTTCGCGAGCTACGTCGTCGAGCCCGCCATGTGCGGCCTCGGCGGCTATGGGCGGATGTCGGCCTATGTCGCGGCGCGCCGCGAGCTCATCTCGATCGACCATTACCTTCGCGCGCCCGGCGCCGCGCGCGCCGATATGTTCGAGATCGACGAGGCCAAGGGCCTCAAATACTACGAGACGCCCTATACCAAGGGCCTCAAGGCCGAGCGCGGGCACCTCGCGGTCGGCGTCCCCGGTGCGGTCGCGGGCCTCTACTGGGCGCAGCGCAAGCTCGGGCGCTTGCCCTGGGCCGCGGTGGTCGCGCCCGCGATCGCCTTGGCGAAAGCGGGGCTCGAGGTCACGTGGGCGCTGGTCCTCAAACTCGCCGAGAACCTCGACGCGATCCGCGAGATGCCAGCGCTCGCGGCGATGTTCCTGCCGGGCGGCCGGCTGCCGCGCGCGGCCGGTCAGATTGATCCGGGCGAGCGGTTGCCGATGGACGCGCTCGCCGCAACGCTCGAGCGCATCGCGGAAGAAGGTGCCGCCGGCTTTTATTCGGGACCTGTCGCGGAGGCGATCGCGGCCGCGTGCCAAGCGGGCGGCGGCGTCCTTTCGCGCGACGACCTTGCGACTTACCGGCCGCGCATTCTCCGCGAGAAACCGCGGCGCTACCGCGGCCTCGACTACGTCACGTGCTGCGATCCCGTGGGCTACGAGGCACTCAACATCCTCGAGCATTTCGATCTCGCGGCGCTGCGCCCGGATGCGCTGGAGTTCCGGCACCTGATGTCAGAGGCGCTCGCCACCGCCTTCGTCGACAACATCGCGCACTACGGCGATCCCGATGTGATTGGCGACGGACCTGCCGCCGCGCTCTCCGATCCCGCGCTGGGCGCGCGGCGCGCGGCCATGCTGAGCCCCGATCGCGCGCTGACGCGGCCGGTCGCGGCAATCGATCCGGGTGCGAGCGACGAGGGCCTCGGCGAGCGTGTGGCGGACGAACCTTGGCCGCCCAAGCTCGCGGGCACCACGCAAATGACCGCCGCCGACCGCGAGGGCAACATGGTCTCGCTCTGCACCAGCGTCTCCGCGAGCTTCGGCTCGATGGTGGCGGTGCCCGGCACCGGGATCGTCCTCAACAACGGCATGGGCAATTTCGATCCCCGCCCCGGGCGCCCCAACTCGATTGCGCCCGGCAAGATGCCGATCTTCGCGGTGCCCGTGCTCCTGGCGCTCGAGAACGGCCGCGCGGTCTTCGCCGCTGCCGGCGCCGGCGGCTATCGCATCACCACCGGCGTGCTGCACGCCCTCGTCCATTGGCACGATTTCAAGATGCCGCTCGCCGACGCCATCGCGGCCCCGCGCGTCCACTGCCAAGGCAAAGAAACATACGTCGACGCGCGCATCGATCCCGCGGTGCGCGAGGCCCTCGCCGCTCTCGGCCACCGCGTCGTCGTGCAGGCGGACGACCCCGGCCTCAACTCCTTCTCGCGCGTCTCCGCCGTGAGCCTCGATCCCGCGAGCGGCGCACTCCACGCCGCATCCGGCCCGCCCTGGCACGGCGCAGCGGGCGGGCTCGCGCGCGCCTAGCGGCAGTCGACCCGCGCGGGATTGACCATGAGGTAGTCGCCTTCGAGCAGGATTGCGTCTTCCGGCGCCGCCTCCAACCGGCCGGTGACCGCGACGGCGGGGCTGGTGCGGCAGGGCAAGGCACCGGCGCCTGAAATATTGACGAGCCCGTCGCAGGCGTCCTGGAGCACGATGCTGTAGCGGTTCTTGGCCGCGTCGTAATCGTTCCAATGGACCCGTCCGGCGAGCGTGACGGTGCGCCCGACCCACGGGCCGCAAGCCTGCGCCGCCTCGGCGGGACGCGGGCCGAGCATGCCCGCGGCGCAGGCCGTGCCGAGCGCGATCAGCAGCAATCGCTGTCTCATGAGAGCCTAAACGCCGTCGACGATGATGAGATTGCCGGTGCCGCTCTTGAGTCGGAGCGGCAGGATCTTCTGGTACTCGGGCGAGCGGTACCAGGTCTCGGCGGCCTGGCGCGAGGGGAACTCGAGGATGACGAAGCGCGGCATCGGCCACTCGCCCTCGAGCACCGTAAGCTTGCCGCCGCGCACGATGAACTTGCCGCCGTGCGCCGCGATGGTTGGCATCACCTGCTTGCGATACTGATCGAAGGTCGCCTCGTCCTTGATGTCCTCCTGCACGACGACGTATGCGCTCATGTGAATTCCTCTCCTTCTTGGTCTGTGACGCTCGGCACAGCGTTCTTGCCGAATTTCCGGGATCGCTGGAGATTTCTCGGCGAATTTCGGATCCTTCCGCCGGAAATTTGGCTTTATTTCGGAAAGCCAAACCACCGATGTCGCTGATCGCGCAAGCAAGTCTGGCTTCGTTTCGTAATTTCGATGGGCGAGGCTGCCGCCCGCCGCCCTCTCGCTGGTCATCGCGTGAACCTCTCTACGGCGCCGCGCTCAGAGCATGAACGTATTTAGCGTTCACGTCAAGGTGGATCAAACCACCTCCCGCTTGCATCATGGCGTCCGTGCCTCGACACGCTCGCTGCGCGAGCGCGCGGTCCCACCGTGATGCTTAACGTATTGTGCGTACTCGCATGTAACGACTCTAAGCCGCGAGCTACTCGCGCTCTCGATCTCCCTCGCCAGCCTGCGCCCGCCGCCAAGACCGCCGGTGACGCCACCCCGCCCCGATACCCCAGATCACGGCGCGGACCATGATGATCGCGGATGCGATTTGGAACCAGAACGACCCGCCGAGCGCCTTCAAGGCGATCTCGACCTGGTCTCCCCATGGGTAGGGTAGCAGCGCGGCGACGAATTCGATCCCCCGCATTGTCGTCCGCAACCACCACGTGATCAGCTCCGGGTCATAGAAAAAACAGAGCCCCAGCAGCACAAGCGTCAGGACCGCGGTGACAGTCCTGAAGATGTGAAGCCGCGCCCAAGCCGCGAAGGTGGATGACCGGGACATCGGTGCTCCGAGGACGGTCTCTCTGACGGTTCAAGATACACTGGCGAGGGCCGGGACTATGAGCGCCGGAGCCTGCTGCATTGCATTGGCGGGCACGGCTGGGTGCAGATCGGAATGCTCGTCGGAACGGCGGTATTACGGTGACAGTGCACTT
>DATEGF010000327.1:0-13760 GCA_035280245.1 Allostellaceae bacterium
TGCCGATGGTCGCGTTGGCGCCAGCCAATCGGATCTCGTCACCGATCGCGGGCACCGCGGCCAGGTCGGCGAACTCGATCAGCACGAGCTTGCGTGAGACGCCCGCAGCGCGCTGGCGTGCAAGCGCCTCGCGGCCGATGAAATCGCGGTCGCTGAACTGCACCGTCCAGCCGAGGTCGGCCTCGAGCGGGCTCGTGGTCTCGTCGAGATCGAGGCCATAGAGCGGGTACCGCTTCTCCATCCGCACGGTGCGGAGCGCGCCGAGGCCGCAGGGCTTGAGTCCCAGGGGCGTGCCCGCGGCCATCACCGCGTCCCACATGTGCTCGGCATATTCGCCAGGATAGAACAGCTCGAAGCCGAGCTCGCCCGAATAGCCCGTGCGCGCCACCATCACGCGCGGCACCTCCGCCACGGCGGCATGCATGAAGCTGTAGTAGGGCAACACCGCGGTCGAGAGGTCGGCATCGGTGAGTTTCCTCAGAATGTCGCGGGAGGCCGGCCCCTGGACCGAGAGAAAGGCCAAGCCCGCACCCAGATTGGTCACCACCGCGTCCATGCCGGCGGCATGCTCGCGGAGCCAGGCGACGACGCGATCGACCCGCGAGGGCGTCGGCGAGAGCTGGAAGTGGGTCGGAGAATGCCGATAGCAGGTGAGGTCGTCGACCATGCCGCCGCCGGGCTTGCAGAGCGAGGAGTAGAGCACCTTGCCATCGGCGATCCGCGCGACATCGTTCACGAGCACGAGCCGGAGCAGCGTCATCGCGTCGCGCCCGCGCACCTCGACCATGACCTGGTTGTAGACGTCGTAGAGGCCGGCGGCCTCGCGGGTCGCGCGGTGCTCGGCCTCGGTCGTGGTGTAGCGCACGGCCGCGTCGAAGCCGATGCGGTCCGCGAACTCGGCGCCGAGCGCCTTCTGCTGATGCCAATAGGGCCCGTGCTTGCGCGCCGCCATGCTTGCCTCCCCTTGTTCGCCGCCTCGGCCTTAACCGAATATTAGCGACGATCCCATAGGAATTCGCCCGGGCAATTGGCCTCGCGCTTCCTTACGGACGACGACCCATGCCACCCGGCAAGACTCCGGCTACACCTCTACCGGCCTCGAAGAGCGCCAAGGCACAACCTGGCGCGTCTCGGATCGCGGCTGGCAAGGCGAAAGCCGGAGGACCGGCGAGAAAAGCGATCGCCCCCGGCAAGCGCAAGAGCACGCCCGGCGGCCTCCTCACCATCGCCATCCTCGGCGGCCTCGCCATCGGCCTGGTCGCGATGGTGATTTACGGCATCGTCGGACCGAAGAGCGAATGGGCCTTCGACCGGCCGGAAGCGCAGCTCCCCTCGCTGCAGAGCAAGCACACGCTCCAATAGGCTCACGGCCCATTCGGCTTGCCAGCGGCGGCGCGATCCGGCACATGCTCCGGCCGTGCACCGATCGCTCGCTCATGCGCTGCTGTCCCTTCTCCTGATCGCCATCGCGACGGCGGCGCCGGCGCAGGAGCGCACCGAGCGGGAATTCCGGGAATGCACGCAGTGCCCGATGATGGTCGGCATTCCCGCGGGGAGTTTCACCATGGGGAGTCCCGGCGCCGAGCGCGGGCGGTTCGAGGCGGAAGGACCGCAGCACTCGGTCAGCATCCGCGCCTTCGCGCTCGGCAAATACGACGTCACCAACGAGGAGTTTCTGACCTTCCTGCGGGAGACCGGCTATCAGCCGGCGCCCTGCGACCCGATCCTGGGCCTCACCTGGGAATCCCCCGGTCACGGCCTCGCCTATCCGCCCGGCCACATCTCGCCGCCCCGCTGGCCCGCGGTGTGCCTCAGCTGGCACGACGCGCAGGCTTACATCGCCTGGCTCAACGGCAAGGTGCGCGCGCGGGGCTCACCCTCGGCGCGCGGCGAAGGTCCCTATCGACTCCCGAGCGAGGCCGAGTGGGAATACGCGGCGCGCGCCGGGACCACGACGGCGCGCTGGTGGGGCGAGGCGATCGGCAAGGGCAACAGCGACTGCAACGGCTGCGGCAGCAGCTGGGACGGCAAGGAGATCGCCGACGCCGGCAGCTTCAGGGCGAACCCCCTCGGCCTCTACGACGTGCTCGGCAACGTCTGGCAGTGGACCGAGGACTGCTGGAACGAGAGCTATGTGGGCGCGCCGCGTGACGGCGGCGCGTGGATCACCGGCGATTGCAGCAAGCGCGTGCTTCGCGGCGGATCCTGGACCAACGTGCCGGCCTTCGTGCGCTCCGCCGCCCGCAGCCGCGCCGACGCCGCAGGGCACGACTTCGACTACTCGAGCAACGCCGGCTTCCGCGTGGCGCGCACTCTACCGTAAAAAGAACGAAGATTCACACCGAGGCGGTGAGGCAGTGAGAAACGGGTTTGAACTGCCGAGCCTCGAGGAATAGGTGAGCGGAAGCACCCTCTCCAGGGCGGCGAAGCCGCTATTCCATTTGGGCGTCTTGGCGGTTCGAAATCTCTGCGGCTTCGGCGCAAACTCTGCTTCTCACTGCCTCGCCGTCTCTTTGTGAGCCTTTCATCCAGCGCGCTATTGCGAGGCGGTGCGGGGGTCGAGGGTGAGGGTGATGTCCCGGATGGAGATGCCGGGCGGCAGGTTGAGCGGCGAGGACAGCAGCACGGCGTTGCGGGCGCTCAGCGCGAGGTCGTGATAGTCGGGATCGCCGCCGTGGCGGGGATCGTCGACGATCTCCGCGCTGACGACGCTGCCGTCGGCGCTCAGCACGACGTGGATCGAGACCGCCCAATCGCCGGCGCCGAGGCGATGCCGGTCCCAGTACCAGTGCCGCTCGACCTGGGCACGGAGAAAATCGCTCACGCTGTAGCTCGCCTGTGCGCCCGGCGCGGCGTTGGCGCTCGAGGCCGTCACGTTGGAGACGCCCGCGCCCTCCTGCGGACGCGGGTTGGGCGCGACCGGCGGCGCCGGTTGCCGCAACTTGGCCAACGACTGCAGCTTGGCGGTGAGCTCGTCCGCCGGCGATGGCGTCGGACGCGGCTTCTCGGCCGCCGCCGGTCCCCGCTTCGGGAGACGAGCGGGCTCCTCGGGATTGACCGCGGCTAGAGGCGACGGTGCGGTGCTCTGGCGCGCCTGGCGCGCGAGCGCCTGTGGCGGCGGCGGTGTCGCGGGCACTGGCACGGGATCGGAGACATCCTTCTCGGCCGTCTCCGTCGCCTGCTCTTGCGGCAGTGACGTTTGCTGGTCGGCGGGCGGCGCGGCAGTGCGCGCGCCGAGGGTGACGAGATCGATGGGGACGATCTCAGTTGGCGCCGGCGGCGTGGCGAGCCAGCTCGGCAACAGGAACAGGATCAGCAACGCCGCGACACCATGGAGCGCGAGCGAGACTAGGAGACCCGGGCCCATGCGCTCCCGCGGCCCGCGCTCCAACCGGAAATCCAGATCGCGCTCGGTAACGGCCAGCATGGCCTCACACCACCGTCTGGAACACCATAGACGGATCGGCCTCCGCCGCAAACCGGAGGCGCTCGGCGGGCAAAGTAAGGGTAAGGGTCACGGTGGTACCGTGGGCCGGCACGCGCTCGTCGGAGAGGCGTCCGTGGTGCAACTCGGTCGGAGATACGGCGAGCGGCAAGGCTAGCCCCGTGCCCGGCGCGTCAGCGACGGGTGCGGGTAAGCTAGAGCAGCGCCTCGACCGCGGGGATCAGTTGCTTGAACTCGAACGGCTTGGTGAGCGTGCGGTCGGCGCCAAGGCTCTCGGCCGCGCGCAGGAAGCCCGCGCCCGACTGGTACTCGCCGCCGCCGGAGATCGCGATGATCTTGATCGCGGGATAGAGCCGTCGCAGCTCCATGATGGTCTCGATGCCGTCGGTCTTGGGCATCAGCAGATCGGTGATGACGAGGTCTATCGGACGCTCGGCCAGGGTCTTCAGCGCCTCGGCACCCTCGGTGGCCTCCGCGACGACATGGCCCTGCTTCTCGAGCGCCATGGCCACGAACCGGCGCATGGGCGCCTCGTCGTCGATCACTAGAATGTTCGCCACTTTCAAATCCCTCGACGCCTTTCTGAAGGCGACGTGAAAGCTAGCCCACAATAGTTAACGGCTGGTTTGCAAAGCCTCCGCGTCCCCGGCGCTAGAGCGTCTTGCTCTTTTTCCGGGCCGAGATCGAATCCGCCAGCACGCAGAGCATCTCGAACATGAGATTGGCAGCGTTGAGCGCGGTGTGGCCAGAGGGGTCGGCGAGCGGCAGCACCTCGCAGACATCGCCACCGACGATGTCGAGGCCCTGGAGGCCGCGGATGATCACCTGCGCGTCGCGCATGCTGAGCCCGCCGGGCTCGGGAACGCCGGTGCCGATACAGAACACGGGATCGAGCCCGTCGATGTCGAAGGTGATGTAGGTCGGCCCGTTGCCGCAGACGCGCCGCGCCTCCGCGATCACTGCCTTGCGGCCCATCTCCTCGAAATCATCCATGGTGACGATGCGCATGCCGACGTCGTAGCCGTACTGGATGTCGTCGTCGCCGAAGCGCGTGCCGCGGAGCCCGATCTGGATCGTGCGCTTGGGATCGATGATGCCTTCCTCGACCAGCCGCCGGAACGGCGTCGCGTGATTGATCTTGCTGCCGAGCAGGGTGTCGAGCGTGTCCGCGTGCGCGTCGAAATGCACGACGCTGAAGGGCTCGCCGCGGAACATGCCGCGCAGCACGGGCAAGGTCACCGTGTGATCGCCGCCGGCGGAGATCGGCGCCACGCCGTGGTCGGTGAGCGTCGAGATGAACTTGGTGATGAGGTCGACGCTGCCGAGGAGATCGAAGGGATCGATCGGCGTGTCGCCCATGTCCGCGACATTGCAGAGCTTGAACGGCGCGATCCGGCTCGTCGCATTGACCCGCCGGATGATGCGCGACATCTCCCGGATTTGCGCCGGACCCTGGCGGGCGCCGGTGCGGAAATTGGTGCCGAGATCGAACGGCACGCCCACCAGGCCGACATCGACGCCCTGCGGGCTCATCACGCGCGGCGTGCGCATGAAGGTCGCAATCTCCGCAAAACGCGGCACCACGCCAGCGTCGAGTGGCTGCAGATGAGGCACGTCGTTCATGGTAAAATCTCCCCGAGTGGCATTGGGTCAGGCTCCCGCTACATCGATGGAGAGTCAATGCGCGCCCATCGACACGCGTCATGCATTCTGGATAGAACATGTCATGCAGCGTCCGACGCAGAAACGATCGAATCCCAGGACCAGGAGTGCACCATGAGCAAAGTCACTTATGAGATCGTCCAACACGACGGCGGGTGGGCTTATCGCGTGGGCGCCGTGCTATCGGAAACTTTCTCGTCCCACGACGCCGCGCGCAAAGCAGCCGAGCGCGCCGCGCGCGAGCAAACCGTCCCCGGAGAGACAACCGAGATCATTTACGAGGACAAGAAGGGTCGCTGGCATGACGAAAAGTCACGCGGCGACGATCGCCCCAAGACCGACGTCAAGGGCTAAGAGGCTCCAGCCTCACGGAGGTTCCGGCGCGAGACTTCCCGTCGGCCGACGCCTTTCATCCGGCCGTGGGTCATGTTACGTTTCCCATCGCGCGACGAGACAGGGAAGCCGGTGCAATGCCGGCGCTGCCCCCGCAACTGTAAGGTGCGAGATCGCGGCTTGAGCCACTGATCCCCGAGGGATCGGGAAGGCGCCGCGGTTGACGAGCCCGAGCCAGGAGACCTCCTCGGCGACGCGCGACAATCGAACCGTCCTCGGAGGGAGGAAGGGTGATGCCGGATCAATCATCTCCATCGCGATCGAGCGCCAAGCTGCCGCTGGTTTTGCTCGTGCTCGGTGGCGCGCGCTCGGGCAAGAGCAGCTATGCCGAGCGGACGATCGAGGCCTCGGCCGGTGGCGGGCTCTATCTCGCGACCGCCGGGATCGCGGACGCCGAGATGTCCGCAAGGATCGCCGAGCACCGTGCGCGGCGCGGCCCCGCCTGGATGACCATCGAGGAGCCGCTCGAGATCGCGCCGCGCATCGAGGCCGAGGCACGGCCCGATCGCCCGATTCTGGTGGATTGCCTGACGCTCTGGCTCTCGAACCTGATGCACGCCGAGCGCGACATCGCCGCCGAGACCGAGCGGCTCCTGGCGGCGCTCGCCGTGGCGCGAGGTCCCGTCGTATTGGTCGCGAACGAGGTCGGGCTCGGCATCGTCCCGGAGACCGCGCTCGGCCGCGCTTTCCGCGACCATGCCGGGCGGCTCAATCAGCGCGTCGCTGCGGCGGCGGAGCGCGTGGTCTTCGTCGCCGCGGGTTTGCCGATGTTGCTCAAGGACACCGTCGCGCAGGAGGCTCGTTGATGAAAAAAATTCCCGCGACGGTGATCACAGGCTTTCTCGGTGCCGGCAAGACCAGCCTTCTCAGGCATCTGGTCGCGAATGCCAACGGCCGTCGGCTTGCGCTGGTCATCAATGAATTCGGCGAGCTTGGCGTCGACCGCGAGATCCTCCTGGGCTGCGGCGTCGAGAATTGCCGTGAGGACGACGTGATCGAGCTCGCGAACGGCTGCATCTGCTGCACGGTCGCCGACGATTTTCTGCCGACGCTGGAGAAACTTCTCGATCAGCCAGATCCACCCGACCACATCCTGATCGAGACCTCGGGCTTGGCGCTTCCGAAGCCGCTGGTCCAGGCCTTCGCCTGGCCCGAGGTGAAGGCCCGCGTCACCGTCGACGGCGTCATCGCCGTGGTGGACGCGGCGGCGGTCGCGGCCGGCCGCTTCGCGACCGATCCGGTGGCGCTCGCGGCGCAGCGCGCCGCCGACCCCGCGCTCGACCATGACAACCCGCTCGAGGAGGTGTTCGAGGACCAGCTCAGCGCCGCCGATCTGGTGGTGCTCAACAAGACCGACCTGCTCGCGGCCGAGGCACTCGACGCGGTCGAGCGCGACCTCGGCCAGCAAAAACGCGCGGCGACCAAGCTGATCGCGGCGAGCCACGGCGCGGTCGCGCCGGCGTTGCTCCTCGGTCTCGACGCCGCCGCGGAGGACGACCTTGCAAGCCGCCCCTCGCATCACGACCTCGAGTCCGAGCATGACCACGACGATTTCGAGAGTTTTGTGGTTGCGCGCGGGCCCGTCGCCGACACGCCGGGGTTTCTGGCTCGGCTCGGCGAGATCATCGCCGCCCACGACATCCTGCGCCTGAAAGGCTTTCTGCACGTGCCCGGCAAGGATTTCCGCCAAGTCGTGCAGGGCGTGGGCGCACGGCTGCAGCACTATTTCGACCGGCCATGGGGCGCCGCCGAGATGCGCCAGAGCCGCCTCGTGGTGATCGGCCGCAAAGGCCTCGACCGCGCCGCCATAGCCGCCGCGATCGAGGCATAACAGGGACATGCACCTTCTCGCCGCCACACCCGGCCAGATCACCGACGGCTCCGAGGCCGTCGACCTCGGCCAGAGCGCGGCGGAGATCGTGGTGCTGAGCGCGGCGGATACCGAGCTCGCATGCCTCGCCGCCGCGCAGAAGGCGCTCATCGCGCGCGATCCGACGGCGCCGTCGCTCAGGCTCGCGAACCTGCTCCGGCTCAAGCACAACCTATCCGTCGACGTCTACGCCGATGGCGTCATCGCGCACGCGAAACTCGTGATGGTGCGGCTTCTCGGCGGGCGAAGCTATTGGCCCTATGGAGTCGATCGCCTGGTAGAGATCTGCCGCGAGCGCGGCATTCCACTCGCCCTGGTGCCCGGCGACGATCGGCCGGACGATGATCTCGCGAGCGCGTCGTCCATGCCGGCGGAAGCGCTGCGACGACTCTGGCGCTATCTCGCCGAAGGTGGCCCTGCCAACGCCGAGCAGTGCCTGCGCTACGCCGCTCATCTCCTCGGCCGTGCCACCCCCTGGCGCGAGCCGCAGCCGCTGTTGCGCGCGGGGCTCTATTGGCCCGGCGAGGCGCAGCCGACGCTCGACGACATCCGCAGGCATTGGCGGGACGCGGCGCCCGTGGCCGCTCTGGTATTCTACCGCGCGCTCGTGCAAGCCGCGGACACCAGCGCCATCGACGCTCTCGTCAGCGCACTGGCCGCGCGCGGGGTCAATCCGCTGCCGGTCTTCGTGCAGAGCCTCAAGGACCCGCAGGCGCAGGCGATCCTCGCGGAGGCGCTCGCGTCGGCGCCGCCCGACATCGTGCTCAACGCCACCGGCTTTGCCGTCGCGGCACCCGGTGGCGCGCCTGTCCCGTCGCCTTTCGCCCCTTACGACTGTCCCGTCCTGCAGGTGATCCTCGCGAGCGGCGATTCCGAGCGCTGGCGCGCCAGCACCCGCGGCCTCGACGCCCGCGACGTCGCGATGATGGTGGCGCTCCCCGAGGTCGATGGCCGCATCGTCACCCGCGCGGTTTCCTTCAAGGGCGAGACGCAGCGCGATCCACTGACCGAGCTCGATCTCGTGCGCCACACGCCGGTCGCCGACCGCGTCGCTTTCGTGGCGGAACTCGCGCGCAATTGGGTGCGGCTGCGGCGGTTGCCCGCGGAGGAGCGCCGGATCGCGCTCGTCCTCGCGAACTACCCGAACAAGAATGGCCGCATCGGCAACGGCGTCGGCCTCGACACGCCCGCGAGCGTGATCGCAATCCTGCGCGCGCTCGAGAGCGCCGGCTATCGCGTCGAGGACATTCCGGCGGACGGCGACGCGCTGATGCGCCGGCTGCTCGAGGGCCCGACCAACGCCGCGAGCCACTGGGGACGCGAAAGCGAGGAGAGCTGCCAGCGCAGCGACTACGCCGCCTATTTCGCGAGTCTGCCGCGGGCTGTGCAAACACAGGTCGAAGAGCGCTGGGGCGCGCCGGAGCGCGACCCGCTGTTCCGGCCGTCGGATCTCGATTGCGGACGTTTCGCCCTGCCGGCGCTTCGCTTCGGCAATGTGGTGGTCGCGGTGCAGCCGGCGCGCGGCTACAACATCGATCCCGTGCAGGCGCAGCACGATCCCGCGCTGGTGCCGCCCCATGGCTATCTCGCCTTCCACGCCTGGCTCGCCGACGGCTTCCGCGCGCACGCCGTGGTGCACGTCGGCAAGCACGGCAATCTCGAGTGGCTCCCGGGCAAGGCGCTGGCACTCTCGGCGGAGTGCTTCCCGGAAGCGGCGCTCGGACCGTTGCCGCATCTTTATCCCTTCATCGTGAACGATCCCGGCGAGGGCACCCAGGCGAAGCGCCGCGCCCAGGCGGTGATCGTCGATCACCTGACGCCGCCGTTGACCCGGGCCGGCAGCTACGGCGTGCAGGCCGAGCTCGAGCGGCTGATCGACGAGTACTTCGAGGCAGCATCCGGCGATCCCCGCCGGGTCAAGCCGCTCGCCGAGCGGATCCTTGCGGCGGCGCGCGCCAGCGGCGTCGCCGAGGATTGCGGCATCGGCCCGCAGGAGACCGCGACCTCGGCCTTGCCGAAGCTCGACGGCTACCTCTGCGAGCTCAAGGAGCGGCAGATCCGCGGTGGCTTGCACGTGCTGGGCTCGAGCCCCGACGGCAACGCGCGCACGGACCTGCTGCTCGCGCTCGCGCGCCTGCCGCGCGGCCCCGCGCCCGAGCAGGCCTCGCTCCTGCGCGTCCTCGCCGAGGATTCCTCTCTCGGATTAGACCCGCTCGATTGCGATCTGGCGGCGGAGTGGACGGGACCCCGACCCTCGGCGCTCGCGGGCGATACGCCATGGCGAACGGTGGGCGATACGGTGGAGCGGCTGGAGAATTTTGCTCGCGTGCTCATCGGAGAGTCCGCGCAGACCCCACCCCCCTCCCTACCCTCCCCCTCGAGGGGGGAGGGGCAGATTCACTCACGAACAGACGAGACCAATCTTTCCCCTCCCCCCTTGAGGGGGAGGTCGGCGCCGCGCAGCGGCGACGGGAGGGGGGTTGGGGAAAGGACTGAGCAGGTCCTGAAAGACATCGCCCAAAACCTCGCGCCAAACCTCGACGCCTGCGGTGACGCAGAGACAAGAGCACTCCTCTCCGGCCTCGCCGGGCGCTTCGTGCAACCAGGGCCATCGGGCGCGCCGAGCCGCGGACGGCCCGAGGTGCTGCCGACGGGCCGCAATTTCTATTCCGTCGATGCGCGGGCGCTGCCGACCCAGGCGGCGTGGGCGCTCGGCTGGAAATCGGCGCAGCTGTTGGTGACGCGACACGCGCAAGAGCACGGCGCCTATCCCCGGCGCATGGCGCTCTCGGCTTGGGGCACCGCGAATATGCGCACGGGCGGAGACGACATCGCGCAGGCGCTCGCGCTGATGGGGGTGCGTCCCCGCTGGGAGTCGAGCACAGGCCGCGTCGTCGGGTTCGAGCTCCTACCGGCATCGCTGCTCGACCGGCCGCGCGTCGACGTGACGCTGCGCGTCTCCGGCTTCTTCCGCGACGCCTTCGCGAACCTGATCGACCTCGTGGACAGCGCCGCGCGAGCGGTGGCGACGCTCGACGAGGCGCCCGAGGTCAATCCGCTGGCGGAGCGTGTGACGACCGATCGGGCGTCGCTGATCGCGCAGGGCGTGCCGCCGGCGGAGGCGGAGCGCCGCGCCGGCGCGCGCGTCTTTGGCTCGAAGCCCGGCGCCTATGGCGCAGGCTTGCAGACCTTGATCGACGAGCGGACCTGGAAGGACGACCGCGATCTCGCCGAGGCCTATCTCGCCTGGGGCAGCTACGCTTATGGCAGCGGCGCCGAGGGCACGCAAGACCGCGAGGGTTTTCGCGCGCGGCTCCGCGACGTCGAGGCGGTCGTGCAGAACCAGGACAACCACGAGCACGATCTCCTCGACAGCGACGACTACTACCAGTTCGAGGGCGGCCTCGCGGCGACCGTGCGGCACCTCGCCGGCGCTACGCCGGTGGTCTATCACAACGACCACTCGCGGCCCGAGCGGCCGCAGATCCGCACCCTCGAGGAGGAGATCGGCCGCGTGGTGCGGGCCCGCGTGGTCAATCCCAAATGGATCGCCGCCATGATGCGCCACGGCTACAAGGGCGGCTTCGAGATCGCGGCGACGGTGGATTATCTCTTCGCCTTCGCGGCGACCACGCGTGCCGTGAAGAGCCACCACTTCGACGCGGTCTTCGACGCCTATCTCGGCGACGCCGACGTGCGTACGTTCCTCGCGGAGCACAATCCAGATGCGCTCCGCGAGATGTCGGAGCGATTGGGCGAAGCGATCGACCGCGGGCTCTGGAAGCCCCAGCGGAACAGCCTGCGCACAGAGCTCGACGAGATCGCGGGAGGCGCCCGGTGAGCGAGGACAGCCGAGACGCCGACGAGATCAACCGCGAGCACAACGAGAAGGCCGCCCGCCGCAAGGCGGCGAAAGCAAAAATCCTCGCCACCAAGACCGAGGAGCGCGGCCTCATCATCGTGCACACCGGCACCGGCAAGGGCAAATCCACCGCCGCCTTTGGCCTGATCCTGCGCTGCCTCGGTCACGGCATGCGGGTCGGCATCGTGCAGTTCGTGAAGGGCGCCTGGGCGACCGGCGAGCGGACGGTGCTGGCGCGGTTTCCGGAGCTCGTGACCATGCGGGCGATGGGCGAGGGCTTCACCTGGGAGACGCAGGATCGCGCCCGCGACATCGCGGCCGCCCGGGCCGCCTGGGACGCCGCCGAGGCGATGCTCGCCGACCCCGCTTACCGCCTGATATTGCTGGACGAGCTCAACATCGTGCTACGCTACGACTACCTGCCGGTAGAAGAGGTGGTGGCCGCGCTCAAAGGGAAGCCGCGCGACCTCCACGTCGTGGTCACGGGCCGGAACGCCAAACCCGAGCTCATCGAGATGGCAGACCTTGTCACGGAGATGAAGCTCGTGAAGCATCCGTTCCGGGCCGGCGTCAAGGCGCAGGCAGGGATCGAGTTCTAACCATAAGCAGGAGGGACAACCCATGAGGCGCATTCTGATGGTGGCGGTTGCGGCGCTCGCTCTGGCCGTGCCGCAATTTGCCAGAGCCGCGAGCGAGCAACAGGTGGTCGACGATGCGACGAACGTCGTGGAACACCTCTCCACCAGCTCGGGCTTGGCCGCGAACGCCCGCGACCTGCTGCACCGCGCGCGCGGCGTGATGATCATCCCGTCGCTCGTCAAGGGCGGGTTCATCTTTGGCGCCCAGGGCGGTACCGGCGTGCTGCTGAGCCGCGATCCCAAGACCGGCACCTGGAGCTATCCGGCGTTCTACGCGATGGGCGCCGGCTCCTTCGGGCTGCAGATCGGGCTCGAGGTCTCCAAGATCATGCTGATCATCATGAACGACAGGGCGCTGAACGCGGTGATGGCGGCCGAGTTCAAGATTGGCGCCGAGGCAGGGATCGCGGTAGTGACGCTTGGCGGCGGCGCCGAGGCCTCGACCACCGCGGCGGGCGGCGCGGATATCTACGCGCTCGCGGAATCCGCGGGGCTCTTCGGCGGCGTGGCGATCCAGGGCGGCATCGTGAAACCTCTGGTGGACGAGGATCATCGCTACTACGGATCAAACGTGACCGCACAGCAGATCGTGCTGGCGCGGGCCGCGAAGAATGCGGGCGCAGAGAAGCTGCGCACCGCGCTGCGTCAGGTCTCCGGCCGCTAGGCTGCGAGAGGCGCCAGAACAGGAGACATGAGCGCAGCCCCTCACCTCGCGCGGAGGACACCTGCGCTGATGCTCCAAGGCACGGGCTCCGACGTGGGGAAATCCCTCCTCACGGCGGGGCTCGCGCGGGCTTGCAGGCGCCGCGGCGTCGCGGTGCGCCCGTTCAAGCCGCAGAACATGTCGAACAACGCCGCGGTCACTGCCGAGGGTGGCGAGATCGGCCGCGCCCAGGCGCTGCAGGCGCGCGCCGCGGGCGTCGCACCCTCGGTCCACATGAACCCCGTGCTGCTGAAGCCGCAATCAGAGCGCGGCGCCCAGGTGGTGCTCGCGGGCCGGATGCTGCGCTCGGCGAGCGCGCGGGAATATCAGACGCTCCGCGCCGAGCTGCTGCCGCGGGTGCTGCACAGCTTTGAGCTCACCGCGGCGGGCGCCGATCTCGTGCTGGTGGAGGGCGCCGGGAGCGCCGCCGAGGTCAATCTGCGACAAGGCGACATCGCGAACATGGGCTTCGCCGAGGCCGCGGACCTGCCGGTGGTGCTCGTAGGCGACATCGAGCGGGGCGGCGTTCTCGCACAGATCTGCGGCACGCATCTCCTGCTCTCGCCCAATGAGCGCCAGCGCCTCAAGGGCGTGATCGTCAACAAGTTTCGCGGCGACGTCTCGCTGTTCGCGGGTGGCATCGAGACCATTCGCCGCGTGACCGGCCTCTCGTGTCTCGGCGTGGTGACATGGTTCGAGCGCGCCTGCGACCTGCCGGCTGAGGATGCGCTGGCGCTCGAGCGAATGCCGACGCCCGCCCGCGCGGGCCGGTTCCGGATCGCGGTGCCGCGCCTGCCGCGGATAGCGAACTTCGACGATCTGGACCCGCTCCGCGCCGAGCCCGATGTGGCGGTCGAGCTGGTCCAGCCCGGCCGCCCGCTGCCGCTGTGCGACCTGATCCTGCTGCCGGGCTCCAAGGCGACGCTCGGCGATCTCGCAACACTCCGCGCCGAGGGCTGGGACATCGACATCCTCGCCCACGTCCGCCGCGGCGGCGCGGTGCTCGGCCTCTGCGCTGGCTACCAGATGCTGGGCCGCCGCATCGCCGATCCCGGTGGGATCGAGGGCAGTGCCGGCGAGGCGCAGGGCCTGGGCCTCCTGGATGCCGACACCGTGCTCACCCCCGAGAAGGCACTCATGGAGGTGACCGGCGTCGAGTTGCGCAGCAACACCACCGTGACGGGCTA
>DATEGF010000328.1:0-12291 GCA_035280245.1 Allostellaceae bacterium
GGCATCATGCAGGTCCGTGCGGCGGTCGCGCATAAGGCGAAAGAGCCCCTCACCATCGAGACGGTCGAGCTCGATGGCCCGAGGGCTGGCGAGGTCCTAGTGGAGATCAAGGCGACCGGCATCTGCCATACGGACGCCTACACGCTCTCCGGCGCCGATCCCGAGGGCCTCTTTCCCGCGATCCTCGGCCACGAAGGCGCGGGTATCGTGGTGGACGTGGGCAAGGACGTGACCAGCCTTAAGAAGGGGGATCACGTCATCCCGCTCTACGTGCCGGAGTGCCGGACCTGCGACTACTGTACCTCGGGCCGAACCAACCTTTGCCAGGCGATCCGCGTCACTCAAGGAAAAGGCCTGATGCCCGACGGCACCAGCCGCTTCCGCATCGGCAAGGAGCCGCTGCATCACTACATGGGCACCTCCACTTTCGCGCAGTTCACGGTGGTGCCGGAGATCGCCCTCGCAAAGGTTCGAGCGGATGCTCCCTTCGACAAGATCTGTTACATCGGCTGCGGGGTGACTACCGGCGTCGGCGCGGTGATCAACACCGCCAAGGTCCGGCCGGGATCGAATGTCGTCGTGTTTGGCCTCGGCGGCATCGGCCTTAATGTCATCCAGGGAAGCCGCATGGTCGGCGCGAACATGATCGTCGGCGTCGATCTGAATCCGGGTCGCGAGGCGCTCGCGCGCAAGCTGGGCATGACGCACTTCGTCAATCCCAAGACCGTGAAGGGCGATCTGGTTGGCCACCTGGTCGAGCTCACCAACGGCGGCGCGGATTATTCGTTCGAGTGCATCGGCAACGTCCAGACCATGCGCCAGGCGCTCGAGTGCTGTCACAAGGGCTGGGGGGAATCGACGATCATCGGCGTGGCCCCGGCGGGCGCGGAGATCGCGACACGCCCGTTCCAGCTCGTTACCGGTCGCGTCTGGCGCGGCACGGCCTTCGGTGGCGCCAAGGGCCGCACCGATGTGCCCCGGATCGTCGACTGGTACATGGGTGGCAAGCTCAATATCGACGATTTAATTACTCACACCATGCCCCTCGACAAGATCAACGACGCCTTCCACCTCATGCACGAGGGCAAGTCGATCCGCAGCGTCGTGCTCTTCTGACGGGACTGGAAGCGTCGGCGGCGCTCACCTGACCTGACTGAGCGATCCGGTCGAGCGGCTCTTGACAGATGTCTCCATGACTCCTATTTAATCGGTAGGTTAATTAACGAATCGGTTTAATGCAAGTGTCGCCCGACCGCCTCAGCGTCACGTTCGCGGCGCTCGCCGACCCGACCCGGCGGGCGATCCTGGCGCGCCTGGCGCTCGGCGAGACCTCGGTCGGCGAGCTCGCGGAGCCCTTCGAAATGAGCCTGCCCGCGGTCTCGAAGCATCTGAAGGTGCTGGAGCGCGCGGGCCTCATTGCGCGCGGGCGCGAGGCGCAGTGGCGGCCGGCGCGGCTCGAGGCGGGTCCGCTCAGGGATGCCGCGGATTGGATCGGCCACTACCGCCGCTTCTGGGAGCAGAGCCTCGGCCGGCTCGGCGAGTACCTGCGTACCCTCAAAGCCAAGGAAAGTCACAAGGAGAAGAAACGTGGCCGCAAAAAGTAGCTCCGGCGCACCGATGACCGAGCGCACGGTCGTCATCACCCGCATTTTCGATGCGGCACGCGAGCTCGTGTTCGAGGCCTGGACCAACCCGGTGCACTTGGCGGCGTGGTTTGGGCCCAAGGGCTTCACGAACCCCGTTTGCGAGGTGGATCTTCGGATCGGCGGCAAACTGCGGATCGTCATGCGCGCGCCCGATGGTGCACAGCATCCGATGATCGGCGTATTCCGCGAGATCGTGCGGCCGGAGCGCCTCGTCTTCACCAACATCGCGACCAATCCCGCGGGAAAGGTCCTGCTCGAAGGCCTCACCACCGTGACTTTCGCCGAGCATGGCGCCGGTCAGACCAAGCTCACGATGGAGAGCCACGCGGTCGCGCGCGTCGACTATGCATCGCCCATGCTCGAGGGCATGGAGGTCGGTTGGACGCAAACCATCGATCGTCTCGGCGAGTACGTCGCGACAATGCGCCCCGGCGGCTGATCCCGTTTCACCAATCACATCACAGTACTTGCGGAGGATCTCATGCTCTTGAAGGTTGGCGGCGCCGTTCTTGCCTTGCTCATCGTTGGCGTCGTGGCGGTTCTGGTCGCGGCCGCTACCAAGCCAGACAAATTCCGGGTGCAGCGAACGGTGGATGTCAACGCGCATGCCGACAAGATTTTCCCGCTGATCAACGATTTCCGGAGCTTTGGCTCCTGGTCGCCCTACGAGGCGCGGGATCCCGAGATGAAGCGCAGCTACAGCGGTGCCACGAGCGGCAAGGGCGCCGTCTATGCCTGGGACGGCAACAAGGATGTGGGGGCGGGAAGAATGGAGATCCTGGACTCCACACCGCCGTCGAGAATCGCGATCAAGCTGGATTTCACCCGTCCCTTCGAGGCTCACAACGTCGTGGAGTTCACGCTGGTGCCTCACGGCGGCTCGACGATGGTCACCTGGGCCATGGAGGGACCGTCACCCTTCGTTGCGAGGATCGTGCAGGTGTTCTTCGACATGGATCGCATGGTCGGCGGCGATTTCGAGACCGGTCTCGGGCGCCTGAAGCTCCTCGCCGAGAAGTAACGTGTTGAAGCGCCCCCCGGCGCGGTAGAATCAGACCTCAAATCAGAAGGAGAGCCCATGCAAATCGAACCCTATCTGTTCCTGGACGGGCGCTGCGAGGAGGCGATCGAATTCTATCGACGGGCGCTCGGCGCCCGGGTCGAGATGCTCATGCGCTGGAAGGACTGCCCCGAGCCGCCGAAGGACCGGAACATGATCCCGCCCGGCGGTGAGAACAAAGTCATGCACGCGCAATTCTGGATCGGCAGCACCAAGGTGATGGCGTCCGACGGGCACTGCACCGGCAAGCCGAGCTTCCAGGGCTTCGCTCTTTCGCTCACTGCCGCCGACGAGGCGGAGGCCGACCGGCTGTTCAATGCGCTCGCCGACGGCGGACAGATTCAGATGCCGATCGGCCGGACCTTCTTCTCGCCGCGCTTCGGCATGGTCGCCGATCGCTTCGGCGTGTCCTGGATGGTCGTCGTAGCCAGGTGAGCTGGCGAATTTTATGGAGAGTGCCCGATGCGTTTCATGATGCTGGTGATTCCCAAAGGTTATGCGACTGCTGCACCGAGCGCGATGCCAGACTCGAAGCTGGTCGAAAAGATGATGGAGTACAACAAGTTGCTCAGTGAGGCTGACGTGCTCCTTGGGCTCGATGGGCTGCATCCCCCCTCCGCGGGCGCTCGGGTGGCGTTCCAAGGCGGGAAGCTGACAGTGACGGACGGTCCCTTCGCCGACGCGAAGGAGGTTCTCGGCGGCTACTGGATGATCCAGGTGAAGTCGAAGGCCGAGGCGATCGAATGGGCCTCGCGCGCGCCGATGCCTGACGGCGACGTCATCGAGGTCCGCCAGGTGCAGGAGATGTCCGACTTCCCTCCGGACGTCAAAGAGGCTGCGAAAGGATTCTCCGATCTGCAGGCGCAGTCGGCGAAGCGGAAGTGAGAGCGCGCGCTTCGGTCACTTCTGGGATTCGAGAAACGCAATGACGTCCTGGCGATCGTCCGCGCTGTTGAGTCCGAGGAAGACCACCTTGGTTCCCGGCACAGCGGCGCGGGGATTGGCGAGGTAGGCGTCCAGGGTCTGGCACCTTCGTTCTGAATCGAATCCGTGTTACGCGAGGCGGATGCCCCGCCAGACCTCGGCCGCTTGCCACGTCTCCGCGACGTCGTGCACGCGAAGGATCTGCACGCCTTGATCCAACGCAGCGAGAGCCGCCGCGAGTGAGCCCGGGAGGCGCTCCTTGGCCGGCGTCCCGCGGTCCACGGCCGAGGCAATGAACGATTTCCGTGATGCGCCCAGCAAAATGGGACATCCGGTCAGGTGCAGCAGCGACAGCCGCGACATGATTTGAAGGTTGTGCCGGAGCCGCTTGCCGAAGCCGATGCCGGGATCCACGACGATGCGCTCGCGCGACACGCCACCAGCGATGCAGGCGGAAATGCGATCTTCGAGATACTCGAGGATGTCGAGGGGCGCGCAAGCGTACACGGGATCGCTCTGCATGGTCCGGGGATCACCGAGCATATGCATGAGCACGATCGGCGCCTCGCTCCGCGCCGCAACAGCGAGGCTCTCGGGATCGCCGGTGAGCGCGCTCACGTCGTTGATGATGCGGGCGCCCGCCGCCAGCGCTGCCTGCATGGTGGCGCCGTTGCGGGTATCGATCGAAATCAATGCACCGACGTGGGCGAGCGCCCGGACGACCGGCTCAATCCGACGAATTTCCTCCGTGGGCTCGATCGGCTGCGCGCCCGGACGGGTAGACTCGCCGCCGATGTCGAGGATGTCGGCGCCGGCCGCGAGCATTGCCTGGCCACTCGCAATCGCGGTCGTTGCATCGAAATAGTCGCCACCGTCGGAGAAGCTGTCGGGGGTGATATTGAGGATGCCCATGATGCGAGGGCGGCTGAAATCCAGGCCCGCCCAGCGCGCGCGGGGCGACGTCAACGTCGTGATCTGGCTTTCGTAGCGTGCCAAAACGCCCGTCACGGCGGCCCAACGCCTGGCGTGACCGAGCGAGGCAGCGGCGCCGATCATCCCTATGGGGTCCGTCTCGTCGCGGACCACGATCTCGACCCCCGCAAAGGCGAGCCCCAGGCCTCGGCCGGCCAAGGGCAACGCCTCGCCCGCGGCGATCGCGGCTTCCGCAGTCGCACCCGACAACATGACGAGCGGGCGCAGCCAGAAGCGCCCGCCGCCATTCTGGCTTCGCAGGGCCGTCGAGACGCGATCGAGTGCACGATCGTTCATTCCGTATCCCTGGCCGCGTGACGATGGCGCGGCCGACTCAGCTGACCTCGCTTTTGCGGTAGGCAGCTTTGGCGAGCCAAGTCGGGTTGACCTCGATCCCCCAACCGGGGCCGTCGGGGATGCGGACTTTGCCGTCCCTGATCTCGAAGCCCGGGGAGAATAGGTCGTACTGCCACGGATAATAGTCGGGTCCCTCGATGGAGAACTCGACATAGGGTCCGGCATTCCCGAGCGCGCCCATGAGATGCAGTGTGAACACCGTCACCAGCGAGAGGTTCGCGGAGTGCGGCGTCACCGGCAATCCCGCGCGCTCGGCCATCTGGGCCACCTTGAGCGTGCGATTGATGCCGCCGAGATAGCAGACGTCCGGCTGCACCACGTCGACCGCGCGCATCCCGATCGTGTAGCTCCAGACCGTGAGGTCGCAGTCCTGCTCGCCGCCGGTGACGTCGAGAGCGAGCGCCTCGGTCACCTGCTTCGTCCAAGTGGGCTCCCAGTAGGGGCAGGGCTCCTCGAAATGGCAGATGCCGTTGGCCTCGAGGATGCGACCCACCTCGATCGCCTTCTTGGGCGTGTAGCAGCTGTTGCCGTCCACCAATAGGCGGGCGTCCGGCCCCATGGCCTTGCGCATGGTGGGCACGATCGCCTCGGTGCGGCCGGGCCACTCGTCCTGGTCGTGGCCGCATTCCCGGCCGACGCGGAACTTGAAGGCAGTGTAGCCGTGCGCGTCGCGCTCGCGCTTGAGGCGCTCGGCCTCTGCCTCCGGCGTGATGTCGCGCTTCATGCTGGAGGCATAGACGGGAAAGAAGCGCGGCTTGCCGCCCAGGAGTTCGCAAACGCTCTTGCCCTGCACCTTGCCGCGGAGGTCCCAGAGCGCGGTGTCGAGCCCGGCGATCGCCCGGAAGAGGTAGGAGCCGGGGAATTTGTGCTCGCGCTCGGGGATCTCGGTCACGAGCGTCTCGATGTCGAGCGCGTCGCGGCCCAGCGACCACGGCGCTACTTGGCGATGGAGCACGAGCGTGGAGATATCGGAATGGTAGTTCGCGACCTGGCCCCACCCCTGGTGTCCGCTGTCTGCGGTCACCCGGACGAAGCCCTGGAACTCCGTGGCGAAGGTCTCGATCGACTTTATTTTCATGGCCTGATGCGGCAACCGTTGCGTGGAAATGGACGAGCCGGAAGCGCCATCCTAAGTTTCCTCTGGGGTTCAGGGAATGGATTACGACTTCATCGTCATCGGCGCGGGCTCGGCGGGGAGCGTGGTCGCGAGCCGACTCAGCGAGGATGGACGCCACCGCGTGCTCCTCCTGGAGGCGGGCCCGTCCGACCGTCGGCTCTGGGTGCAGATCCCCATCGGCTATGGCAAGACCTTCTACGATCCGCGCGTCAATTGGATGTATCGCACCGAGCCGATCGCGGCCTTCGGCGGACGCAGCAACTACGTGCCGCGCGGCAAGCTCCTAGGTGGATCCAGTTCGATCAACGCGATGGTCTATATCCGTGGCCAAGCCGCGGACTTCGATGAGTGGGAAGCGCAGGGTAATCCCTGCTGGGGCTGGCGCGACGTGCTGCCGCATTACAAAGGGATCGAGGACCACTTCCTCGGCGCAAGCGAGCACCATGGCGCCGGCGGACCGCTTCATGTGTCGGAGGCTTCCGACCAGGCGCATCCGCTCTGCCAGGCCTTCTTTCGCGCAGGCGAGGAAGTCGGCCTCTCCTTCAACAAAGACCTGAACGGCGCGTCCCCCGAGGGCGTCGGCCACTACCACTTCACGATCCGAGACGGCTACCGGCTGTCCGCATCGCGGGCGTTCCTGTGGCCCGCCATGCGGCGCCACAACCTGCATGTCGAGACCATGGCGCTCGCGACCCGGATCGTGGCCGAGGGCGGCCGGGCTGTTGCGGTGGAATATACGCGCGACGGCGTGCGCATGCGGGCAGAGGCGCGACGCGAGATCATCCTCTCCGGCGGCGCCATCAACTCGCCGCAGCTCCTGCAGCTCTCGGGCATCGGGCCGGCGCCCCTCTTGAAGTCGTTCGGGATCGACGTGGTCTGCGATCGGCCGGCCGTCGGGCAGAACCTGCAGGACCACCTCTGTTACGACCACGTCTATCGCTCGCGCCAGCCGACCCTCAACGACGAGCTCTATCCCTGGTGGGGCAAGGTCAACGCGGCGCTGCGGTACCTCGCGTTCCGGCGCGGACCGTTGTCGCTCAGCGTCAACCAGGCCGGCGGCTTCTTCCGGGATGGGCCCGACCGGACGCGGCCGAACATCCAGCTGTATTTCTCGCCGCTGAGCTACGAGCGCACGCCGCCGGGCGTGCGCGCCTTGACCAAGCCCGATCCGTTCTCCGGCTTCCTGGTGAGCGTCTCGCCCTGCCGGCCCGCGAGCCGGGGCTACCTTGAGATCCGGTCCGCCGATCCGAAGGACGCCCCGGTGATCCAGCCGAACTATCTCTCGACCAATTCCGATGTGGCGGAGCTGTTGGCGGGTGCGCGGTTCCTGCGCCGGCTGGCGGCAACCTCGGCGCTGTCGTCGGTCATTGACGAGGAATTGAAGCCGGGACCCGCGACGACCACGGACGAGGCGCTGGTCGATGATATCCGGGCTCGCAGCTATTCCGTGTTCCACCCCAGCGGCACCTGCCGGATGGGGCCGAACCCCGCGGATTCCGTCGTGGACAGCGGCTTGCGCGTGCACGGGATCGGCGGTCTCCGGGTGATCGATGCCTCGATCTTTCCTAGTGTCCCGTCGGGCAATATCAACGCGGCCTCGATCATGACGGGCGCCAAAGGGGCCGATCTCATTCTCCAGGAACTATGCTAGTGTTGATCGATGCTCGACGGGGGAGCACGAGGGAGGTAGGGGGTTTTCCTCGGCAAATCCGGCGTTTGCATACCGGTTTCCAAGCGTTTGCCATGTGCACGGGAGGCACACAATGACGATGACCGAATTGGAGTATTGGACTCAGCAGATCAAGAAGGGCCGGATCTCGCGGCGCGAGTTCATGGGCCGTGCCGCGGCGCTCGGCGTCTCAACGGCGCTCGCCACCACCATCCTGAGCGAGGCGGGCATCGCCGCCGAGCCCAAGCGGGGTGGCTCATTCAAGGGCGGATTGGCCCACGGCGCCACGACTGACACGGGCGATCCTGCGGCGTTTCCGGATACCGCGACGCAGGTACCGTTCGGCGGCGCGATGTCGAGCTACCTCACCGAGGTCGATCCCAAGGGCAATATCACCGGCGACGCGGCCGAGAGCTTCGAGCCGTCCGACAAGGCTGCGACCTGGGTGTTCAAGCTCCGGAAGGGCGTCACCTTCCATAACGGCAAGGATCTCACCGCCGATGACGTGATCGCGTCCTATCGCCATCATATGGGAAAGGACTCCAAATCGGCGGTGAAGTCGGTGCTGGCCGCGATCAAGGACATCAAGGCCGACGGCAAGAATACCGTGATCTTCACGCTGAGCGGCGGCAATGCCGACTTCCCCTATATCGCCAGCGACTACCACATTCCGATCCTGCCCGCGAAGCCCGATGGCTCGGCGGATTGGCAATCCAACAACCGCACGGGCGCCTACCAATTCGTGTCCTGGGAGCCGGGCGTCCGCGCCAAGCTCAAGCGGAACCCGAACTACTACGTATCGGGGGCACCCTACTTCGACGACGTCGAGTTCATCACCATTGCCGACGTCGCAGCTCGCATGAATGCGCTCACCACCGGTGAGGTGCACTACATCATGCGCGCCGACCTCAAGACCCTCGGGATGCTCAAGAAGAACCCGCAGGTCGAGATCGTCGAGGTCACGGGATACGGGCACTACGTCTTCCCGATGGATACGACGCAGAAGCCGTTCGACAACCCGGACGTCCGGAACGCGCTCAAGTGGGCGATCAACCGCGAGGAGATCAACAAGAAGGTCTTCCTCGGCCATGCGCTCGTAGCGAACGACAATCCGATCGCGCCTTCGGTCAAGTTCGCTTACGACCCCAAGCCGAAGCATACCTACGATCCCGAGAAGGCGAAAGCGCTGCTCAAGAAGGCCGGCCTATCGAACCTCAAGGTCGACCTCTCCGTGGCGGATGCCGCCTTCACCGGCGCGGTCGACGCCGCGGTGCTCTATCAGCAGAGCGCGAAGGCGGCCGGCATCGACCTCAACATCGTGCGCGAGCCGAACGACGGCTATTGGGACAACGTGTGGCTCAAGAAGGCTTGGTGCGCCGGTTACTGGAGCGGCCGGCCAACCGTCGACTGGATGATGAGCGTTGTCTACGCAAAGGGAGCGGCCTGGAACGAGACGCATTGGGACAATCCCAAGTTCAATGAGCTCCTCGTTCAGGCTCGGAGCGAGACCGACGACAAGAAGCGTGCGACCATGTATCAGGAGATGCAGCAGCTGGTGCACGATGACTGCGGCCAGATCGTCATCGTGTTCAATAACTACGTCGAGGCCGCCTCGAAGAAGGTGGCTCACGGAAAGGTCGGCGCAGATTGGGAATGCGACGGCCTGAAAATTGCCAAGCGTTGGTGGTTCGCCTAGCCTGGGCTGCGGTGGATGCGACCCGGGCCGTCGGTGTGCCGGCGGCCCGGCCGCTCCATAAGAAGGGCGTCGCGACGGGGAGGTGCCTGGTGTCCACGGGGAGGTGCGATCCGTGAACCCCATCCTGAGAACCGTGCTGCAAAGGCTCGGGCTCGGGCTAGTCACGCTTTTGGTCGTCTCCGTAGTGATTTTCTCCGCGGTGACCATGTTGCCCGGCGATTTCGCGACGGCGATCCTTGGTCAAGCCGCGACGCCGGAAACCGTTGCCGCCTTCGAGCGCTCGGTGGGCCTCGATAAGCCGGCAATGCTGCGGTACTTCCTCTGGATCGGCGGCGTACTGCACGGCGACTTTGGCGAATCCTTCTCGAGCGCTGGCGCGCTCGCCGGCGGTCATGTCCGCACGGTGGTGTCTCTCGTCGTGCCGCGATTGATGAACACGCTGTTTCTCGCGGGCATGGCGGCTGCCATCGCGGTGCCTCTCTCGTTGGTGCTGGGGATGCTCGCCGCGCTCTATCGGAACAGCCTGTTCGACCGCATCGTCAACATCGTGACGCTGACATCGATCTCCGTACCCGAGTTCTTCGTCGCCTATATCCTGATGCTGTTCCTCGCGATCCAGTTCCCGATCTTCTACTCGCTCGCGAACGTCAGCGCCGATACGCCGTTCCTGGAGCGACTGGCGCGCTGCGCGCTGCCATCAATGACCCTGATTCTGGTCATCGTCGCGCACATGATGCGGATGACCCGAGCGGCGATCATCAACATCCTCGCGAGCCCATACATCGAGACGGCCCGGCTCAAGGGCGTTTCGCCCGGGCGCATCATTTACAAGCATGCGCTACCCAACGCCCTGGCTCCGATCGCGACGGTGGTGGCGATCAATCTCGCCTATCTGATCGTCGGCGTGGTCGTGGTCGAGGTGGTGTTTGTCTATCCGGGCATCGGGCAGCTGATGGTGGACTCCGTGTCGGCTCGCGACATCCCGGTCGTGCAGGCTTGCGCGCTCATTTTCGCGGTGACCTATATCGGGCTCAATCTGCTTGCCGATATCGTCTCCATCGTGACGAACCCCAGACTCCTGCATCCGCGATGAGCGCCGAACCCGCGGACATCGTCGAAACCTCGCCGGGACCGAGGGTTCCGCGCTGGTCCGCGCTTCCGGCCGCGTGGCGGGCCCTCAAGCAGGCGCCGCCGAGCGCCTGGTTCGGCCTGACGGTGATCGCGATCTATCTGATCGTGGCGATTTTCGCGCCGCTGATTGCGCCCTACGGCGAGGCCGAGATTGTCGGCGGGGCCTATGAGGAGTGGGGTGGAGACTTCCTGCTGGGCACCGACCAGCTCGGGCGGGATTTGCTCTCGCGGCTCATTTTCGGCGCGCGCAATACGATCGGCATTGCCGTCATGACGACCGCTCTCTCGTTCACGATCGGCGGTGTGCTCGGGCTCTTCGCGGCGATCCTTGGCGGCTGGATAGATCAGCTTCTGGCACGCGCGGTTGACATTTTGATGGCGATCCCACAGCTCATCTTCGCGCTGATGCTGCTGTCTATCTTCGGGTCGTCGATCATCAACCTCATACTGATCATCGCAGTGCTGGATTCGACGCGTGTCTTCCGGTTGACACGCGCGGTCGCCATGAATGTGGTGGTGCTGGACTTTGTCGAGGCAGCGCGGCTCCAGGGTGAGAAGCTCCGCTGGATCATGACGCGCGAAATCCTGCCGAATATCTTGCCGCCGCTGGTGGCGGAGTTCGGCCTCCGGTTCTGCTTCGTGTTCCTGACGATTGCCGCGCTGTCGTTCCTGGGGCTCGGCATCCAGCCGCCGACCGCGGATTGGGGCTCGATGGTGCGCGAGAATGCCACGCTCATAAATTATGGCGACGTGACGCCGCTCTTGCCGGCTGGCGCCATTGCGTTGCTCACGGTTGCGGTAAACTTCGTCGTAGATTGGTTCCTGCACAAGACGAGCGGGCTCAAGGATGAGCGTTAGCAAGTCGATCGATCGAGCGAAGTCGCCGGTGAGCGCGGGCGCAACCCTGCTCGAGATCAAAGACCTCTATATCGAGGGCCAGAGCGACAATCGCTGGCATCCGATCGTCAAGAAAGTCGGACTGACGCTGAGGCGCGGCGAGGTGCTGGGCCTGATCGGTGAATCCGGTGCCGGGAAATCGACCATCGGGCTCGCGGCCATGGGCTACGCGCGGCCGGGTTGCCGCATCAGCGGCGGCAGCGTGCGGTTCGACGACATCGATCTGCTCCAGGCTAGCGAGGAAAAGAAGCGGGATCTTTGGGGCACTCGGATCGCCTACGTGGCTCAATCCGCGGCCGCCTCATTCAACCCCGCGCACAAGCTCATCGACCAGTGCGTCGAGGCCTCGATCGGACATGGCATCACCGGCGAGGACGAGGCCAAGCGTACCACCGTGGACCTGTTCCGCCGCTTGCGCCTGCCCGATGCCGAGACCATCGGCTACCGCTATCCGCACCAGGTCTCCGGTGGCCAGCTCCAGCGCGCCATGACCGCCATGGCGATGGCGTGCCGCCCCGATCTTATCATCTTCGACGAGCCGACGACGGCGCTCGACGTCACCACCCAAATCGAGGTGCTGGCTGCGATCAAGGATGTGGTGCGGCAACTTCACACGGCCGCGATCTACATCTCGCATGATCTCGCAGTGGTGGCGCAGATGGCGGACCGCGTCATGGTGCTGCGCTATGGCGAGCTGGTGGAGGAGGCGCCTACGCGCCAGATGCTGAGCGATCCCCAGAAGCCCTACACCAAGTCCCTCTGGGCCGTTCGCTCGCTGCGCAAGCAGGAGCAGGAGGGAGAGGATATCCTCCTGCGCGTCGA
>DATEGF010000329.1:0-13705 GCA_035280245.1 Allostellaceae bacterium
GGGCCCTCGCGCGCGGAGCCGCCCGGTGCGGCCGGGCTCGACGGGCCGGTCGTCCGCGTCGACGATCGCGACCTCCCAGCCGGCCGCGGGGCGGCCGTCGCTCTCGGAATTCACCGTCATCTCGCTCGGCCGCAAAAACGAGATCGGCCCCGTGGCGATCGTGCCGAAGAACTCGTAGAAGTTCGGCGTGATATGGGCGAGCATCGCGCGCTTCTCGTCGGCGCGCAGCGGCGCCCCGCCGCACATCAACACCTCGACCTTCGGCAGCAGTGGGCCGTTGCCTCGCGGCAGGTCGAGCAACCAGCGGACCACCGTGGGCACTAGGAAGCCCACGGTCGCCCGATGCCGGTTGATCGCCTCCACGTATTCCTCCGCCGTGAAGAGCGAGGGGTGAAAGATCACCGTGTGGCCCTTGATGAGGTGCGTCAGGCAATAGTTCCGGCCGGCGCTGAAGGCGAGGGGCGATGCCGAGAGATAGCGGTGTGGCCGGTCACTCAGGAGGTCGTCAAACGGTCGCGCCCGCGCATGCATCTGCCGGTGCGTCACCAGCATGCCCTTGACGGCGCCGGTGGTGCCCGAGGTCAGCCCGATCATCAGGGGCGCATCGGCGTCGGCGGGGAATTCCTGCGAGACGGATCGCCGCTCTACCTCGGCGTGCCAGCTCGTGTCGAGTGCGCGGGTCGGTATGCCTGCGACGCGACCGGCCTCGGTCAAGGCGAGCTTCGCTCCGAATCCCTGCGCTACCCGCGCGCGCTCTGCCGGCGGCGCGCGCCAGTCGATCGGAACCGAGACCGCGCCGAGCCGCGCGACGGCGAGGAAGGCGATCACATGATCGGCCGTGTCCTTGAGGCAGATCGCGACCGCGTCGCCGGGCTCGATGCCCAGGGAGCGAAACTGCGCGGCGCCCTGGCGGATCCGGACATCGAGTTCGCGGTAGGTCAGCCGGCGGTCGCCATCCAGAAGCGCCACCACCTCGGGCCGGGCGGCCGCGTGGTGCGCGATGACGTCCGCGAGGTTCACGATCCCGCCGCAGGCCTTTTATCGGTCGCCTGCCCCGGCGGCAGCTCATCGAGACGACCCTTAAGCCACCGGAACACTTCGAGAGTGTGGGTCGTGAATATCTCGTGATGCTGACACTGGAGGGTGCCCAGGCCCCAGTCTCCCGTGAGAACCTTTCGCCAGGGCCAATGGGGTCGATCGACCAACTGCGCGATGGGCTCTATGGCGAGAACTTGCACCCGCCCAGAATAGGGCGCTGGGTGATAGGTGCTGATCGACCATTCCACCATGGCGCCGACTTCGGTTGCGATCGCGAGTTGTTTCGGATCGTCTATGTCGAACGGGATATCGGTGAGCCGGCCACGCGCCTCCGAGAACCAATTGCCCACGCGTTCCCGGAGCAGGTCGGCCGCATCCGCCAGATCGCTCGGGTTGAACTCGTGTCCCGGGAGGCCCGGCGGGTCAATCAAGATCAGCAGAGGAACCGGCGGCGGTTCACCCGCGTATTGCGCTGCGACCGCCAGGTTCTGTGCGAGCTGAAGGGCCATGATGCAGCCGCCGCAGACGCCGGTCACCACAAAGGGAGGCCGCAGTCGCGCGCGACGCATCTCGCCGAGGTATTCGTTGGCGGCTACCGGGACCTTCTCGTGGGGTTTCCGACTGCCGTCGAAGCCCGGTGCCTCGATCCCATAGAGCGGCTGGTCAGGGCCGAGGAATTCGGCCAGCGCGCGCCCGCGCCGCCATGGCAAGACGCCGAACATTCCATGCACCAGAATGAGGGGCGGCTTGCGCCCTTCCGTCTGCACCGGGATCAGCATGGCTCAACCCTGAGACTTACGCTCATCGATGCGCGGCGCCAGCTGTGCGATGCTGGGCGCTGAGACCAGCAGCGACAGCGGCAGCTTCACGCCGAACTGCTTTTGAATCTTCGCAAAGATGATGGCAGCCACCAACGAGCTGCCACAGACCAGAAAAAAATCATCGTGGACGCCGATACTGTCGATACCGATGCTCTCCTGCCATATCTCCGCAAGCTGTCGCTCGGTGTTCGAGCGCGGCGGCTCATAAGCCGGCGCGTCCTCCATGTCGGCGCGGCGAAGTACCATATCTGCACCCTGCACAAGCGAGCTTGTCTCGGCCCACTCAGCCTATAGCCTAGCCGCCGCGCCTGGAACAAGCGTTTCCGAGATTCATATGGTCAGGCCGCGGTGGCGCACCACTGCCGCCACATGTCGCGCAGCGCTGCCTCGAACCGACGAGCGAAACCACGCTCGTCCATCAACGGGGAGACGCGCATGCGTTCGCGCATGCCGGCTCTGAGCGAGCGTAACCGATCGAGATCTTGGGCAAGCTCGATCGCCGTTTCCGCATATTCCTCGGGCGTGTGCGAATCGATCCGCTCCAGCCCCACTTGGGCGAGCAAGGCCCCGCTCGTGCGCCCCCATGGCCGGTTGCCGTAGAGACTGATCACCGGCACCCCCATCCAAAGCGCTTCACAGATCGTGTTGGGGGCGCCATTGAAGGGAAATGTGTCGAGAGCAATGTCAACTTCGGCATAGGCGCCAAGGCTCTCCTGCAATTCACCCTGCGTTGACCGGAGATCGAGCCTCTCGGGAGCGATGCCAGCGTTCTGGAAATCGGATCGAACCCGCTCCGCGAAGGCGGTGTCGGCAAACTCGGGAGCCGCCAGGATGAGCCGCGCATCGGGTAGCGCCTCAAGAATTACGCTCCACGTCCCGATGCACTCGGGTGAAATCTTTCGCGGATCATCGAAGTTGCCGAACACGACCCCGCCCGGGGCGCGGGCCGGCAACTCGCCAATGTCCGGGGTCGTCTCTGGCGGTCTGTAAGCGAGTGACCCTCCCCGCAGGCGATAGAGGCGCTCCGTGTAGAAATCCTCCGCGCCTTCGGGATCCGAGACTTCGTCCGTGATTCGATAGTCGACGTTCGAAAGTCCGGTGGAATCGGGATAACCGAGCCAGGTCACGGTCAAGGGCACAGGCTTGGTCGCGAAGACGTCGAGGCGGTTGTGCGGATTGTGCCCGGCGAGATCGATCATGATGTCGGTACCGCTCGCATGAATCAGCTTGACGATTTCCTGGGCACGCCGCAGTCCGACTACCCGGAGTTCAGACGTGAGCTTTCTGATCCACCGATGATCCGCAACCGACTTTCCTGCCGTGACGTAAACGGCCGTACTGATCTGGCGGGGATCATGATTTGCGATGAGCGGTTCAAGGCAGCTCTGCATTAGGCGAGAGCTGGTGTCGAGACCGACATAGGTGATCCTAAGAGGCCGGTCCGGATCGCGCGAATTCGCGTAGTGCGACGGGGTCGCGGCAATGGCCGCGGCGCGCTCAATTTCCTTTTGCCCCCACTCTCGATGGGCCGCAGATACGGTGCGAGGCTCGAGGTCCGAGCGGTAGTGAAGCCACGGAAGGATCCGCTCCTCGAGATGGGTCCGGGCATCCGCAAAAGTCGGATCCGATGCGATTACCTGCTTGAAACACTCCGTGGCTTCCCGAACGCGCACCTGACTGAGGAGGGATCGACCGAGATTGTTGAGGTAGAGCGGCGTTCGCGGCTCGATCTCCCGGGCGCGGCGGTAGAACCGTTCCGCTTCGATGGGTCTCGCGGTCTCGAGTGCGATCGTTCCCAGGCAGTTATGCACCTCGGCGTTATCCGAATCGAGCGCGACGGCCTCGCGATAGGCCCGCTCCGCGGCGGCGACGCCAGAGACGCGGAGGTGGGCATGTCCGAGCCCAAGCAGGTAGTGAGCCGCCAATTTGCGCATTTGCTGGGCGGACGCCGAATCTCCGCGGGCCCGAGCGCGTTCGGCCGCCTCCTTCGCGATGCCGGCGGCTCCCTGATAGGCGTCGATATAGGAGGGATCGATGCCCAGGGTCTGGTTGTAGGCGTCGAGCGCCGACTGGAAGTCTCCGGAGACCCGGTATGCCTCGGCCAAGTTGTAGAGCCGGTCTGGGGTCGGCCCATCGAGCGCAATCGTGCGGCGGAACCCTGCGATCGCTTCGTCGAACCGGCCGCGCTGGCCAGCGATCACCGCGAGGAGCTGATGCGCCTCGGCATGCTCCTCGTCTTGCGCGAGCGCCTCCCGATAAAGCCCCTCCGCAGCGTCAAGATTTCCTGCGCGGTGGAGCGCCCGCGCCTGCTCGACGAGCTCGCCCGGGGCGGAGGGATGTCCGCCCGTCTGTCGTTCCTCGGAACTGCGCACGCTAACTGCCTCCATCTCCTGTCCTAGCTAAACCCTCCCGCGCGGGGAGGCGTCGAATGTCAAGGCTGGGCCCGGGGTCCGGCCCAACGCCCGAGCTCGGCCGAAACCTGCTCGACCACTGCCTCCCAGTCGCCGCGGCTCGGCTGGCGGAAGATTTTCATGGTCGGGTACCAGGGGCTGTCCGCTCGATCAAGCAACCAGCGCCATTCCGATTCGAAGCGGCTTAGCATCCAGACAGGCTTGCCCAGGGCGCCGGCGAGGTGCGCAACGGATGTATCGACACAGATGACCAGATCCAGCGCTTCCACCAGCGCGGCCGTGTCTGCAAAATCCAGCAACTCCTCTGTCCAATCGACCACGTGCAGGCCCGCTGCCGGTGAAGTTGCCTGATTGGAGGGCTCGCCTTTCTGCAGGGAAATGAAGGTTGCCCCGGAGTGTTGTGCGAGTGCACCGAATTGGCTCAGGCGCATCGAGCGCCGCTGGTCCATGAGATATGCCGGAGCATCGTGTCGCCGCGGATTGCCAGCCCACGCAAGCCCCACTTTGGCGCCGGCAAACCGCGTCAGCCTTTCGCGCCATAGTGCGACTTGCGCGGGATCCGCCGCGAGATAGCGTGCGGCCGACGGAATGCTCTCGAGAGTAGTGCCAAAGGCCAAAGGCAAGCTCATCAGGGGACAATGAAAATCGAATGACGGCGGTGGCTCGCCGTCATCGATCAGGACATCGACGCCGTCCAGGCTCCGCATGAGCGACTTAAGAAGCGCCGGCACCTCGAGAATGACGCGGGCACCCTTCCGCGCGGCCAGGGGAGCGTAGCGGCAGAACTGGATGGTATCGCCGAAACCTTCCTCGGCGTGAAGCAGAATGGATTTTCCAGCCAACTCTTCGTTGCCGAGCCACAGCGGCTTTGGCAAGTCTCGCCTTCCCGCGTCATCCGCCTCGGTTTCCCATCGGAGTTCGAATTTCGGCCAGCCGCGTGACAAGTCGCCAGTGAGCAGGCGGCAGACGGCTTCGTTGTATTGGGCGGCCTTGAAATCGGGATCAATCGCCAGCGCGGCGGTGTACATCTCCAGCGCTTCATCGATCAGCAAGAGGCTCTGCAGCGCAATTCCGCGATTGGTGAGTGCCTTCGGATCGCGTGGGTCAATCGCGAGTGCCTTGTCGTGCCAGGCAATCGCTTCCTCGGTTCGCCCGAGATCCTGCAGTACGTCTCCGTAGTTGCTCAGTGCTGCGGCGTAGCCCGGCTCTAGTGCGAGCGCGCTGGCATAGGCTTTGAGCGCTTCCTCGTACCGGCCGTCGCGCCTCAGCGCGTTGCCCCAATTGTTGAGCGCGGGAACCAGGTTCGGCCGCATTCTCAGGGCCTTCTCGAATGCGCTCGCAGCGTCCTCGTAACGCCTCATTTTCCAGAGGACGTTGCCCAGATTGTTCAGCGCCTCAGCGGAGCCAGGATTGATCTTCACCGCCTGCGAAAGCAGTTGATGGGCCTTGCCGTGCCGGCCGCGTTGCCCTTCTACGGCGCCCAGCAAATGCAGCGCGTCGAACTGATTCGGTACGGCCCGGAGCACGCGATTATAGAGCCGCGCCGCCTCGTCGAGATCGCCGGATTGGTGTGCCCTCACCGCCCGGTGCATCGTTTCCCGCAGCGTCGACGTGATGCTCCTCAGCATTGTTCCCCTCGACCGCGGCGGTTTTTTTGGCACCAGAAGACATACATCCCCTGGAAAATACCGGGCTGCGACTCTTCGAATCGTGCCCAGCGCGCGAGGTCAGTCATCGCGGGATCGTCGGGATGGCTAGTCCTGTAGCGGCGGAAGACTGCCTCGTTGTCGAGTTCAAAACCCAGGAAGTCGAGACCAAGGGCCTCCAACATTTCACGCAACTCGAGCAGGTTGAAACGATGCTCCCGAACGTGAAATAGCAGGTCCCTGCAGCCGTTCAAATCGTACATGTCTTTCGACAGTGCGAGCCCTGGCAGGCCACTGCTCGCGTCCCCAAACAGCACGCGCTGGCGGAAGGCTCGTATTTCCCGCGGCGTTGACCCAATTCCGAGGTCCGCGATGCGCTCGCGCGCCGCGGCCACCTCGGCTCGGGCGAGCGCGCTGTAGAGCCCGATGCGCATGAGGCCGCCGGGTCGAAGCCGCCGGCAAAGCACACGCCAGCCGGCCATGGGGTCTTCCATGTGGTGGAGCACGCCCACGGCTTCCACGACGGCGAACTCACGGCCCAGCTGCCCGAGCGCCAGCAGGTCGGCGTGCAGAAAGCTCACCGTAGAGGCGCCGAGTCGACGTGCCATGCGCCTCGCATAACCGAGGCTTCTGAGAGATAGATCGACCGCGAGCACGCGCGCCTGTGCGACGGCGAGCGCCGTCGCGATCGGCTGTCGCCCCGTGCCGCACCCGGTGACGAGGATCTCGATGGGCCCTTCGAGGAATGGCGGCAGGGAGGCGTGAGGGAACTTCCGGCGCAGGATTGCGGGCAGACTGACGGGCACGACGCGAGGCAAGGACAGCCACCGGGGGTAGGGATACGCCTCGTATTGGTCACGCACCGCTCGAGACACCGAGTTCTCGATCGCACCGAGGCTCGGAACCTCGCGGGCGAGCTCCTCTTCCTCGAGCGGATCGGCAAGGCAATGTGCGAGAACCGTCTTCAGCGGCGAAGTAGGCGAGATCGTCGCGTCGAGAAGCCGCTTCGCGTCCGCGAGCCCGGTGATCGGCTCGTAAAGCGCGAAACGCAGCAAATTCTGCTCCACGATCGGCTCGAGCGCGACAGAGCGCCGCAGCGCCCCTTCGAGCTTGGAGCGCAGCGCGGCCACGCGCGCTTCTTCTTCTTCCGCGTCGATCGCGAACACGTAGCCATTGTTGAAGCTTTGCAACGCCATCGCCGCAAGAAATGGGCTTAGACTCGCCGGGAGATCCCGCGCCAGGAGAAGCTGACGCCTGACTTCGGTCAGGAACCCCTCGAGCGCGAGATCGGTGTTGACCGTCGCAGCCAGGAGGCGCAGGAGCAAAGGATCGGCGAGGCATCCGGCGCTGCCGCCAGCCGCGATCGCGCCATCGACGGCTTGGCGCGCCGCGCCGGCCGGCGATGGCTCGATCCCGTATTTCCGCCGAAGCAGCGCGGCGCTCGGCTTCGCGAGGTCATCGTGCTCCAGGTCGTCTCTCGAAAAGCAGCGCTCGAGGAAATTGGCAGTTTCGGCGCCGTGGTCCGATGGGCCGACCCGCGTGACCGCTATGGCGAAGGCACGACATGCATCGGGCGATTGCGGATCTCGGCGCATCGCGTCGTTTGCTCGATCGACCGCCTCCCTTGACCGGCCCAGCGCGCAGAGCGCCGCCACCAGCTCGACTACCGCGTGGCCGATGTCGGGCTTGAGCACGAGAGCCTCTCGGAACTCGGCCGCGGCCTCCTCCAGCCGGCCAAGGTCCCGCAGCACAATGCCGAGATTGACATGCGCTTCGGCGGAACCCCGGCCAAGTGCGAGCACCTCGCGATAGGTCTTCACAGCCTCGTCGAGCCGGCCGAGGTCAGCGAGCACCGTCGCCCGGCCGAAGAGAACCTCGGGTACACCGGGAGCGCCGGCCGCCGCGCTTCGATAGGCTTCCTCCGCATCGGCGAGGCGACCCAACTCGTGCAACATGTCCGCCCGCCCCACGAGGGCGCCGAGGTAGGTGGCGTCGAGCGCCAGCGCCTTGTCGTGGCAAGCCAGTGCCTCGGCAAAGCGGCGCTGGGCGGTCCGCAATAGACCTAGTGCGTGGTGGAAGGTCGGTGCCCGCGGCCGCAGCGCCGTTGCTTGGCTGAGGTAGCGGTCCGCATCGGAGAGGCGTCCGGCCTGTCCTGCGAGGATCCCCAGCTGAAACAGCGCGTCGGGGCCTTCGACTCGCAAACTCGCGTCAGGCATTCTTGCGGGCTGCGCAGGCAAGCCAGAGTCGGCATCCGCGTTCGGCGCTGGTTTTGCCGGCTTGTTCCCGACGCGGCGCTCTCCGCGGTCAATCAAGCGCTTGCCCTAGCGCCCGATTTGGGCGTTTGGGTGTCGGACTCGCACAAGCCGCAGAGGGGAGGGTGAGGATGGATCGGGCGACTGATGTAATCCTCCTTGAAGCAGACGGATCGCGTGAATGAGATCGGGCTCCTCGCAGTCCAGCTTTTACGATAGAGCATCTGCCGCAAAAAGCGGAACGGCTCGCTTCATCGAGCCGATTTCCGTAAATGGCCCATTATTCTATTGATTTATCGATGTAATCTACAGAGCTTCCAGAATGATCCCGGCGCTCCAAGCGCGGTTCCCGCTCCGCCAGGACGGCTTTGGCCGCCCAGCCACAATGCGGCCGAAGTGTTGCAAATTCACCACAGCTTTCAAGAAATGCGCGGAAGGAGCCGAATTCGCCTTGTTTAGGAGTTCGGAAACAGGTCATCTTGCCAAAGCCGAAGGGAGCCCATCCTTTCGCGGACGGATGAATCAATTGGCTTTGGGGGTCAACAGATGAAAATTCGGAAACTGACAGCCGCGACGGCCTTGGGGAGCCTGACGGCATCGGTAGCGCTGCTCACGGGCATGCAGGGCGCTCACGCGCAAGGCGCGCCAGGCGCCGGCTCGTTCCCAGGCTCCTTCTTGGTGCCGGGCACGCAGACCTCGTTCAAAGTCGGCGGCTACATCAAGTTCGATTACACCTACGACTTTAGCGCGATGCAGACGATCAACGGCGGCGCTGGCCCATTCAGTGTGTCGTTTGACAGCAAGAGGATTTGCATCCCGGGCCGCGATTGCGACGAGCCCAGCGATTTTGTGCAACTCAACGCGGACAAGTCACACCACATCCACGGCGTCTCGCAGATGACGGCGTCGGAGTCGCGGTTCAACATCGAGACGCGCACACCGACGGCCTACGGCGAGCTGAAGACCTTCATCGAAGGCGACTTCACCAATCCGAACGGTCTCAGCAACTCCGGCAGCTTGAAGGTCAACTCCAACTCCTACGGCTTCCGTCTGCGCCAAGCGTACGGCACCTTGGGCCCGTTCCTCGCCGGTCAGACCCTGTCGCTCTTCCGCGACGGCGCGGCCGAGGCCGAGACCTTGGACTTCGGCGGCGCGCAGGCGACCGGCGTCACCCGCCAGCCGCAGGTGCGGTATACCTTCGATTTCGGCAATGGCCTGACGTGGGCAGTCGCCGCCGAGAATCCGCAGACGCAGGCGTTCAATATCGACGCCGGAAGCACGGTGACGACGTTCGGCTCGTCGCCGAGGCAGGGCGACAAGATCCCCGACTTCACGACGGCGTTGGTCTACAACGCGCCATGGGGACACTTGAACCTGCACGCCGTGCTTCGTGACCTCTATTGGCACAACGGGCAAAGCACGAAAACCTACCACGGCTACAGCAGCTCCGAGTTCGGCTGGGCGGTCGGTTTCTCAGGTAACTGGAACGTCCCGATCGGCAAAGACTCGCTCGCGTGGGAAGCCGCTTATGGCGAGGGTGCGGGCCGCTATGTCAACAGCGACGGCCCGCCGACACCCGACATTTTCTTGTTCGATGGCTGCGGCCCGGTGGTGTGCACCGTCAACAACCAGATCCATACCATTCCGAGCTGGTTGGTGGCGGCGAACTACACGCACTTCTGGACGGATACGTTACGCAGCAACATCGCCGGCAGCTATTGGCATCAGGACAACCACTTCGCGACCAGCTCTACGGTCTCGGGACCGAGCCATTCGTCCCTCAATAACACGCTGCTGTTCAAGAGCACCTGGACGGCGCATGCGAACTTGATCTGGAGCCCCGTACCGCAGACGAACTTCGGTATTGAGTTCATCAAGATGCGGGGTACGCTGCAGAGCGGTCAGGAGGGAGATTTGACCCGCGTGCAGGTGTCCGCGCAGTTCAAGTTCTAGCGTACGCCTAGACGAACACGTTGATCCGACCAGCCCGCCAACCGAAAGGTTGGCGGGCTGTGTGTTTTGGCCGACGCCCGATAGGGTCAGGCTCCGTCGGGTGGAGCGTCCCGACGCTCGGGCGAGATTCGAGTGAGAGGGTGGATGCACCTGACCTGATGGCAACGCACGGCGCCAAGGTCACGCCGTCATCCAGCGCCAATCGGTCGGGGTGATGCGGAGGGCCGATCGCTCGAAATCTCGCGAAATCCCCGACGCGCTGCTATCATCCGGGAGCTCAGCGGCCGCGATCCACAAACTTCCTCGCCCATGTATCCCCAGCACACCGAGACATCAGGCCAGGCCGAAGCCGACTATTTTCGCTCGCTCTTTTCCGAGGAGATGGACGTCAAGGACGCGCCGCCGTCCCGGCTGCGCTACGCCATCTTCTCGCAGGCACGCACGGGCAGCGAGCTGGTGGCAGCTTATCTGCGCCAGCAGGGCATCGGATTGCCCCTCGAGTACTTTCACCCGAACGGTGTTCCGCTCCTGGCGGAGCGATGGGGTTGTGTTGATGCCAGTGGCGTTATCAAGCTCGATCGATTCGGGCTCGAGCTGGAGCGACACAGGACCACGTCCAACGGCATTTTCGGCATCAAGATTGGCGTCGACCAGCTCGGGTCTATCACGGGCGGGAAGCCCGATGCGGCGGTCGGTCTCCTCAGGAGTTTCGACAAGGTCCTCCTCATGCGTCGCCACGACACGCTGCGTCAGGCGATATCACTGATGCGCGCGGTATCGACGGGGCAGTTTCACGTGATGCCGGGTGATGATCACAAGCGGGTGACGGACACGGAGATGAGCGTACTCTCCCCGCGGATCACGCATTCCTGGGCCCTGGTGGTCGGTATGGAGCGCGACATGACCCGGCTCACGGCGACGCTCCCGCCGGACAGGGTACTCGCCGTGTGGTACGAGGACCTGCAGGATCCAAAAGCCATGGACGCGATCGCCAATTGGCTCTGCGCGGGGATCGGCGTGCCGGCGCAGCCGGAGGGGCGCAAATTTGCGCTGCCGAAGAGGGGCGACACCCGAGAGTCGGATGCGATCGTGAAGGCCTATCTCGACTATAACGGCATTGCGGGCTGAACCGAGGCGCTCAGGCCCAACGCATTTCCTCGAGCGGCGGGCTAAGCCGATTTTACTGTAGGCAACGATCCCAAGATCCACCCAATGTACACAGAGCGCTCAGGCCAGGCCGAAGCCAACTATTTTCGCTCGCTCTATTCCGAGGAAATGGACGTCAAAGAAGCGCGGCCGCCCCTGCTGCGCTATGCCATCCTCTCGCAGGCACGCACCGGAAGCGAGCTGGTGGCAGCTTATCTGCGCCAGCAGGGCATCGGATTCCCCCTCGAGTACTTTCACGAAAACCGCATGCCGCAACTGGCAGTGCGGTGGGGTTGTCTCGAAGCTGATGGCAACGTCCGGCTCGATCGATACGGCCGCGAGCTTCACCGACACAGGACCGTGTCGAATGGCATTTTCGGCATCAAGATCGGCGTCCCCCAGCTGGGTCCCATCACCGGCGGGAACCCGGAAACCGCAACCGTGCTCCTCAGGGGTATGGACAAGGTCCTGCTGATGCGCCGCTACGACACGCTGCGTCAGGCGGTTTCGCTGATGCGTGCGGTGTCCACGGGGCAGTGGCATGTAATCCCGGGTGATGATCACGCGCGGGTGACGGCCTCGGACATGAGCGTCCTCGCTCCGCGGATCACGCATTGCTGGGCCTTGGTGCTCAGTCAGGACCGCGACATGACCCGGCTCGAGGCGACGCTCGCGCCGGACAGGGTGCGCACGGTTTGGTACGAGGACCTGCAGGACCCGAAGAGCATGGGCATGATCGCCGATTGGCTCTGCACGGGGATCGGCGTGCCGGCTCAGCCGCCCAAGCGCAAATTTCCGCTGCCGAAAAGGGGCGATACTCAAGAGGCGGATGCGATCGTGAAGGCGTATCTCGAGTATAACGGCCTTACCGGTTGAGGCCGTTGCCGCGGTCGAGCGCACAACCAGCGATCTCTGGCGCGGCCGCGATATCGATTCAATCACGCGGTTGAAGTGGTAGCGCTGCACAACGCCGTCGCCGATGCCACGCGTCAGCTTCTCGTGCTCACTCGTCCAGCGCTCCTCGCTGCCACGCCCATCAGCGCTCCCAGCCGCTCCGGCGTCTCAAGCAACGCGGCGCTCGCCCCCGCGTGCACGATTTGGCCGCGCTCGATCACGATCGTTTGCTCTGTGACGCCGAGCGCGAGCCGCGCGTGCTGCTCCACAAGAATGAAGGCGAGGGAGGCCTCGCGGCGAAGCCGGTCGATCCCGGCGAGCACGGCGTCGACGATCACCGGCGCCAGGCCCTCGAGCGGCTCGTCCAGCAGCAGGAGGCTGGGGTTGCCCATGAGGGCGCGCCCGATCGCCAGCATCTGCTGCTCGCCGCCCGAGAGCTGGTTGCCCCAGTGGTGCCGGCGCTCGGCGAGGCTCGGGAAGAACTCGAAGACCCGCTCCCCGGTCCAGCGGCCCGGCTGCGCGGCGACCTGCAGATTCTCGGCCACCGTGAGCGAGCGGAAGATCTCGCGCTCCTGCGGCACGTAGCCGAGGCCTAGCCCGGCGCGCCGGTAAGGCGGCAGCGCCTCGATCGCCTGGCCGTCGACGCGGATCGTGCCGCCGTGGAGCGTCGTGTGCCCCATGATGGTCGCGAGCAGCGTGGTCTTGCCGACGCCGTTGCGGCCCAGAACGGCGAGCGTGCCGCCCTCCGGGAGCTCCAGCGAGAGACCGTCGATCACCACGGTCTCGCCGTACCCGGCGCGCACGCGCTGGAGGCTGAGCCCGCCGCTCATGCGTGTGCCCGCTCGCCCAGATAGACCTCGCGCACCCGCGGGTCGGCCGCGATCTCCTCGGGCGTTCCCTCGACCAGCACCGAGCCCTGGACCAGCACCGTGATCCGCCGCGCGATCCGGAACACGAGGTCCATGTCGTGCTCGATGATGAGCACCGCGATCTCCTTGGGCAGGCTCTCGATGGTCTCGACGATGATGCCGCTCTCGGTGCCGGGCACGCCGGCGGCGGGCTCGTCCAGCAGCAGCACCTTGGGCTCGAGACCGAGCGCCACGGCGATCTCGACCAGCCGCTGCCGGCCATAGGGAAGCTCGCGCACCAGCCGGCTCGCCTCGTCGGCGATGCCGAGCCGCTCCAGCGCCGCGTAAGCCTCCTCGGCGACGCCGCTCCGCCGCCCCGCCGGCCGGATGAGCTCACCCGCCACCCCGCGCCGCTCGCCGATCGCCAGCGCGACGTTCTCCAGCACGCTCAGGCCCCGGAAGAGCGTGTTGATCTGGAAGGTGCGCGCGAGGCCGCGCTTGACGCGCCGCGCTTGGGAAAGCGTGGTTACGTCCTCGCCGCCGAGCAGCACGCGGCCGGCGCTGGGACGCAGCGCCCCCGTCACCAGGTTGACGAAGGTGGTCTTGCCGGCGCCGTTGGGGCCTATGAGCGCGTGCCGGGCGCCCGCCGCCAGCCGGAAATCGATCTCGCTCGCCACCGTGAGCGCGCCGAAGCTT